>NZ_JBYSVW010000002.1:673253-675093 GCF_058986625.1 Pseudomonas sp. GW821-FHT07G06
CCTCGACCCTGAACATCAGCGTCACCCCAGTTGACGACAGCTTCACCGACCTCAGCGAAAGCGTGACCACCACTGAAGATGCCCCGGTGACCGGCAGCGTCCTTACCGGTACCTCGAGTGTCGACGGCCCGGTCAGCGTGGTGAACTTCACCATCGGTGATACCACCTACGCCGCTGGCAGCACCGCGACCATCGCCAATGTCGGCACCCTGGTGATCGGGGCCGACGGCGCCTACACCTTTACCCCGGATGCCAACTACAACGGCACGGTGCCCACCGTCAGCTACACCGTCACCGACGGCTCTGGAAGCAATGTCACCTCGACCCTGAACATCAGCGTCACCCCAGTTGACGACAGCTTCACCGACCTCAGCGAAAGCGTGACCACCACTGAAGACACCGCCATCACCGGCAGCGTCCTAACCGGCACTTCGAGCGTCGACGGTCCGGTCAGCGTGGTTAATTTCACCATCGACGGCGTTCCTGGCACCTTCACCGCCGGCCAGACGGCGACCATCGCCAACGTCGGCACCCTGGTCATCGGCGCCAACGGCGCCTACACCTTCACGCCTGCCGAAAATTACAACGGCAGCGTGCCAACGGTGAGCTACACCGTCACTGACGGTTCGGGCAGCAATGTCACCTCGTCCTTGAACATCAGCGTCACCCCGGTCGATGACAGCTTCACCGACCTCAGCGAAAGCGTGACCACCAGCGAAGACACCGCCATCAGCGGCAGCGTTCTCACCGGCACCTCGAGCGTCGATGGCCCGGTCAGCGTACTCAACTTCACCATTGGTGAAACCACCTACGCCGCCGGCAGCACCGCGACCATCGCCAACGTCGGCACCCTGGTGATCGGCGCCAACGGCGCCTACACCTTTACCCCGGACGCCAATTACAACGGCAGCGTGCCGACCGTGAGTTACACCGTGACCGATGGTTCGGGCACGGACGTCACTTCGACCCTGACCATCAGCGTCACCCCGGTCGATGACAGCTTCACCGACATCGGCGAGACGGTCTCCACCCAGGAAGACACTGCCGTCAGCGGCAGCGTCCTCACCGGCACGAGCAGCGTCGACGGCCCGGTCAGCGTGGTCAACTTCACCATCGGTGATACCACCTACGTCGCCGGCCAGACGGCGACCATCGCCAACGTCGGCACCCTGGTGATCGGCGCCAACGGCGCCTACACCTTCACGCCTGCCGAAAATTACAACGGCAGCGTGCCAACCGTGAGCTACACCGTCACCGACGGTTCCGGCAGCAACGTCACCTCGACTCTGACCATCAACGTCACCCCGGTCGACGACAGCTTTACCGACATCAGCGAAAGCGTGACCACCGCCGAAGACACGGCCGTGACCGGCAGCGTCCTCACTGGCACGAGCAGCGTCGACGGTCCGGTCAGCGTGGTGAATTTCACCATCGACGGCGTTCCTGGCACCTTCACAGCGGGCCAGACGGCGACCATCGCCAATGTCGGCACCCTGGTCATCGGGGCCAATGGCGCCTACACCTTCACCCCGGACGCCAATTACAACGGCACGGTACCCACGGTGAGCTACACCGTCACCGACGGCTCTGGAAGCAATGTCACCTCGACCCTGAACATCAACGTCACCCCGGTCGACGACAGCTTCACCGACGCGAGCGAGCGCGTGACCACCGCTGAAGACACGGCCGTGACCGGCAGCGTGTTGACGGGGACCTCTAGTGTCGACGGTCCAGTCAGCGTGGTGAACTTCACCATTGACGGTGTTCCTGGGACTTTCAACGCCGGCCAGACGGCGACCATCGCCAACGTCGGCACCCTGGTGATCGGGGCCAATGGCGC
>NZ_JBYSVW010000003.1:0-450730 GCF_058986625.1 Pseudomonas sp. GW821-FHT07G06
GGGTCAGGGTATGTTTGGCGAACGCTGCCGGTACGCCGGCCGAACTCGGTACGCCCTGGGTCAGTGCGCCCGAGCCGCAGGCTGCGATCTTTTTGTTTCAGCGGTTACAACGACTCCAGGCACCCCGCCAGATCATTCCCCAATTTCTCCAGCACCTGCTCATAGCCCTGGGCCGTCGCCGGCGTGTACCCGCCCAACGCATCCAGTTCCGCCAGCTTCACCGGCAAACCCGCCACCAGGGTTTCCGCCAGGCGCGGACGCAGCGGTGGTTCGCTGAACACGCAGGTCTTGCCGACTTCCTGCAGGCGCGCGCGCATCGCCGCGACATGCTGGGCACCGGGTTGCACTTCGGCCGCGACACTGAACACACCCACGTGCTTCAGGCCGTAGGCGTCTTCGAAGTAATCGAACGCTTCGTGGAACACGAAGTAAGGCTTGCCCTGAACATCGGCCAGGCGTTTCTTCAGGCGCGCATCCAACGCATCGAGACGCTCGTCGAAGGCTTTCAGGTTGCTTTGATAGCGCACGGCGTTGTCAGGATCGACGGCACTCAGGTCTGCCGCCATTTTCGTGGCGATGACCCGGGCGTTGACCGGCGACAGCCACAAATGTGCATCCAGGCTGCCTGGGCGATGATCGTGGTCGTGGTCGTCGGCTTCTTCGGCGTGGGAGTGGCTATCTTCGGCAAAACGGCGCAGTTTCATGCCTGGCAAATCCTGCACGGCGACACTGGGCAGCGTACGACCATTGAGCACCCGCGGCAGGAAACCTTCCATGTCCGGGCCGATCCAGTACAGCAGGTCCACCGATTGCACCTTGCGTACGTCGGAAGGGCGCAGCCCATAGTTGTGCGGCGAGGCACCCGGTGGCAGCAAGACCTCAGGAATCGCCACGCCGTCCTGCACCGCCGCGGCGATCAACTGCAGGGGCTTGATGCTGGTAAGGACCTTGACCTCGGCCTGCGCCGGACCGATCAGCAGAAAACTTGCGAAAAATGCGACAAAGATAGAAAAAAGACGGGACACGATGACCACTCGAAGAGGCGAGAACGGGTAACATAATAACGTCTCTCACAAAACTCGTCGCCGCTCATGCTAAAAACACCGATTGCCAGCCGCCCCCACGACCACTCGCATTGCGTTCACAGTGCTTTGTCCGAGGCCGATGCCCTGTGCGCTCGTCAAGGCCTGCGCCTGACCGCATTGCGCCGGCGCGTGCTGGAACTGGTGTGGCAAAGCCACAAGCCGCTGGGTGCCTACGACATTCTTGCGGTCCTCAGCGAGCAGGACGGTCGCCGCGCCGCGCCGCCGACGGTATATCGCGCGCTGGATTTCCTGCTGGAAAACGGCCTGGTCCATCGGATTTCCTCGCTCAACGCCTTCATCGGCTGCAATCACCCGGAACATGCACATCAGGGTCAGTTCCTGATCTGCCGTGTGTGCCACGCCGCCATCGAGCTCGAGCAAAAATCCATCAGCGACGCGATCATTGCCAGCGCCAGGGATGTCGGGTTTATCGTCGAAGGCCAGACCGTCGAAGTGGTCGGTCTGTGCTCGGGTTGCCAGGGGGCTTGATGAGCAACGCGCTGATCCGTCTAGAGCAGGTTGCCGTCACGTTCGCCGGGCAACCGGTGCTGGACAACATTGAGTTGAGTGTCGAGCCGGGGCAGATCGTGACCCTGATCGGCCCCAATGGCGCCGGCAAAACCACACTGGTACGTGCCGTGCTCGGCCTGTTGAAACCGGACAGCGGCAACGTCTGGCGCAAGCCGAAACTGCGGGTCGGCTACATGCCGCAGAAACTTCATGTCGACCCGACCCTGCCGCTGTCGGTGCTGCGCTTCCTGCGCCTGGTGCCGGGCGTAGACCGTGCAATGGCCTTGGCGGCACTCAAGGAAGTCGGCGCCGAACAGGTCATCGACAGCCCGGTGCAAAGCGTTTCCGGTGGCGAAATGCAACGCGTGCTGCTGGCCCGGGCCTTGTTGCGCGAACCGGAACTGCTGGTTCTCGACGAACCGGTACAGGGTGTCGACGTGGCCGGCCAGGCTGAGCTGTACAGCCTGATCACCCGCCTGCGCGACCGTCACGGTTGCGGTGTGCTGATGGTCTCCCACGATTTGCATCTGGTGATGAGCACCACGGATCAGGTGGTTTGCCTCAATCGTCACGTCTGCTGTTCAGGCCATCCCGAGCAGGTCAGCGGCGATCCGGCGTTCGTCGAGCTGTTCGGAAAAAACGCACAAAGCCTGGCGATTTATCACCACCATCACGACCACGCCCACGACTTGCACGGTTCAGTGGTCAAGGCGCCCGCATCGGGCCAACCCCATGTTCACGGAGATGGCTGCAAGCATGGCTGATTTTCTGCTCTACGCCCTGCTTGCAGGCCTGGCCCTGGCCGTTGTCGCAGGCCCGCTGGGGTCTTTCGTGGTCTGGCGGCGCATGGCTTATTTTGGCGACACCCTGTCCCACGCGGCATTGCTCGGCGTGGCCCTGGGCTTCCTGCTGGATGTCAGCCCGACGGTTGCCGTGACCGTTGGTTGCCTGCTGCTGGCGGTGTTACTGGTGACCTTGCAACAACGCCAGCCATTGGCATCCGACACGCTTTTGGGAATTCTCGCACCCAGCACGCTCTCTCTAGGCCTGGTGGTACTAAGCTTCATGCACGAAGTGCGGATTGACCTAATGGCCTATCTGTTCGGTGACCTGCTGGCAATCAGTCCAACCGATCTGGCCTGGATTCTTGGCGGCAGTGCGGCCGTGCTGGCCTTGCTGGTTGCATTGTGGCGGCCATTGCTGGCGATCACGGTGCATGAAGAACTGGCCAGGGTCGAAGGCCTTCCGGTGGCCGGATTGCGTCTGGCGCTGATGTTGCTGATCGCCGTGGTGATTGCCGTGGCGATGAAGATTGTCGGCGTGTTACTGATCACTTCATTGCTGATCATCCCGGCGGCGGCGGCACAACGTCACGCCCGCTCGCCGGAACAGATGGCACTGGGCGCGAGCCTGCTGGGCATACTCGCCGTGTGTGGCGGTCTGGCGTTGTCCTGGTTCAAGGACACCCCGGCCGGCCCGTCGATTGTGGTGGCAGCCGCCGCGCTGTTTCTGCTGAGTTTTGTTCTGCCCCGTCGAGGGGTGTAGACTTGCTCGTTTTTTGCGCAAATAGAGAGTCGCAGGAATGAAGTCGTTCGCCTCCCGTTATCTGCTCCTTGTCGCATTTTCTTTGCTGCTGGGCGCCTGCCAAAGCACGCCACCGGCGGCCACCGAGGCTGCCAATGCGCGAGCCACGGCCATCGTACAGCTGGAGCAAAACATCGCCAGCGATGAACTGGCCACCGCCGAAGACCAATTGGCGGCCTTGCAGGCCGAATCGCCCAACGATGCGTCCCTTGAGCAGTACCAGCGGCAACTGGCCGAAGCCTATCTGCGCCGCAGCCAGATCGTGCTGCAAAAAGGTGATGTGGATGCCGCTGCGACCGCCCTGAGCCGTGCCCGCTCGTTGATGCCCAAGGCTCCGGCACTGACCGGCGGAGTCAACGGCTCGATTGCCCAGGCGCGCAAGGCCGAGCTGGAAAAAGCCGAAGCGGCCCTGAAGGCTGCCGAAGCCAAGCCAAAAGCCAAGGTCATCGATCTGACGGCTGAAAGCACCACGGTCTCGCTGAATATCAACGATATGGGCAAACTGCGTCGCCAACTGGATGCCATCGCCGCCGATGTGGTGAATTTTCAGTGCGACGTGAGCATTCAGGCTCCACGCACCAATGATTACCCTTGGCTGGCGACATTGCTGACAAAACGGGTGAAAAAGCTCGATCCCGAGTTTGACCTGAAGCTGGAGCGGCAGATTTTGCGCAGTGTTCCGGCGCAGATGGTTCTGAGTCCACGCAAACCTTAAAAAGCTTCGCGAGCAGGCTCGCTCCCACAATGGTTCTGCGTCTTTATACAGATCCAATGTGGAAGCGAGCCTGCTCGCGATGATTTATCTAGCTCCGAAGATCCTCAGGCTGGAATCGCCCTGGCCTTCGCCTCCCTGTCCCAAACCCGATGCTGCCCGATCGCGGCGAAAAACGCTTTGATCAACTTCGCATCAGTCCCCACGATCAATCCCGAATCAGCCTCCAGCTTCAATACATCCAGCAACTGCTTCGCTTCACCTTGCAAGGCGATAGCCTTGAGATGTTTGTATGCCTCCAGCAGGTAATGCAACGCCACGCCGTCCGTACTCAGCGCCTTGATCGACGCGGCTCCGCCCGGCACGAACACCGCGTCGAATGCCACCGACGGCGAGCCCTCCATCGAAGCATCGACCGCCAGGGTTTTGCCATCGGCGGTTTTCACGGGTGCAGAGGTCGGCCCCAGTAATTTCGCGTGAGCCCCCTCCGCTGCAAGCGCTTTCTTCATCGCATCAATCGCGGCGCTATCAACGCCATTGGCCGCCAGAATCGCGACTTTTCGCGTCTTGATGTTCTCCGGCAACAGATTGGCCTGGCTCAATGCCGGAGAGTGATCCGGCGCGGTTTTGCGCACCTCGACGGTTCCTCGAGCCGGCGCAGGCAATCCAAGGTTCTGCGCCACGCGCTTGGCCAACTCCAGATCGATATTGGCGAGAATTTCGTTCACTTCCCGAGCCCGGATCGCCTCGCGCTCTACCTTGCCCAACTCAAAACTGTAGGCCGAAATGATGTGCTCCCGCTCATGCTCACTCATGCTGTTGAAAAACAAGCGAGCCTGGGAGAAGTGGTCAGCGAACGACTCGCTGCGCTGGCGAATCTTGTTGGCGTCGATGCGCTCCGGATAACTCTCGAATCCTCCATCCTGCGCCGAAACAGGTGTTTCCTTTGGCCAGCCGCCATCGATGGAGTTCGGCTCATAAGACGCACGTCCCTTGTCGATGGTGGTGCGGTGTTGGGCATCCCGCTGACCGTTGTGGAACGGCGACACCGGACGGTTGATCGGGATCTCGTGAAAGTTCGGCCCGCCGAGTCGGCTGATTTGCGTGTCGGTGTAGGAAAACAATCGGCCTTGCAGCAGAGGGTCGTTGGAGAAATCGATGCCGGGGACGATATGCCCGGGGCAGAAGGCAACCTGCTCGGTTTCGGCGAAGAAGTTGTCCGGGTTGCGGTTCAGCACCATCTTGCCCAACGGTGTGATGGGCACGAGTTCTTCGGGAATCAGCTTGGTCGGATCGAGAATGTCGAAATCGAAGGCATGTTCGTTTTCTTCTTCGATGACCTGCACCCCCAACTCCCATTCCGGGTAGTCGCCGATCTCAATCGATTCCCACAGATCACGCCGATGGTAGTCGGCATCCTTTCCCGCAAGCTTCTGCGCTTCGTCCCACACCAGGGAGCAAGTGCCGGCCGTAGGGCGCCAGTGGAATTTGACGAAGCGCGACTTGCCCTCGGCATTGATCAGGCGAAAGGTGTGCACGCCGAAGCCCTGCATGCTGCGCAGGCTTTTCGGGATCGCCCGGTCGGACATTGCCCACATCACCATGTGCGCCGACTCCGGCACCAACGAAACAAAGTCCCAGAAAGTGTCATGGGCCGAGCCACCGGTAGGGATCTCGTTATGCGGCTCGGGTTTGACCGCGTGCACGAAGTCGGGAAACTTGATCGCATCCTGTATGAAGAACACCGGCATGTTATTGCCCACCAAGTCGAAGTTGCCTTCGTCGGTGAAGAACTTCACGGCGAAACCCCGCACATCACGCACGGTATCGCCTGACCCTCGCGGCCCCTGTACCGTGGAAAAGCGCACGAACACCGGGGTTTTCTTCGCGGCGTCCTGCAGGAAACCGGCCTTGGTCAGCATCGAGTGGTTTTCATAGCTCTGGAAATAACCGTGGCCGCCGGTGCCGCGAGCGTGAACGATGCGTTCGGGAATGCGCTCGTGATCAAAATGCGTGATCTTTTCACGCATGATGAAATCTTCCAGCAGCGACGGCCCGCGGGCCCCGGCCTTCAGGGTGTTCTGGTTGTCCGCCACCTTCACGCCCTGGTTGGTGCGCAAGGCCTGCTCAGTGGCATCGGAGCGAAATGTTTCCAGGTTGTCGAGCTTGGCATTGGTGTTGTGGCGATCCGGGGTATCGGTCCCGGCCAGGACGCTCTTGGTGGCAGCAGGCTTCTTGGTACTCATCAGGCGTGAACTCCTCAGGCATATTCCAGTGGCCTAAGTAGTGACTGATGAGCTTATTCAGCCGTTCCTTTTTTCTGACCTTTGATCGCGTTATTGCCAAATGACAGGACAAATGCGAAATAAATGCTAAGAACCTCTATACGGACAGGCTAAAATGCGCGCCCGGCTAACCGCTGACCCTTTTCCAACGCGCCCCACAAGGTTCGCTACGTGATCGAGTTTCAAAACGTCCATAAAACCTACCGCGTCGCCGGTAAGGAAATCCCCGCGCTGCATCCGACCAGTCTGACGATTGAGAACGGGCAGGTTTTCGGCTTGATCGGTCATTCCGGCGCAGGAAAAAGTACCCTGCTGCGTCTTATCAATCGCCTGGAAAACGCCAGTGGCGGCAAGATCACCGTCGACGGTGAAGAAGTCACCGCGCTCGACGCCAACGGCCTGCGCCGATTCCGTCAGCAGGTCGGGATGATTTTCCAGCACTTCAACCTGCTGGCCTCCAAGACCGTCGCCGACAACGTCGCACTGCCGCTGACCCTGGCCGGCGAACTGTCGCGCAGCGAGATCGACTCGCGCGTGGCCGAGTTGCTGGCGCGGGTCGGCTTGTCCGACCACGCGAAAAAGTACCCGGCGCAATTGTCCGGCGGGCAAAAGCAGCGTGTCGGCATTGCCCGCGCCCTGGCGACCAAGCCAAAAATCCTGCTGTGCGATGAAGCCACCAGCGCCCTCGACCCGCAAACCACTGCATCGGTCCTGCAATTGCTGGCCGAGATCAATCGCGAGCTGAAACTGACCATCGTGTTGATCACCCACGAAATGGACGTGATCCGCCGGGTCTGCGACCAGGTGGCCGTGATGGACGCCGGCGTGATCGTCGAGCAAGGCTCGGTAGCCGAAGTGTTCCTGCATCCGAAGCACCCGACCACCAAACGCTTTGTGCAGGAAGACGAGCAGATCGACGAAAGCGAACAGCGTGACGACTTCGCTCACGTACCGGGCCGCATCGTGCGTCTGACCTTCCAGGGCGAAGCGACCTACGCGCCGTTGCTGGGCACCGTCGCCCGGGAAACCGGGGTGGACTACAGCATCCTGGCCGGCCGTATCGACCGCATCAAAGACATCCCTTACGGGCAACTGACCCTGGCCGTGACCGGCGGTGACATGGAAGCGGCATTCGCCCGCTTCATCGCAGCCGACGTCCACATGGAGGTGCTGCGCTAATGGAAGCCCTGACAAGTTTCTTCGCCAATATCGACTGGTTCGAAATCTGGCTGGCCACTGGCGACACCCTGCTGATGCTCGGCGGTTCGCTGTTGTTCACCGTGCTGCTCGGCTTGCCGCTGGGTGTGCTGCTGTTCCTGTGCAGCCCGCGCCAGTTGCTGGAAGCCAAAGGTGTCTACGCGATGTTGTCGCTGGTGGTGAACATTCTGCGTTCGCTGCCGTTCATCATCCTGTTGATCGTGATGATTCCGTTCACCGTGTTGATCACCGGCACGTCCCTCGGTGTTGCCGGTGCGATCCCGCCGCTGGTGGTGGGTGCCACGCCGTTTTTCGCGCGCCTGGTGGAAACCGCCCTGCGTGAAGTGGACCGCGGCATCATCGAAGCCACCCAGGCCATGGGTGCGACCACGCGACAGATCATCACCAATGCGTTGCTGCCTGAGGCTCGTCCGGGCATCTTCGCGGCGATTACGGTGACTGCAATTACACTGGTGTCCTACACGGCGATGGCGGGTGTTGTCGGCGCCGGTGGTCTGGGTGACCTGGCGATCCGCTTCGGATACCAGCGTTTCCAGACCGATGTGATGGTCGTGACGGTGGTGTTGCTGCTGGTCCTGGTCCAGGTACTACAAACCGTTGGCGACAAGTTGGTCGTCCACTTTTCCCGTAAGTAAGACATGAGCCGGCCATTCGCTGGCAGGCGCCAAACGGGCGCCTCACAAGGAGTTAGCTGAATGAAAAAACTACTCGTCGCCTTCGCTGCCGTTGCCGCATTCTCGGCCCACGCGGCTGACACCCTGACCGTCGCGGCCACCCCGGTGCCACACGCCGAGATCCTCGAATTCGTGAAGCCGACCCTGGCCAAAGAAGGCGTGGACCTGAAGGTCAAGGTCTTCACCGACTACATCCAGCCGAACGTGCAGGTCGCGGAAAAGCGCCTGGACGCCAACTTCTTCCAGCACCAGCCGTACCTGGATGAGTTCAACAAGGCCAAGGGCACAAACCTGGTATCCGTCGCCGGCGTGCACCTGGAACCCCTGGGCGCTTACTCCAGCAAGTACAAGACCCTCGCTGAGCTGCCTGGCGGCGCCAACGTGGTGATCCCGAACGACGCCACCAACGGCGGCCGTGCACTGTTGCTGATGGCCAAGGCCGGGCTGATCAAGCTGAAGGATTCGAACAACATCCTGTCGACCGTGAAGGACATCACCGAGAACACCAAAGACCTGAAAATCCGCGAACTGGAAGCCGCGACCATCCCGCGCGTGCTGACCCAGGTCGACCTGGCGCTGATCAACACCAACTACGCGCTGGAAGCCAAGCTCGATCCGGCCAAGGACGCACTGGTCATCGAAGGCAACGACTCGCCGTACGTGAACATCCTGGTGGCTCGCCCGGATGACAAGGACAGCGACGCGATGAAGAAGCTGGTTGCCGCTTTGCACAGCCCGGAAGTGAAGGCCTTCATCCTCGAGAAGTACAAAGGCGCGGTAGTGCCGGCGTTCTGACCGACTGAAAGCAACAAAAAAGGGCGCATCGAATGCGCCCTTTTTTTGTGCCAGAAACACCGCCCCCCCTGTGGGAGCGAGCTTGCTCGCGATGGCGGTGTATCAGTCAATGTAGATGTTGAATATTACGGCCTCATCGCGAGCAAGCTCGCTCCCACAGGTTTAGCGGTGTCTTTAGTTGCGTTTGAGCATCACCGGCAACTGCGCCACCAGCTTCGCGTTGTTCAACGGCGCCCGGATGAAGCCGCGTTGCGTGCCGTCCGGCCCGATCACCGCGAGGTTGCCACTGTGGTCGACCGTGTAGTTTGGCTTGTTGGTGTCCGCCGGAATGAACGGAATGCTCACCGCGTTGGCGACCTTTTGCAGCTCATCGGTCGACTTTGGCGCCAAGCCGACAAACTGCGGGTCAAAGTAACCCAGGTACTGCTTGAGCTGCTGGGGCGTGTCGCGATGGGGGTCGACGCTGACCAGCACGATCTGCAGCTTGTCCACCGCCTCGGGCGGCAACTCGCTCTTGATCTGTCTCAGCTGGGCGAGGGTGGTCGGGCAGACGTCCGGGCAGAAGGTGTAGCCGAAGAACAGCAGGCTCCATTTACCCTTCAATTCATTGATCATGACCGGCTGGCCGTCCTGATTGGTCATCGTCACGTCCGGCAGATTGCGGCTCTGCGGCAGCAAAATGATACCGGCGTCGATCAGCGCCGTCGGATCGCCCTGGTTTTTCCCGGACAGTACCTTGTTGACGGTCAGGCCCAGGATCAGTGCGACCAGGGCGACAAGGATGAAGACGGTTTTCTGGGTTCGAGTCATAGGTTCAACAGTAAGTAGTGGTCTACGAGCAGGGCGATAAACAGCAGGAACAAGTAGTAAATAGAGTACTTGAACGTATTGATCGCCGCGTGCGGCCGAGTGCCACGGTACAACACCACGGCCCATTGCAGAAACCGCGCGCCCAGCCCGAGCGCGCAGACCAGGTAGAGCATACCGCTCATGTGGATCACGTAGGGCATCAGGCTGACGGCGAGCAGCGCAAAGGTATACAGCAGGATATGAATCTTGGTGTAGTGCTCGCCATGGGTGACCGGCAGCATCGGGATGTCGGCCTTGGCGTATTCCTCCTTGCGATGGATCGCCAGTGCCCAGAAGTGCGGCGGAGTCCAGGCGAAGATGATCAGCACCAGCAGCAGCGGTTCGGCGCTGACGTGACCGGTGGCGGCGGTCCAGCCGAGCAAGGGCGGCGCGGCACCGGCCAGACCGCCGATGACAATGTTCTGCGGGGTCGCACGCTTGAGGAATCCGGTGTAGATCACCGCATAGCCAAGCAGCGAGGCGAGGGTCAGCCACGCGGTCAGCGGGTTGGTAAACGCCAGCAGCATGGCTTGCCCGAGGGCCGCCAATACCAGCGCGAACGTCAGCGCGGCGGTCGGAGAAATCCGCCCTTCGGCGAGCGGCCGTTTGTGGGTGCGCGCCATCACCGCGTCGATGCGCCGGTCCACCACATGATTGACCGCCGCGGCACCACCGGCACACAGGGCGATGCCCAGGTTGCCGAATACCAGCACCGTCCACGGCACCCCGGCACGGGTCGCAAGGAACATCCCCACCAGTGAAGTGATGAGCATCAACACCACGACTTTGGGTTTGGTCAGTTCCAGGTAGTCACGCCAGATCGCCTGACTGGGACGTTCGCCGATCAGAATCGCCATGGCATCTCTCCTTTTATTGTTATGGGCCCGGCTGAGTGTTTACGCAGGCTGAAGCGCCAGCGCGTTGGCTGCTTGACCCGGACCAGACTGGTTCGAGCGTGGTAATTGACCAGCACCATGGTCAGCAACAGCGCGGCGCCGCCCGCGTTATGCGCGACGGCCACCGGTAGCGGCAGATGGAACAACACGTTGCTGATGCCCAGGGTGATTTGTGCGCCAAGGGCGATCAGCACCAGGCCTGCCAGGCGTGTCATGCCGACCGCTTTCAATTGCCAGGCCAGGCCGAGCAACACCAGGGTGACAAGCAAGGCACCGATGCGATGGGTCAGGTGGATGGCCGTACGGGCGTCGCTGTCCAGTTGCCCGCCGAGGTAATTCGGGCCGATGTGTTGGGTCAGATGAAAGCCGTTGGCAAAATCGGCAGGCGGCAGCCATTGGCCGTGACAGGTTGGAAAGTCGATGCAGGCCACGGCGGCGTAGTTGGAACTGACCCAGCCACCGAGGGCGATTTGCCCGATCACCAACAACAACCCTGCCGTCGCCCAGTGCTGCAAACGTCGTGGCACGGTCAGCGCCGGCAGTACGCCGGACAGGCGCAAGGTCAGCAGAAACAGCAGGCTCAAGGTCGCGAAGCCGCCAAGCAAATGCCCGGTGACCACCTGCGGCCAGAGCTTGAGCGTTACCGTCCACATACCGAACGCGGCCTGGCCAACGACCACCGCCAACAGAAACAATGGCAACTTCACCGGTTGCCCCGGATGACGGCGATGCAACCACGCACGACCGGCCAACACCGCGATCAACACGCCCAGCGTGCCAGCGAAGTAGCGGTGGATCATCTCGTTCCAGCCTTTGTGGGCCTCGACCGGAGCGTCCGGGAAGTGCAATTCGGCATGGGCCAGCTGGGCTTCGCTTTTCGGCACGCTGATGAAACCGTAGCAGCCTGGCCAGTCCGGACAGCCGAGGCCGGCGTGGGTCAGGCGGGTGTAGGCGCCGAGCAACACCACAATCAGTGCCAGCAAGGTGGCAAACAACGCGAGGCGAAATCCAGGCTTGGCCATGACGATGCCCTTATCCGATGTTCGACAGTTTCAGCAGGTGGCGCAGATCGTTCAGCAGGTCCTTGCCCTTCACCGACGGGTCATAGCGCAGCACCAGATTGCCGTGGGGGTCGATGATCCACAGGTGCGGCGCATCATTGCTCTGAGCGCCTTTTGTGTAGGCAGGCAAGTCCAGTGGATAGCGTTGCAACTGCGGGTACTCGCGTTGAAGTTTAGTCTCGTAATCGCTGTTCAGCGCCTGCGCGGCGGCCAATGCATGGCTGGCACGGGACGCATCGCGGCCGAGGCCGATCTGGATCTGCCGCGCCAGGTACACCAGTTGCTGGCAGTCCACCGCGCAATCCTTGGGCGCGGTCACCAGGATCTGCCAACGCTCCTCCGGGGCCTGCACGCCGATGTCCGCGCGGGTCTGACCGTTGCCGATCAGTTCGCCGTGATAACTGCGGCCCTCGGGCACCCAGAAATTCAGCTTGTACATGCCGGTGGCAAGGATCATCGGACCGATCACCCCGAGCAGGATCAGCAGCAGTTGCATACGGCCCTTGCGCCGGTTCACCGAAGGTTTCGCCTCAGACATGCTGGGTGGATTCATGGCCGCTCCCATGGTGTATCTCCTTTGCGTTGTGCCAGCCGAGATAGAGATAAAGACCGAACAGGGCGATCGCCATGGCGAACCACTGCACGGCATAAGCGATATGTTTTTCCGGGCCCGTGGCGACTACCGGCCAGTCGGCCTGATAGGTGGCCGGAGCGGTTTCGGCGCGCAGCTCAAAGACAAAGCCTTCGCGGTTCAGCGTCTTCCAGAGACCGGCCGGTTCAACGGCCGTAATCAGCTTCGGCCACGTCGCTGTCGCCGGGTCTGCATGCAACTGAAACGGCGCACCGGGGGAGACGTAGACCCACGCATCGAGGCTGACTGCCTCGACAGGTGTCTTGAATTGCACGGGTGTGCGGCGTTCCGGCCAGGGCAGCCAGCCGCGATTGACCAGCAGCCAGAGCCCGCTGGCCTGATCATGAAAGGGTTGCAACAGCTCGACGCCGACTCTGCCGTTACGTTGACTGTTGTCGAGCAGCAGGCTGTGTTCGGCATCGAAGCGGCCGTGCAGGCGAACCCGGCGGAAAGCCGGGTCAGCGGTGTATTGCAGTTCGGTGCTGGCCATCGGCTCGGCGGCCCGGCGCTCGGCGTAGGTTTGCAACAGCGCGCTTTTCTCCGCGCCCCGGCTCAATTGCCAGAACCCCAGGGACACCAGTAGCGGCAGCAACAGCGCGACCACCAGCGTTGGCACGATACCCGGCCGAAAGCGCTTCATGGCATTGCCAGAAAGTCGGTCATCGCGATAGCTATACTCAAGTGCATCGCTTGTCCCCCCGGAGTCTCACCATGCTCAAAACAGCCATCGTCCTGATGCTGATTGCCACGGTTGTCAGCCTGTTCAGCGGCCTGTTTTTTCTGGTCAAGGACGACAGCCATTCAAACCGCCTCGTCATTGCCTTGAGTGTGCGTGTCACGCTGGCCGCCATTACCCTCGGTCTGATCACCTGGGGGTTTTTCAGCGGCCAGCTGGTGTCCCACGTGCCGTGGTAGCTCAAAGCTTCAAGCTTTTAGCTTCAAGCTGCTTCAAAGCACATAGACGAAAACGAACAACCCGATCCACACCACATCCACGAAGTGCCAGTACCAGCTCGCCGCTTCGAAGCCGAACTGGTGCTCGCTGTCGAAGTGCCCGCGCATGACCCGCATCAGCATCACGAACAGGATGATGGTGCCGATGGTCACGTGGGCGCCGTGGAACCCGGTGAGCATGAAGAAGGTCGCGCCGTAGATGCCCGAACCCAGGGTCAGGCCCAGTTCGCGGTAGGCGTGCATGTACTCTTCGGCCTGGAAGATGAGGAATGCACAGCCCAACACTACGGTGAGCGCCAGCCAGAGTTTCAGTGCGCCGCGATGGCCCTTTTTCAAGGCGTGGTGGGCGATGGTCACAGTCACGCTGGAGCTCACCAGCAACACGGTGTTGAGCAGCGGCAGGCCCCAGGGGCTGATGACCTCCTTGGGTGGCGGAAACAGTTTCGAGTCGGGGTTGTCCAGCAGCGGCCAGGTGAACTGGAAACTCGGCCACAGCATGTGCGCGATGCCTTTGGCGCCTTCACCGCCAAGCGCCGGCCCGGAGATGTGACGCACATAAAACAGTGCGCCGAAAAAGGCGATGAAGAACATCACTTCCGAGAAAATGAACCAGCTCATGCCCCAGCGGAACGAGCGATCCATTTGCGCGCTGTACAAGCCGCCGCGACTTTCCTTGATCACCGTGCCGAACCAACCGAACAGCATGTAGGCCAGCAGTAGCCCGCCGACGAAAAAGATCAGTGGCCCGTGGGATTCCGGGCGCGCCGCTTTCAGATCGTTGAACCAGGTGGCCAGGCCAAACACCGTGACGAACATGCCGACCGTGGCGATGATTGGCCATTTGCTCTGGGCCGGTACGTAATAATGTTCATGAGTTGCCATTTATTGTTCTCCTTATCGGGCACGCTCAGCCGCCAGTGTTTACAGCTACCGGTGGATGTCGGGCGGTGATATCGAACAGCGTGTAAGACAGCGTCAGGTGCTTCACATCCTTGGGCATGTCACGGTCAACGATGAAACGTACCGGCATCTCGATCCGTTGACCGGGCTGCAGCACTTGCTGGGTAAAGCAGAAACATTCGGTCTTGTGGAAGTACGCCGCCGCGGAGCTTGGCGCGATGCTCGGCACGGCCTGAGCACTCATCGGCTTATCGGTAGGGTTGTGGGCGATGAAGATCATCTCGTTCACCGCCCCCGGGTTAGCGGTCAACTCGTCATGCTTGGGGTAAAAATCCCATGGCATATCGGCGGTATTGGTCGACAAGAACTGCACACGCACCTGCCGCGAGGTGTCGACCGTCTGCTCCCCCTCGTACTGCCCGGCGGTCTTGCCATTGATACCGAAGGCCCTGCACATCACGTCGTAGATCGGCACCAGCGCAAACCCGAACACAAACATTGCCACCACCACCGTCAGCAGGCGCGTGACCAGTTTCTTCATTGAAATCGAGTCAGCCATGATTTCGAACCTCGACCGAGACACCTGTGGGAGCGAGCCTGCTCGCGAAGCAGACACCGCGGTTTAGCAGGCACACCGCGTTATCGTTCTTCGCGAGCAGGCTCGCTCCCACAGAAGGGCAGGCGTTCATTTCACTTCCGGCGGCGTGGTGAAGGTGTGATACGGCGCCGGCGACGGGATGCTCCACTCCAGGCCTTCAGCCCCATCCCACGGTTTGGCCGGAGCCGGCGGGCCACCGCGAATGGTCTTGATCACGATGAACAGGAAGAAGATCTGCGTGGCCCCGAACATGAATGCGCCGATCGACGACACCATGTTGAAGTCGGCGAACTGCAGGTTGTAGTCCGGAATCCGTCGCGGCATGCCCGCCAGCCCCACAAAGTGCATAGGGAAGAAAGCCAGGTTCATGCCGATGAACGACAGCCAGAAATGCAGCTTGCCGAGGGTTTCGTCGTACATATGGCCGGTCCATTTCGGCAGCCAGTAGTAGGCCGAGGCGAAGATCCCGAAGATCGCCCCCGGTACCAGCACGTAATGGAAGTGCGCGACCACGAAGTAGGTGTCCTGGTACTGGAAGTCCGCCGGGGCGATGGCCAGCATCAATCCGGAGAAACCGCCGATGGAGAACAGGATCACGAACGCCACGGCAAAGAGCATCGGTGTCTCGAAGGTCAGCGAGCCCTGCCACATGGTGCTGGCCCAGTTGAATACCTTCACGCCCGTTGGCACCGCAATCAGCAGGGTGGCGTACATGAAGAACAGCTCGCCCACCAGCGGAATGCCGACCACGAACATGTGGTGCGCCCAGACGATGAACGACAGGAACGCGATACTCGCCGTGGCGTAGACCATCGAGGTATAGCCGAACAGCGGCTTGCGCGAGAAGGCCGGAATGATCGAGCTGACGGCACCGAACGCCGGCAGGATCATGATGTACACCTCGGGGTGGCCGAAGAACCAGAACACGTGCTGGAACAGCACCGGGTCACCGCCACCGGCGGCGCTGAAGAAGCTGGTGCCGAAGTGGATGTCCATCAGCATCATCGTCACGCAACCGGCCAGCACCGGCATCACCGCGATCAGCAGGAACGCGGTGATCAGCCAGGTCCAGACGAACAGCGGCATTTTCATCAGCGTCATGCCGGGGGCGCGCAGGTTGAGGATGGTGGCGATCACGTTGATCGCCCCCATGATCGAACTGATCCCCATCAAGTGAATGGCGAAGATGAAGAAGGTCACGCTTTCCGGCGCATAGGTCGTCGATAGCGGCGCATAGAACGTCCAGCCGAAGTTCGGCCCGCCACCGGCGGTGAACAGGGTCGACACCAGCAGCAGGAACGCCGCCGGCAACAGCCAGAAGCTGAAGTTGTTCATACGCGGCAGGGCCATGTCCGGCGCGCCGATCATCAGCGGGATCATCCAGTTGGCGAGGCCGACGAAGGCCGGCATCACCGCACCGAATACCATCACCAGACCGTGCATGGTGGTCATCTGGTTGAAGAATTCCGGCTGGACGATCTGCAGCCCAGGCTGGAACAGCTCGGCGCGAATCACCATCGCGAACGAACCGCCAAGCAGGAACATGGAGAACGCAAACCACAGGTATAGCGTACCGATGTCCTTGTGGTTGGTGGTCAGCACCCAGCGCATCAGGCCTTTGGCGGGGCCGTGGACGTGGTCGGTGGCGGTATGAACATGTTCATCGACTACAGCAGTCATGTCCTGTCTCCTGCAAACAGATGGGGTGGGCAGGCCGGGGTGCGTAGCCCCGACCGGTTCCTTACGTGCGCAATAGACCGGGTCATTTGCTTTCCGCCTGTTTCAGCTCCAGCACTTCTTTTGGCGTGACCATGTCGCCCTTGTTGTTGCCCCAGGCGTTACGTTCATAGGTCACGACCGCTGCGATATCGACTTCCGAGAGCTGTTTGCCGAACGCGGCCATGGCGCTGCCAGGCTTGCCGTGGAAGACAATGCTCAGGTGATCTTCTTTCGGTCCGGTGGCGATTTTCGAGCCCTTGAGTGCCGGGAACATCGGCGGCAGGCCCTGGCCTTCGGCCTGGTGACAGGCCACGCAGGTGGTGTGATAGACCTTGTCGCCACGCTCCTTGAGCTCGTCGAGGGTCCATTCCTTGCTGGTCAGTTCTTTGAGTTGCGCGGCCTCGACCTTGCGATCGGCCAGCCATTTTTCGTAATCGGCCTTTTCCTTGACCTCGACCACGGTCGGCATAAAGCCGTGATCCTTGCCGCACAACTCGGCGCACTGGCCACGGTAGATGCCGGGCTTGTCGATGCGGGTCCAGGCTTCATTGACGAACCCGGGTATTGCATCGCGCTTGACCGCGAAAGCCGGCACCCACCAAGAGTGGATCACGTCGGCGGAGGTCACCAGGAAGCGCACTTTGGTGCCGACCGGCAGCACCAATGGCTTGTCGACCTCGAGCAGGTAGTGCTCACTCTTGGCTTCCTTGTTGTGGATTTGATCCTGGGGGGTGGTCAGGTTGCTGAAGAACTCGACGTCCTGGCCCAGGTATTTGTAGTGCCACTTCCACTGGTAGCCGGTGACCTGGATATCGATCTCCGGCTCGCTGGCGTCGTACATCTTGATCAGGGTCGCGGTAGCGGGAACCGCCATGGCCACCAGGATCAGGAAGGGCACGATGGTCCAGAGGATTTCGACGGTGGTGCTTTCATGAAATTTGGCGGCCACCTGCCCGGTCGAGCGGCGGTGGAGAATCATCGACCAGAACATGGCACCAAAAACGATGATGCCGATCACCACACAGATCCAGAAAATGGTCATGTGCAGGTCGAATACTGCGTGACTGATTTCAGTCGCTCCAGGCGCCATATTCACAGTCCAGGCCGCTTGCGCCTGACTGAAAATCGACCACAACAGGAGGCCCATCCAGACATGTGGATGTCGCATCATTGCGGGTTCCCCTTATCGTTCTTGTTATCCCGCCGGCTTTCACCTGCGGCAAGGGAGCGGCTGCATCAGACTACGAACTTGAGCACCGGGCCTTGCTGCATATGCAGTCGGGCGTCATCAGCTAACTCCATTCCACCCCGAGTATAGACAGCACCTCTGACCTCGCAATGCGAAGGCGTAAATCATCTGAAACAGCATTAACTTGCTTTGCAGGGCACGAATGGAGAAGGATGCAGACGAGTGGTGGCAAACCGATATAACGGGGCCGTCTCAAGGATGAAATAATTATGACAAATGCGTCTTAGCATTTTTCGTAAGCCAGCTAAGTTATGTCTTCCCTATTTCATTGCCTTGTTTCCTGGAGTTTTCATGAACACCGCCGCATTGCGCGAGCAGATCCAAAAAGCCCAACAACACGAAGCCGAGACCGGCCTGCTGACGCGTCAGCTGGAAAGTAAGCTGCCTCACCTGCACCCGGCGATCCAATTGCCGGAAGCGGACGCCAATGGCGTGCTGACGCGATTTGTCGCCGCCTACATCGAAGAAGTGCCCGATCTGCTGGATGCAGCCAATGAAGTCGCCAGGGAAGCGGGCATTGAGTCACAGATCAAACCGGTGCTGAAAATCGCCGAGCAGTACTTCCTCCAGCCGCCTGCCATCATGGCCGGCCATGTCGGTCTCGACGGCCTGCTGGATGAAGCCTATCTGGCGCACCGGTTTGTCGAAGAGGTCAACGACCTGTACATCAAGCATTTCGGCCAGCCACTGATCCCATTGGACATGACTGTCGCCAACCTGATTGCTCACCAATTGATCGGTGAGGAGTTCGCCAACCAACTGGATGAGGCGGTGCATCACGCCATCGACGAGATGCTCAACGAAGAGAGTTTTGCCCTGGAGTCGGTGGAAACCTACCGCGACAAGCTCAGCAGCCCGGACACCGGCGCCGCATGGAAACGCTGGCCGTGCATGTCCCGCCGCCTGGGCGTAGGTCTGGAACTGGATCAGCCGGCTGCCTGATCCCTGAAACCTGTGGGAGCGGGCTTGCTCGCGAATACGGTCAATCATTCAACGTTGATGTCGACTGACACGCCGCTTTCGCGAGCAAGCCCGCTCCCACACAGGTACTTCAGCCAGCCGCGCCGACGCCGGTATTCGTCCGCACCCGCCCCTCGAGCCTGCGCTTCAGCCCCCGCGATTCAATCAACAGCTTCGAACCCTTGCCCGCATTGGCCCGCCCCCATTCCTCCAGCAACTCCAGGCACGAGTGATCGATGTAGCTCAGGTTATTGAGCGGCACATGCACCGTCGTACCCACCGGAATGCTGCCCAGCACCCGGGTCAGCACCGGCACTTTGAGGAAGGTCGCCGCGCCCGTCAGGCGCAACTCCATTTCCCCTTCCCGGGGCAGGTCGATCAGGCTGATCTTCAAGCGCGAGGCTTTCAGCGCCAATTTCACCAGGGTCAAGCCAAAGCCAATCAACACGCCCGTCAGCAGGTCGGTAAAAACGATGGCCAACGCGGTTGCCGCGTAAGTGAACATCGGCGCCCGACCATACCGGCCCAAACCCCGAAAGACCTTGAGATCCACCAGTTTGAAACCGGTGTACACCAGCACGCCCGCCAGGCTTGACACCGGAATGCTTTGCAGGACGCTGGACAGCAACAGTACGAACGCCAGCAGCCACAGGCCGTGGAATATGGTCGAAAACCGCGTGGTTGCTCCGGCCTGAACATTCGCCGAACTGCGCACGATAACGCCGGTCATCGGCAATGCCCCAAGCAGGCCGCACAGCATGTTGCCGATACCTTGCGCCGACAATTCCCGGTCGAAGTCCGAGCGCTGGCCGCTGTGCATGCGATCAACCGCCGCGGCTGAGAGCAAGGTTTCGGCGCTGGCAATAAAGGCCACGGCAAACGCTGCAATCAGCAATGTCGGATCGGCGAGGTTGAGCAGGTCCACCGGCTTCAGCCAGTCGATGGCCTCCGTCAGGTTGGCCGGTACCTCAACCCGTTTGACCTGCAACGCCAGCACCAGGCTGGCAAGCGTGGCCAGACCGACACCCAGTAGCGCCCCGGGAATGAAGCGCAGGGATTGCGGACGGAATCTATCCCACAGCCACATGACAGCAATCGTCGACAGCCCGAGCAAACCGGCTTGCCAGCCAAACGTGGGCAATGCCTGAGCCAGCGCCGCCGGGAAGGCTGCCAGGTTATCGAGGCCCGAGGGTTTGGGCACGGCATCCAGCATCACATGCACCTGGGACAGGACGATCAGCACACCAATCCCGGCCAGCATGCCGTACACCACCGCAGGCGCCGTCACCCGAAACCAGCATCCCAGCTTCAATCGACCCGCCACCAGTTGCAGCAAACCCGCCAGTAACAGGATGGGCCCAAGCATGGCGATACCGTGCTGGCGGACCAACTCGAAGACGAGAACGGCCAGACCCGCCGCCGGGCCACTGACTTGCAGCGGCGAGCCGGCCAACCAGCCGACCACCAGACCGCCGATGATGCCGGTGATCAAACCTTTGGCCGGTGGCAGTCCCGAGGCAATGGCGATGCCCATGCACAGGGGCAGGGCGACCAGAAACACGACCACCGAAGCCAACAGCTCCCGTGGCAGAACAGCTTTGAGTCGAGCA
This sequence comes from Pseudomonas sp. GW821-FHT07G06, assembly GCF_058986625.1. Taxonomy (NCBI): domain Bacteria; kingdom Pseudomonadati; phylum Pseudomonadota; class Gammaproteobacteria; order Pseudomonadales; family Pseudomonadaceae; genus Pseudomonas; species Pseudomonas sp. GW821-FHT07G06. The sequence continues at coordinate 20,291 of NZ_JBYSVW010000003.1, forward strand.
GCACGCATGGTGAGTCTCCCGAAGTTTTCTTCAGGCATGGCAAAGCCAGGCTGCCTGAACGGCAGCCTCGGCTAAACCACACAACGATTTAGGAAGAGTTAGAAGCGCGCTTTGGGCGTCGCCACGGGAATTGGCAGGCTGCCATTGAGCGGCAGGAAACAGCCCTGATCGGCGTCGTAGGCTTTGATTTCGCTGGTTTCGATGTTGTAGACCCAGCCGTGGATAAACAGCTGACCGTTGGCCATGCGCGAGGCAACCGACGGATGGGTACGCAGATGCTGCAATTGGGCGATCACATTCTCCTCGGTGAGGATGTGCATGCTTTCGCTCTCGTTAGAGCAGTTGCAGTTCTCCTGCACCATGGTCTTGGCCACTTCGGCATGACGCAGCCAGGCTTTGACCGTGGGCATTTTCTCCAGACTGTCCGGGTTGAGTACCGCGCGCATGGCGCCACAGTCGGAATGCCCGCAAATGATGATGTGATGCACCCCCAGAGCCAGTACCGCGTACTCGATGGCCGTGGAAACACCACCGTTCATTTGCCCGTAAGGCGGCACAACGTTGCCGACGTTACGGGTCACGAACAGATCGCCCGGGGAGCTTTGTGTGATTAATTCAGGAACGATGCGCGAATCGGCGCAGGCGATAAACATCGCTCGTGGCCGCTGGGCCGTGGCGAGTTTCTTGAAGAGCTCTTCCTGCTGAGGAAAGATCTCATGATGAAAATGCAAAAAGCCGTCAACGATATGCTGCAACGCTGCATCGGCGGTTTCGGCCTCGGGTTGGGCTGAAGCCGACGCAGCCAACGGCTGTTTATCCTTGTCACTCATCAATTCATCCTCATTGGCGGGCTCAGGGAGTCATCCCGTGTGGTCCGGTGTGAAGCCAGTGGCTGGTTAAAAAACATCCAGGCCAAACATCTCGACCCATCAGTCACTCGATGAACAAGGTAGCGGCCGAATCTTAATTGAAACTGAATAAAACGCTCTAGAATGCGTGTTACAGGTCACAAAAAACGTGACCAGCCTAAGGCGCGAGCGCAATCCTCAGTACTCAACCATAGGCCAATTGTCCTCAAATCAACGACATTTGGCGACCGGGCGGACAAAAGGCATTGCAGTCCAGGTCAAAGCCTTCCCGGCGATTGAGCCCCAGGCGCTTGATGGTTTTGGCAAAGCGCTGTGCCAGCAGGTCGGCGAAGGGACCTTCGCCGCGCATTCGAGCGCCAAAGCGGCTGTCGTAGAGTTCACCGCCACGGCTCTGGCGAATCAGGCTCAGTACATGCGTCGCCCGTTGAGGGTAGTGGGTCGCCAACCATTCCTCGAACAAAGACGCCACTTCAAGCGGCAAGCGCAGCATCATGTAGGCGGCACTTTGCGCCCCGGCCGCATGGGCCTCAGTGAGCAGACTTTCGAGTTCACTGTCATTGATCATCGGGATCATCGGTGAGCACAGCACACCCACCGGAATGCCCGACTCCCGCATGACCCTGATCGCCCGCAACCGCGCCTTGGGCGCTGCGGCGCGGGGTTCGAGGATGCGCTTGAGCTCGTCGTCCAGGGTAGTCAGGCTGATCATTACCGCCACCAGTCTTTGGCTGGCGAGCTCGGTCAGGAGGTCCAGGTCACGAAGAATCAGCGAGCCCTTGGTCACGATGGTCACCGGGTGCCGGTAACGCAGGAGCACTTCGAGGGTTCGACGGGTGATCCTGTATTCACGCTCGATCGGCTGATACGGATCGGTGTTGGAGCCGAGGTTGATCGGTGCACATTGATAGCCACGTTTGGACAACTGCTCCTCCAGCACATCCACGGCGTTGGTCTTGGCGATCAGTTTTGTCTCGAAATCCAGCCCGGGCGACATGTCCCAATAGGCATGACTAGGGCGCGCATAGCAATAAATGCAACCGTGCTCGCAGCCGCGATAGGGGTTGATCGAACGATCGAAGGGCAAGTCCGGCGACGTGTTGCGGGTGATGATGGTTTTCGCCGTTTCAATGCACACCTCGGTGCCCTGGGTGAGCGGGACTTCCTGATACCAGCCGTCGTCTTCGGCCACCGAATGACTGGGGGCGAAACGGTTGTGCGGGTTGGTCGCAGTGCCGCGGCCACGGGGAGGAAATGGCGTGTGCATGAAAAACACCCAATGACTGTATGCACATACAGTACATCGATCAAAACCACTCGACCAGCGCCGTTCGGCACTTTCTGATTATTGGTCATGCACACTTGAGTGAAGCAACCAGGAGAAACATATAAAGCCTGGCTGTTGCGACAAAACTGCATGTACTATTTTTTCGCTACAAAACATAAACACCGATATTCTATAAAAGGATTTATTTATGTCGTTTTTTAATCGCCGCGGTATCTTTTTGCAAAAACTTGGACCGACTGTAGTCGACCCCAATGAAGTACTGGTATCGATGCAGTTCGCACTCAAGGAAGAAGGCTGGGATGAAAAAAACTCGGTCGTGACCACCTCTTTGCTGGACTCCACCACGCTGATTGCGTCCTCATACGACGGCGGCCAGTCTTTTAGTATCCGCAGTGTCGACAAAGACATTGATGGTAACGGAACCATCAATTCCGATGATAAGGAAAAATTGCTGGCTCTGGCCAAAGCGTACGCCGGCATTGCGAAACCTTGAACCAAAGGTCCAGGCAAATATATTGTTATTAATCAGGTCCGGTCGAAGTTAATAATCGATCGGGTTTGATTTTTATCGCCTATAACATTGTTCTTTCAATGAACGAGGCTCGATCCTTGATGAAGCATTCATCATCCCGTCAGCTTCACAATTCTTTGACGGTCAACTCACAGGCCTTTGACCGTGCATGCCTGAACCTTGTCAGCATCTTCCCGTCCCTTTCTGAACGGTCGCCCAAGCATGCCACTATCACGTTTTTTATCTGCAATATGCCTGTCGCTGGTCACACTCGTTAACCTGGCACCGGCATTTGCTGACGACAGCGCCATGCACCGTCCGACAGACTGGGCTCAACCGGTCGAGAAGCAATACAACCTCTTTCAAATGTCGCCAACCCTCTACCGCAGCGCCTTGCCGGACAGGGGTGCGGTGCCGCTGTTGGAGAAACTCAATGTCGGCACGGTGATCAACTTCCTGCCTGAAGCGGACTCCAGTTGGTTGTCCACACCAGGTATCACACAAGTACAGCTGCCTTATCGCACCAACCATGTAGATGACGCCGATGTGCTCAAGGCCCTGCGCGCGATCCAGTCTGCCGAAGCCAAAGGCCCGGTGCTGATGCATTGCAAACACGGCTCTGACCGTACCGGCCTGATGGCGGCCATGTATCGGGTTGTCATCCAGGGCTGGAGCAAGGAGGAGGCCCTGAACGAAATGACCGAGGGCGGCTTTGGTGACAGTACCCACTTCAAGGACGGCATCCGCTACATGATGCAGATCGACGTCGACAAACTGCGCACGGCCCTGGCCAATGGCGATTGCAGTACCAGCCCGTTCGCCGCGTGCTCAATGAAGAGTTGGTTCAAATCCGCGCATATCGAATAAAAAAGTTCTTCACGCAATCCCGGGAAACTGTAGGAGCTGCCGAAGGCTGCGATTTTTTGATCTTGATCTTCAGAAATCTCCAGATCGCAAAAGCAAGATCAAAAGATCGCAGCCTTCGGCAGCTCCTACAGATATTTCGTAATTGCCCCCGTTGCATGGAGCAACGGGGGCTTTTTTCACTCAGTGCTGTTCGTCGGGCTTTTTCTTCAGCTTCGGGTTCGGGAAGAACTGAACCGCCTGAACCTTGGTGTCCGGGGCTTTGGGTGCGGTGGTGTTGACCCGCGTGCCAAGCTCCTTGGGCACCGACAGCCCTTGCTCATTGAGTGTGTCGGAGTAACCGCAGGCCACGCACTCCCGGTGCGGGACCTGGTCTTCGTTCCACATCATCAACTTGTCCGGCTCGCTGCATGCCGGGCAGACCGCCCCGGCGATAAAGCGTTTTTTCGTAATCACAGGTCCCTCACTCATGCTGCCGCGTCCTCACTCAGGCCGCTGTGGCGCAAGAGTGCGTCAATCGATGGCTCACGGCCACGGAAGTCGACGAACAGCACCATCGGCTCCTGGGAACCGCCACGGGCCAGGATCGCTTCGCGGAAGGCGCGACCGGTGTCGGCGTTGAGCACACCTTCTTCTTCAAACTTCGAGAACGCATCGGCCGAGAGCACTTCAGCCCATTTGTAGCTGTAGTAACCCGCGGCATAACCGCCGGCGAAGATGTGCGCAAAGCTGTTGGGGAAGCGGTTGTAGGCCGGCGGACGCATCACCGAAACCTCGTCGCGTACGCCTTCGAGCACTTGCAACACGCTGCGGCCGTCGCCATGGGTCGCGTGCAGTTCGAAGTCGAACAGCGAGAACTCCAGTTGGCGGACCATCATCAGGCCGGACTGGAAGTTTTTCGCCGCGAGCATTTTCCCGAGCAAGTCCTGAGGCAGTGGCTCGCCGGTTTCGTAATGACCGGAAATCAGCGCCAGGCCTTCCGGCTCCCAGCACCAGTTTTCCATGAACTGACTTGGCAGTTCGACGGCATCCCAGGCCACACCGTTGATGCCGGACACGCCAGCATGCTCGACGCGGGTCAGCAGGTGATGCAGGCCGTGACCGAATTCATGGAACAGGGTAGTGACTTCATCGTGGGTCAGCAGCGCAGGTTTACCGCTGTCAGCCGGGGTGAAGTTGCACACCAGGTTCGCCACCGGGCTTTGCAGCACGCCGCCAGCCGTGCGGCGACGGTCGCGGGCGCCATCCATCCAGGCACCACCGCGCTTGTTGGCGCGAGCGTAGAGGTCGAAGAAGAAGCGGCCGACATGCTGGCCGTTTTCCTTGATTTCGAACAGGCGCACATCCGGGTGCCAGGTGTCGAAGCCTTTGAGCTCGGCAATCTCGATGCCGTACAGGCGCTGGACGATGGCGAACAGGCCGCTGAGCACCTTGTCGATCGGGAAGTAGGCACGCAGGGCTTCCTGAGCCACGCTGTAACGTTGTTCACGGAGTTTTTCGCCGTAGAAACCGCTGTCCCAGCTTTGCAGGTCCGGGCAACCTTGCTCGGCAGCGTAGGCCTTGAGCTGTTCCAGATCCTGGGCGGCGAACGGCTTGCTGCGCTTGGCCAGGTCGCGCAGGAAGCTCAGGACCTGATCGCTGGATTCGGCCATTTTGGTCGCCAGGCTCAGCTCGGAGAAACTGCTGAAACCCAACAGCTTTGCCAACTCCTGGCGCAGGTCGAGGATTTCTTCCATGACCGGGCCGTTGTCGTTCTGGCCGGCATTCGGTCCCTGGTCCGAGGCACGGGTGCAGTACGCGGCATAAACCTCTTCACGCAGGGCGCGGTCCTGGGCGTAGGTCATCACCGCGTAATAGCTCGGGAACTCCAGGGTGATCAGCCAGCCGTCCAGCCCCTTGGCCTCGGCCGCGGCAGCCATTTGCGCCTTGGCCGAATCGGTCAGGCCGGCTAGGGTGGCCTCATCAGTGACGTGCTTGGTCCACGCCTGAGTGGCATCGAGCAACTGGTTGGAGAAACGGCTGCCCAGTTCAGACAACTTGCTCTGCACTTCGGCGTAACGTTTCTGTTCGGCTTCCGGCAGGTCGATACCCGACAGACGGAAGTCACGCAGCGAGTGTTCCAGGATGGTTTTCTGCGCCACGTCGAAACCGGCGGCTTCAGGACTGCTGGCCAGGGCTTCGAAGGCCTGGAACAGCTCGCGGTTCTGGCCCATTTCGGTGGAGTAGGCGCTCAAGGCAGGCAGGCACGACTCGTAGGCTTCACGCAGTTCGGCGCTGTTGCACACGGCATTGAGGTGGCTGACCGGGCTCCAGGCGGCACCCAGGCGGTCGTTGAGTTCGTCCATCGCCAGCACCAGGCCGGCCCACGTTGGCTGCTTGGCCTGAGTCTTGAGGATCTCGACGATGGCGGCGCGGTTGTCAGCCAGGATCTGTTCAATGGCCGGCTGTACATGTTCGGCGCGGATGGCGGAGAACGGCGGCAGGTCATAGGACTGCAAAAGAGGGTTGTTCACGCTCACGGTTGATACCTTGGCTGGAGAAACATGCAGCCATCTTAATTACAATCGACGTTCACCGCAGCTATCAGCAACAGAGAGAAACCCTATCGTGAACCTTCGCAAGTATCAGAACCACACGCCGCTGCTGGGTAAAGGCGCTTTTGTCGATGGCTCGGCCGTGGTGATCGGCGACGTTGAAATCGGCGAAGACAGCTCGGTCTGGCCGCTGACGGTGATCCGAGGCGACATGCACCGCATCCGCATCGGCGCGCGCACCAGCGTGCAGGATGGTTGTGTGTTGCACATCACCCACGCCGGTCCGTTCAACCCTGATGGCTTTCCGTTGCTGATCGGCGATGACGTGACCATCGCCCACAAGGTCATGCTGCATGGCTGTTCGGTGGGCAGCCGGGTGTTGATCGGCATGGGCAGCATCGTCATGGACGGCGCAGTGGTCGACGATGACGTGATCATCGGCGCCGGCAGCCTGGTGCCACCGGGCAAGCACCTGCAAAGCGGCTTCCTGTATGTGGGCAGCCCGGTGAAGCAGATCCGCCCGCTGACGGACAAGGAACGCGCTTTTTTCACCTACAGCGCGGCGAACTACGTGAAGCTCAAGGACCTGCATCTGGCCGAAGGCTACGACCAGCTTTGACCCGGCCCCCTCATTCAGGACTCAACATGCACTACCAAACCGTTTTGTTCGACCTCGATGGCACCCTGACCGACCCGCGCGAGGGCATCACCCGTTCGATCCAGTTCGCCCTGGGCAAACTGGGTATCGATGAACCGGACCTGGGCAAACTCGAACACTTCATCGGCCCGCCATTGTTGCAGGCCTTCATGCAGTTCTACGACTTCGATGAAGCCAAGGCGTGGGAGGCGGTGAATTTCTACCGCGAGCGCTTCAAGGTCACCGGACTCTACGAGAACCGTGTGTTCGACGGCGTCACGCCGCTACTGGAAACCCTGAGCGGACAAGGCCGGCAGCTGTACATTGCGACCTCGAAACCCTGGGTGTTCGCCCGTGAAATCGCCCGGCATTTCGATTTTGCCAGGCACTTCAAGGTGATTTACGGCAGCGAACTGGACGGCACCCGGACCAACAAGGTCGATCTGATCGCTCACCTGATGGCCGAAGAAAAGCTGGACCCGGCCAATACCTTGATGATCGGCGACCGCAAGCACGACCTCATCGGCGCGCGCAGCAACGGCCTGGATGCAGCGGCGGTGGGTTACGGGTTCGGCAGCCATGAAGAACTGAGCGCCGAAGCGCCGGCGTATCACTTTGAAACGCTGGCTGAGTTGCATCAGGCGTTTTTGCGCTGATACGACGTCTCCCCGTAGGAGCGAGCCTGCTCGCGATGGCCGTGAACGATAACGCTGGAAGCCTGACGCCCCGCGGCGCTCTCAGGTTTTTCGCGAGCAAGCTCGCTCCTACAAAGGAATTGCGCAGGCCTTCATGGTCGAGGTGGTGGCGCCAGTTTCTGTCCTTGCTCCACCGCCCAGTTCACCACCTGCGCAGTCAACTGATCGTTCGCCTGACCGAACCCGGTCACCACCGCCGGGACCTGCACATTGCTCAACGGCTGGCGCACTTCGAAGCGGCGACTGGCGAGGATGCGTTGGTCGTAGCTGCGCACCAGCAATGCATCCAGACGCACGACCACGCTGGCATTCGGACCCTGGTACTCCGTCTGGAACGCCTGCAGGCTGCCGCCCAATTCAAGATCGGTCTGGAAAATGCTGTCATCGGTGCTCAGCAGTATCACCCGTCCGTCATGCTGGAAACCTTGCAGCAGGCGATTGCGCACCAGCACCGGCGCCGGGTCGCTCCAGCGAGAACCCTTGTAGTGACTGATCACGTCGCCCTGAGGAATGACTGCAATGTTCGGACTGTTCAACGCTTCACTGGACTGGAACTTGGTCAGGCGCAGCGACCAGTGCTGCGGCGTGCCATGGCTGGCTGGCGTGCTGCTTGGGGCTGAGGGCAATCGATAAACCTCGAAAAGCTCTGGCTTGGGCAGGATCGAGCACGCGCCGATCAGCGTGAAGCCAGCGAGGAGGGCGATCCGAATCAGCTTCATGGCGTGAATTCCTTGGTCTTGTCACTGCCCAGCAGGTAACCGCTGGGGTCGGCCTCCAGACGTTTGGTAATGACGCGCAACGAGGACAGGGTTTCGCGCATCTCGCGCACGGCCGGGCCCAGGCCATTGAGGCCTTGCATGCCGCTGTTTAGCGAATCCTGATTGGCGCTGATCAGTGTGTTGAGGGTGGCGCTGCTCTCCTGCAGCGACTTCATCGCCTGCTCGGCGCTGCCCAGCGCTTCCTTGCCATGCTCGTTGAGTAGCCCGTTGGCGTTACGCATCAGCGTTGTGGTCTGCTCCAGCATGTTGTTGGCCTGCTTGCCCACCGAAGCCAGTTGCTGCATGGCCTGTCGGATATCGCCGCGCTGATCGGCAATGGTTCCGGTGGTTTGCTCCAGATGCTCCAGGGTGTTGCTGATGCGCGCGATGTTTTCCGTGGAGAACATCAGGTTGGCGTTATGCATCAGCGTGTTCACCCCGGCCATCAGGTCTTCGCTGTCATTGAGCAGGCGGGCGATGGGCGAGGGCGAGGCGACAATGGTCGGCAGGTTGCCGTCCTTGCCCTTGAGCGTCGGGCTCTGTGGCGTGCCGCCGCTGAGCTGGATGATCGAGGTCCCGGTAACGCCGGTCAGGGCCAGTTTAGCCTGGGTGTCTTCCTTGACCGGGGTATCGCCGGCCAGGCGGATTCGCGCCAACACCCGGCGCGGGTCTTTCGGGTCCAGGCGCAGCGAGATCACATCGCCGACCTTGATCCCGCTGTACTGCACCGAACTGCCCTTGGACAAACCGCTGACCGCCTCGTTGAATACGACCTCGTAGTCCTTGAACTCGGTGTCGACACTGGACTTCGCCAGCCACAGACCGAACAACAGCGCGGCCGTCACCACAATCACGGTGAACAGGCCGATCAATACATGATGGGCTCGGGTTTCCATGTCAGACCTCGTTGAGCTGTTGGGCGGCCGTCAACGCCGCGCGGCCGCGAGGGCCATGGAAGTACTCGTGAATCCACGGATCGTTGGTTTCCGAGACCTTGTCGATGGCGTCCGCCACCAGCACCTTTTTCTGCGCCAGCACCGCCACCCGGTCGGTGATGGTGTAGAGCGTGTCGAGGTCGTGGGTCACCAGAAAGACACTCAGGCCCAGGGCATCGCGCAGGGTCAGGATCAATTGGTCGAACGCGGCAGCGCCAATCGGGTCGAGACCGGCGGTGGGCTCATCGAGAAACAGGATGTCCGGGTCCAGCGCCAATGCCCGGGCCAGTGCGGCACGCTTGATCATGCCGCCGGACAGCGACGCGGGGTACTTCTCCGCCGCCGACAGTGGCAACCCGGCCAAGGCCATTTTCACCGCCGCCAGATGCTCGGCGTCGTTGCGGCTCAAGCCGGCGTGCTCGATCAGCGGCAGGGCAACGTTCTCGGTCACGGTCAGCGAAGAGAACAGCGCGCCTTTCTGGAACAGCACGCCAAATCGCCGTTCCACCAGCGAGCGCTCGTGCTCGGACAAGGTTGGCAGGTTCTTGCCGAAGACTTTCACCACCCCTTCGCTGGGCTGGCGCAGCCCGACAATGCTGCGCAGCAGCACCGATTTGCCGCTGCCGGAGCCGCCGACCACGGCGAGGATCTCGCCCTTGTACAAGTCCAGGTCAAGGTTCTCGTGCACGCTCTGGCTACCAAAGCGGTTGCACAGTCCACGGACTTCAATCACCGCCTCGGAGGGCGCTCTGGGGATACGACTCACCAACCCATCTCCATGAAAAACATCGCGGCGACCGCATCCATCACGATCACCACGAAAATCGACTGCACCACACTCGACGTGGTGTGCGCGCCCACAGACTCGGCGCTCCCACTGACCTTGAAGCCTTCGAGACAACCAATGGCGGCGATGAGGAAGGCGAAGATCGGGGCTTTGACGATCCCCACCAGAAAGTGCTGAACGCCGATGTCCGTTTGCAGCAGCGACAGGAACATCGCCGGCGAGATATCCAGCGACACCGCGCAGACCACGGCACCGCCGATAATCCCCGACAGCATCGCCAGAAAGGTCAGCATCGGGAGGGCGATCAGCAACGCCAGAACCCGCGGCACCACCAGTAACTCCACGGGGTCGAGGCCCAGGGTGCGGATGGCGTCGATTTCCTCGTTGGCCTTCATCGAACCGATTTGCGCCGTGAACGCACTGGCGGTGCGCCCGGCCATCAGGATTGCGGTCAGCAACACACCGAATTCGCGCAGGAAGGCAAACCCCACCAGGTCCACGGTGAAGACGGTGGCGCCGAAGGTGGCCAGCACCGTCGACCCGAGGAACGCCACCACGGCGCCCACCAGAAAAGTCAGCAACGCAACGATGGGGGCGGCGTCGAGGCCGGTCTGTTCGATGTGGGCAATCATCGGCGTGACGCGCCAGCGCTTGGGACGGAACAGACCGCGGACGATGGTTTCGATGATCAGGCCCACGAAACCCAACAGTTGCAGGGTGTCCTGCCAGACGGTGTCCACCGCACGGCCAATGCGGGTCAGCAACTGAATGGAAACGCTGACTTCCGGTTCCTTGATCGGTACGCAGAAATCGGTCAAAGAGCAGTAGACGGTTTGCAGCAACGCCCGATCGGCGGCGGAGAGTGTGCAATCAGGATGTTCGGCGGAGCGACCGAGGCGCTCGGAGCCGAGCAGCTCGACCAACAGCGAGGCGCCGGCGGTGTCGAGGGCGCCGAGGCCATTGAGGTCGATGGGGGTGTTGGCGTCGTACTGGCCGTGGAGTTTTTCGCTCAACAGCTTGAGGTCAGCGTAATGGGCAAGCGTCCAGTCGCCCGTCACCCGCAACCGTGCCGGGGTGAGCGACGTGTCCAACTGGGCATTGCCGGCCATCGTGCTGCTGATCATAAGCTCCGTGCTTGTTCAGTGATTAGGCAGCTCTACGTAATAGCACGAACCGTACTACTTTTCTTTGATCGCTGTGCTGTCCGTGACCTTGAAACGCAGCACGCCGATGACCTGGCCATCTTCGGTCAGCACCCGGACCTGCCATTTGCCGGCCGGGTTGCCCGGGAAATTTTGCTTGTGGGTCCAGGCCCGGTAACCTTCCTTGCGCCCGCCACGAATATCCAGAGGGATACGGTCGACCTCTTTGCCGTTGAACTGCCAGACGTGATAAATCCGCTCGTCCAGGCCACGCGGGGCATTGATCGCGGTGTACGCGTAAAGCCCGCCATTGCGGATCTGCTCGGCGCTGACTTCGTCGAGACTGGCGCCAGGCGTGCGGTCCTGCATTTGCGTACTGATGGCCACGTCGGTCATCCACAGCGTCGCCGGTGGCACCCACGAGCGCAGCTCCCACCCGACGGCGCCAATGCCCAGCGTGATACTCAAAATCGCCAGCGCACTGCGCAGGGTACGAATCGGGAAGATCGACGCCAGGCTCGGGAACGACAGCAGCACCGAGATTCCCAGCGCCCATTTGAAACTTTGCGCGGTGGTCAGGTGCATGATCACCGGCAATGCGGTGAGCAGCGCGGCGAACAGGGTCAGGGTGTGCAGGGCCAGAAATGCCCAGCGTCGTGGCGCCAGCCACTTGTAGTACAGCGGGTCGATGATCGAAATCAGTGCCGCGACGCCCAGCAGCCCGGTGAAAAACAACTGGCCGCTGTTCCACGTCGTGGTGATGAAGAAGAACGGCAGGACAAAGAACAGGCTTTCCTGATGGATCATCTGCGTTGCATAACGCAGCAAGGGTTCCGGGATTTCGCGCTTGAAAATGCGCGTGAACAACTTGGTCAGGCTGTTCTCCAGCATCAGCCAGATCCAGCTGATCAGCATGATGGTGGTGATCCAGCTCGCCAGGCCTTGCTGGCGATCGACCAGGATGAAGCTGCCTACCCCGGAGATGAAACCGGCAAGCGCAATGACCCCGGGGTAGCGCTTCATCAATTCGAGGATGCGCTGTACGAAACGGGTCAGGTTTTGCATTCGACGGGTTCACAGTGGTTGTAGGAAAAAACCTCGACAGGGTAACGCTGGTGTGGCGCTGTGGCGAGGGTTCACGGTCAGTGACACCACGCCACCTGTGGGAGCGAGCTTGCTCGCGATGAGGCCGGCACATCCAACATTTTTGTCGGCTGACAATCCGCTATCGCGAGCAAGCTCGCTCCCACAAGGAGTTTGCTTGCCAAACAGAGTAATTACTTCCTGCGATGCAAACGCCAGCCCACCAGCATCAACACGATCAAGCCCGCCCCACCAACCACCAACCACATCAACTGGTCATAGCTGAACAACGGCTTCTCGATCCGCAAATACCCCGGCTGCAACAGCAGTTCACGCACGGCCTTGTTCGCCTCTTCCAGCGTCACCCCCTGCAGCTCCTTGGCCGGATTAGTGAAGCGGCCGTCCTCGTAGTCGCCGATGGCGCTCCAGTAGTAGTCGGCCAACGCACTGTTGCCTTGTACAGCCCAGGCCTGGCGGGCGATCGCGGCCTGCTTCAGGCGGTTGAAGGTGTCGGCATTGAGGCCGTCTCTGAGCAGTCCGGCCTTCAAGTCATCGAGCACTTGTTCGGCCTCGGGCACGTCGTCGCGTTCAAGGTCGGCATTGAGGCTCATGAAACCCACGCCGCCGAACACTTCGCGTTCCGCCCACGGGCCGTAGGATAAACCATGAGCCAGGCGCAGCTGGCGATAGAGCGCCCAATCCAGATAGTCCTTGAGTAAATCGAAGGTTTGGTCGTGCCCATCTTCCAGCACCGGCTCCGGCACCAGCCAGTGCAACTTGGCGCCGTTGCCGACCAGACCGTGGGGCAAGGTGCGCTCATGGGCGGCGCTGGCCTGGATCTGCGGCAGTGGCGGATGCTCGCCGGGGGTGATTGCTTCCAGCGCACCATACGCCCGCTCCAGATAGGCTGGCAGCAACTTGTCGAGATCGCCGACCACGATCAGGGTCATGTTGTTCGGCGCATACCAGTCCTTGCGCACCTGCTCCAGTTGTTCACGGGTCAGGTCATCGACTTGCGCACGCTCCGGGCATTTGAGACCCAACTCGACGGCCAACTGGTTGCTGGCCGTGTGGCCGAGGTCCTGACGATCGAGCCAGCGTTGCAGGTGCGAGTAGTGGCCGCCATCTTCACGCTCGACCACTTGCTTGGCCGCGTTGATGGCGCTGTCGTCGAAGCGGGTCTGGGTCAGCAGCGCCAGCAACAGGTCGAGCACCTTGCGCTGGTTTTTCGCCGGAGCCTCGATGACGAAGGTCGTATCGGCATTGCTGGTGAAGGCATTCCACTCACCGCCCAAGGCCTGCATGCGCTCCTCCAGGCCACCTTCGCCACTGGCGTCGATGCCGCTGAACAACAGGTGCTCCAGCAGATGCGGCAATTCCTTTTCTTCGCAGCCGAAATCGTCCAGGCCAACGCCGACCACCAGCCGGATTGCCACATGCCCGCGATCAGTGCCGGGTTTGAGCAGCAACTGCAAGCCGTTGCGCAGCGTGTAGCCCTCGACCTGGAAGCGATCCAGGGCGAATGACGGGAGTGAACCAAGCAACAGGCAGGCGAACAACAGACAACGCATAACAAGCTTCCATACGACCAGCGTAAGTTCAACAGACTTCAGGCGACTGTGGACGTTCAGGGTGAATGAGTGATGTCGCTCAAATCGTCGACCACCAGCGCACCGGTGTCCGATGTTTCCAGCACCACGTAGGCACTGCTGCAAAACAAAGAATTCAGACGCTTCATGTCGGCGATCAGCTCCAGGTGCAACGAGCTGGTTTCGATACTTTGCACGATTTTACGGTGTAAACGGCTGACATGAGCGTGGGCCAGGCGCCGTTCCTGTGCACGGAAACGACGTTTTTCACGCACCAGTTGGCGCGCACTTTCCGGGTCACCACTGAGAAACACAGACATCCCGAGCCGCAGGCTGGAAATCAACTGAGTGTGCAGTCCGGTCAGTTCGTCCAGCCCGACTTCGGAAAACGACCGGCGCTGCGAGGTTTTCTGCTGCTGAATCTTGCGCAGCATGCGTTCGATCAAGTCGCTGGAGAGCTTCAGGTTGATCGCCAGCTCAATGATTTCCGCCCAGCGCCGGCTGTCCTGATCGCTGAGGTCTTCCCGGGGCATTTGCGCCAGGTACAACTTGATCGCGCTGTAGAGCGCTTCGACATCGTCGCTCAGGCGGCGGACTTCCTGGGTGACGGCCGTTTGCTTGCCACGCAACACGTCGAGCATGGCTTCGAGCATGTTGTCGATCAGGTCGCCCATGCGCAAGGTTTCCCGGGCCGCGTTGGCCAGCGCCAGACCGGGCGTGACCAATGCCGTGGGGTCAAGATGCCGGGGCTTGGCCGTGCCATTGGCCAGCGGGCGCTCCGGTAGCACCCAGGCGCAAAACCTGGCCATCGGTTCGAGGCTGGGCAGCAGGATCAGGCAGCGCACGGTGTTGTAGAGCAGGTGAAAGCCAATGACCATTTCCTGAGGGCTGAAATCCAGACCATCGAGCCAGTGCACCAGCGGGTCGAGCACCGGAATGATCAATAAAAGACCAATCAGTTTGTACAGCAGGCTGCCCAGCGCCACTTGGCGACCGGCGGCGTTCTGCATGCTGGTGCTGAGGAAGGCGAGTATGCCGCTGCCGATATTGGCGCCGATCACCAGCCCGATGGCCACCGGCAGGCTGATCACGTTGGCACCCGCCAGGGTCGCGGTCAGCAGCACGGCGGCCAGGCTGGAATAGGAAATCATCGCGAACAGCGCGCCAACCAGGGCGTCGAGCAGGATGTCGCCGGTGAGCGAAGCGAAAATCACCTTCACCCCTTTGGCATGGGTAATCGGATGCGCCGCCTCGACAATCAGTTGCAGCGCCAGAATGATCAACCCCAAGCCAATGGCGACACGGCCCAACTGCCCGAGCCGGGTCTGCTTGCGCGACAGAAAGAAAATCACCCCGACAAAAATCAGCAATGGCGACAGCCACGACAGATCGAACGTCAGCACCCGTGCCATCAGCGCCGTACCGACGTCCGCACCCAGCATGGTGGCCAGCGCCGGGGTCAGCGCCATCAGGCCCTGGCCGACAAAGGAAGTGACGAGCATGGCAGTGGCGTTGCTGCTCTGGACCATCGCCGTCACGGCGATCCCGGAGGCGAAAGCCAGCCAGCGGTTGGCCATGTTATGGCTGATGACATGGCGCAAATTGGTGCCGTAGACCCGCAGAATGCCGGTTCGGACGATGTGTGTGCCCCAGATCAGCAGGGCCACAGCGGAAAGCAAATTGAGCAGGGTGAGCATAATGACCCCCTGTGGTGTAGCGCCCCAAAGGAGCAAGTTAACGGTGCCGCGCGACGTTCTACGTTCTGTACTTAAGCTGTAGTTGGCTAACGGTCTGCGCGCCAGCATCGCACAGCCAAAGAAGGGATTGAAACAAAACTGTCATGAAAACGGCGATCTTACAGCCACACAAAGCACTGTGGGAGCGAGCTTGCTCGCGATGAGGCCATCAGATCCAACATCGATGTTGACTGACGGACCGCCATCGCGAGCAAGCTCGCTCCCACAGGTTTTGCGTATTTAGCGCTACCGGGTTACTGGCCCGGAATGTCCTTGCGCAGTTTTACCGGATCCTGCTGTTTCTTCTTTTTCGCGATGGCCGTGCGCATCTTGATATTGATCGCTTCCACCGCCAGCGAGAACGCCATGGCGAAATAGACGTAGCCTTTAGGAATATGCATATCCAGGGATTCGGCAATCAGCACGGTACCGACGATCAACAGGAACGACAGCGCCAGCATCTTCAGCGACGGGTGCTTGTCGATGAACTCGCTGATGGTGCCGGAAGCCCACATCATCACCAGCACGGCCACGATGATCGCCGCGACCATGACCGGCACGTGGGAGACCATGCCGACCGCGGTAATGACCGAGTCCAGCGAGAACACGATGTCGATGATCGCGATCTGGATGATGGTGTAGAGGAAGTTGCCGCCCTTGCCCGAAGGCGCTTCGTTGGTTTCGTCTTCACCTTCCAGGGCGTGATACATCTCTTGCGAGCTCTTCCACAGCAGGAACAGACCACCGAAGAACAGGATCAGGTCACGTCCGGAAATACCCTGGCCAAACACTTCGAACAGGTCGGCGGTGAGGCGCATGACCCAGGTGATCGACAGCAGCAGCAGGATTCGCGTGATCATGGCCAGCGCCAGACCGAAAATCCGGGTGCGCGCCTGCATGTGTTTGGGCATGCGGCTGACCAGGATCGAAATCATGATGATGTTATCGATGCCCAGGACGATTTCCAGGGCGGTCAGGGTAAAGAAGGCAACCCAGATTTCAGGGTTGGTCAGCCATTCCATGTGTATTCCTTTGAGCGATTGTTAAACCACAAAGGGCCCGGGCTTCAAACAGCGAAGCCTGGACCCGAAGTGGTGAGTCTTGGGCTTATAGAGTGCTGAACATCGGGAAAGTCCCCAACAGCAGTGCAGCAATCAGTATGCAGATACAAACCAGCACTGCCCACTTCAGGGTGAAGCGCTGGTGGTCACCGAAATCGATACCGGCCAGGGCCACCAACAGATAAGTCGATGGAACCAGCGGGCTCAACAGGTGGACGGGCTGACCGACGATCGAGGCACGTGCCATTTCCACCGCGGTTATACCGTAATGACTGGCGGCTTCGGCAAGTACCGGTAACACGCCGTAATAAAATGCATCGTTCGACATGAAGAAGGTGAACGGCATGCTTACCAGCGCCGTGATCACCGCCAGGTACGGGCCGAGGAAATCCGGAATCACCGACAACAGGCTTTTCGACATGGCATCGACCATGCCGGTGCCCGACAGGATACCGGTGAAGATGCCGGCCGCAAAGATCAGCCCGACCACGGCCAGTACGCTACCGGCGTGAGCCGCGACGCGATCCTTCTGCTGTTGCAGGCAAGGATAGTTAACGATCATGGCGATACTGAACGCCACCATGAACAACACCGGCAACGGCAGCAGGCCGGCGATCAGGGTGCACATCAGGCCAAGCGTCAGGGCGCCGTTGAACCAGATCAGTTTCGGACGACGGGCATCCGGGAACTGCGAAACACTGATTTCGCTGTGGTCGATTTCATCGCCCACCAGGTGCAGTTCACCCAGGCGCGCACGCTCACGTTTGCCGTAGAAGTAGGCGATGGCCAGGATCGCCACCACACCGGCCAGCATCGCCGGGATCATCGGGACGAAAATAGCCGACGGGTCCACGTGCAGTGCGCTGGCGGCACGGGCGGTCGGGCCGCCCCATGGGGTCATGTTCATCACGCCACCGGCGAGGATGATCAGGCCGGCCATGATCCGCGGGCTCATGCCGATGCGGCTGTAGAGCGGCAGCATCGCGGCCACGCAGATCATGTAGGTGGTCGCGCCGTCACCATCGAGGGAAACGACGAGCGCCAGTACGGCGGTGCCGACCGAAACTTTCAGCGGGTCGCCCTTGACCATTTTGAGGATCTTGCGCACGGCCGGGTCGAACAGGCCGGAGTCGATCATCAGGGCGAAATACAAGATAGCGAACATCAGCATCACGCCGGTCGGCGCGAGCTTGGTGATGCCTTCTAGCATCATCGGGCCGATCTTGGGGCCGAAGCCGCCGAACAGGGCGAAGATGATTGGAATGAGGATCAGGGCGATCAGCGCGGACAGGCGCTTGGTCATGATCAGGAACATGAACGTGATGACCATGGCGAAGCCAAGGAAAGTCAGCATGGGAGTACTCCAGGCGTAGCGCGGCTAGGGAATGGGCGGATCGGGCGGGATCAGCGCAGAACGGGAAGCACGAGAGGTACGGACGGAGGCGCAGCGAAGTGGCGGGTAGAAGAGGACATCAGAATCACCATTGTTGTTGTTAAATGGGCCTTTCGAGCAATCGAACACTCGCATTGGCCACCGGTCTTTTGCCGGTAGTGGCGGCGATCCTAATCGGGGAAGCTTTCAGCCAGCTTTCGCAATTGAAAGCTTTGACCGGATGCACGACCGGTCGTCGGACGGGGGCAGGGAGGTGAACCGGGTTACGGCCTTCGCGAGCAAGCCCGCTCCCACACTGGATCTGTGTCGTACACAAAGCCAATGTGGGAGCGGGCTTGCTCGCGAAGGCGTCAGTCATTACGCAGCAGGAGGAATGTCATGAACAACGTTCACACCGGTGGCTGCCACTGCGGGCAACTACGCTATCAATTCAGCGGGCCACTGCACGATATCGTCCACTGTCATTGTTCGATTTGCCGACGGGTCAGCGGCGGCATCGTGACCACCTGGATCACCGTGCCGGCATCCGCCTTTCAATGGCTGGCCGGGACGCCGTCGCGGTACGATTCTTCATCCACCTGCGCACGTTATTTCTGCGGTCACTGCGGGGCGCAACTGGCGGTGGTAACGCACCTGAGCCCGGACAGCATCGACCTGACCATCGCCACCCTCGACCACCCCGAGCAGGCACCGGCGCAGCGGCACATCTGGACCGACAGCCGCTTGCCGTGGCTGCATCTGGACGAACACTTGCCCGGCGAGGCTGAAGAAACACTCTGATCAAAAAATAGACAGATCCAGCGGTCGAATCGCGCCCATCCAGATCGCATGCTCGGTGTGATCGCGCAGATCGTCGCCAGTGTCCGGGTGTAAAAACACCACCAGCCCCTTGCGATTGAGCGCCAGCCACGGCAGCACGTCGCCCAGCACCTGCGGCTCGAACGCCAACTGGCAGCTCCAGTCCGGGTGCGGACCGACCGGGCGCTCATGCACACGGCCCATTTTCACTGGAAACAATTGCGCCGCCTGCTCACACAGGGCCCGCGCCTGTCCGATCGAGTCGGCATCGAAGTAAACATGGGCGTGATAGCCCGTGATCTGCTGCATTGCAATCCCTCTGAAAGCTGTTCGAACCCTCGCCGTTGCCTGCGGGTCTCACGTCATATAGACGCTGGAAAAAAGGGTCCAGCCATGAAAAATGCCGAAACCCCCGTTGTGAAAGTGGTGCTTTATGGTGCCATGAGTAGCCTGGGCAGTGCGCTGATGGCTGAAATGCTGCGACGCCAGCATGAAGTGATCGCGATTCTCGATGACCTCAATGCGCTGGCACCCCGTCCGGGGCTGCGCACCAAGACTGGCGACCTGTTCGACGCGCAACGGGTCAAGCAGAGTGTGGCCGGCAGCTCCGTGGTCATCTGTTTGCTGGACGCTCCTGGCTTACCGTTCAACAGCGAACACGTGGAAAAAACCATCGTACCGGGTCCGGTCGAGCAAGTGCTGGCAGTCGACGCCTTGATTGAAGGCCTGCACGGGGCAGGCGTTGCCCGGCTGTTTCTGGTGGGAGATTTCGGGGTGCTGGACGAGCCGGAGCTCGAGGACAGCCTGCAACGTCACGCCGCAGAGGAAATCCGCGAGGCACTGCAAAGCAGTCCTTTGCAGTGGACGCTGGTTAACGAACCGCGCGGGGTACCGGGGCTGACCATCGAACATTTCGCCAAACCCGGCGGCAACCTCGAGCCGGGGCTGGCCGAACCGCTCGGACGACTAGCCCGCACCGCCGTGGGCATTGCCGATGAATTGCACCTGAAACTGCACATCGGCGAGCACGTCAGTTTCATCGAGACCTCGGAACCTTGAATTGGCTGCTCCTGTAGGAGCTGCCGCAGGCTGCGATCTTTTAACACTCAAACCGCAATCGAAGGAAACGCCAACCCCGTCAACGACTCCGCGCTACCCGCCTGTTCAGCCATCAACCAATCCACAAACTGCTGGATCAACACTCCGCGCCGTTTACGCTGGGGCAAAACCACGTAATAGCCCAGCCGGGAAATCACCGTTTCGCCGATCGGTCGACACAACAACCCTTGCGCCAGCAAGTTATCCACAAGGTGGCGCCAGCCGATGGCCACGCCCTGACCACCAATCGCTGCCTGAATCAGCAAGGTGTAATTGTCGAAACGCAGTTGACCGGGTGCCGGGGGCGAGGTGATGCCCAACTCGCGGAATACACCACTCCAGTCGAACCAGTTACTGCTGTTTTCCCCACGCAGATGCAGCAACGGAAACTCGAGCAATGCCTGGGGGGGCAAGGGCAGGGAACGCTCACCCAGCAACTGCGGGCTGCACACCGGAAACACTTCCTCACTGAACAGCCAATGGCTTTCACCCTGTTTGAAGCGGCCATCGCCAAACAGTACAGCCACGTCGATATCGGTACGTAGCATGTTATGGCTGCGTTCACTGGTGACCAGGCTGACATCCACCTGCGGATTGGCCGCGTGAAAGCGGTGCAGACGCGGCATCAACCAATAGGCGGCGAAGGCAAAATCCGTGGCCACCTGCAGCACCTCATGCTGTTGCTGGGCACTGATTGCGCTCAATCCTGCGTCGATATTCTGCAATCCGAGCTGAACCTGCTGAAAAAGTATCAGCCCGGCCTCAGTCAACTCGATACCGCGATAAATGCGGTCGAACAATCGGGTCGCCAGTTGTTCTTCAAGGCGCTTGATCTGCTGACTGATGGCCGGCTGCGTGGTGCCGAGTTCAACCGCCGCCGCGGTGAAGCTGCGCTGACGGGCTGCCGCTTCGAAGGCTCGAAGCAGATCCAGTGACAGGTCACCAAGGGCGTCATACATAAGCTGTGCTTATCCTAGTCATTGCCGTGCATGGGCTTTACCGCGAAGAGCTTGGGTTCCATTCTCGAAGCCAGCACTCTCGCATAAACATCCACTATGGAATGCCGCGATCACATGAAGCGCAAGAACATTCTTTTCATCATGGCCGATCAAATGGCCGCGCCAATGTTGCCGTTCTACGGTCCATCGCCCATCAAGTTACCCAATCTCAGCCGCCTCGCCGCACAAGGCGTGGTGTTCGACTCGGCTTATTGCAACAGCCCCCTGTGCGCGCCGTCGCGTTTCACCCTGGTCAGCGGCCAGTTGCCGAGCAAGATCGGCGCCTACGACAACGCCGCCGACTTCCCCGCCGACGTACCGACCTATGCCCATTATTTACGCCGCCTCGGCTACCGCACCGCCCTGTCGGGCAAGATGCATTTCTGCGGGCCGGACCAGTTGCATGGCTACGAAGAACGCCTGACCAGCGACATCTACCCGGCCGACTACGGCTGGGCAGTGAACTGGGATGAACCGGACGTGCGTCCGACCTGGTACCACAACATGTCCTCGGTTCTGCAAGCCGGACCCTGCGTGCGCACCAACCAGCTGGATTTCGACGAAGAGGTTGTATTCAAGGCCCAGCAGTACCTGTTCGACCATATCCGCGAGGAGGGCGACCAGCCGTTCTGCCTGACCGTTTCCATGACTCACCCACACGATCCGTACACGATTCCCAAGGCTTTCTGGGATTTGTACGACGATGCCGATATCCCGCTGCCTGCAACCCCGGACCCGCATGACCTCGATCCGCACTCGCAGCGGTTGCTCAAGGTCTATGACCTGTGGGACAAGCCACTGCCTGTGGATAAGATCCGCGATGCCCGTCGTGCCTATTTCGGCGCGTGCAGCTATATCGACAGCAACGTCGGCAAACTCCTGCAAACCCTTGAAGATACCAGGCTGATCGAAGACACCATCATCGTGTTTTCCGGTGACCACGGCGACATGCTCGGCGAGCGCGGCCTCTGGTACAAAATGCACTGGTATGAAATGGCCGCACGGGTGCCGCTGCTGATCAGCGCACCGGCGCAGTTCGGGGCTGGTCGGGTCAGCGCCAGTGTTTCCACGGCGGACCTGCTGCCGACATTCGTCGAACTGGCCGGCGGCTCGCTGGAACCGGGCTTGCCGCTGGATGGCCGTTCGCTGGTGCCGCACCTGCAAGGGCAGGGTGGCCACGATGAAGTGTTTGGCGAATACATGGCCGAAGGCACCATCAGCCCGCTGATGATGATCCGCCGCGGTGCCTATAAATTCATCTACAGCGAAGACGACCCTTGTCTGCTCTTCGACGTACACAATGACCCTCACGAACTGGAAGAACTCAGCCATTCGCCGCAACATCGCCAGTTGTTCGACGATTTTCTCGCTGAGGCGCGGGCGAAATGGAATATTCCGGCAATCCACCAGCAGGTGCTCGCCAGCCAGCGGCGCCGGCGTTTCGTGGCCGAGGCGCTGACCCTCGGCAAGCTGAAGAGCTGGGATCACCAGCCGCTGGTGGACGCCAGTCAGCAATACATGCGCAACCACATCGACCTCGACGATCTGGAACGTAAAGCACGTTATCCACAACCCTGCCAAAACCAATAACGTTAAGGGGAAGTCCATGCAAAGGTTATCCACAGTACTGACGGTCGGGCTCCTGGCTCTGGGCAGTGCATCGGCGTTTGCCGATCAGAGTTGCGAGACCGTGAAGATGGCCGACCCGGGTTGGAGCGACATCGCCGCGACCAACGCTATCACCGGGTTTCTGCTGGACGGCATGGGCTACAAGGCCAAGGTCGACACCCTCGCGGTGCCGATTACTTTTGGCGGGCTCAAGGATGGCCAGGTCGATGTGTTCCTGGGTAACTGGATGCCGGCGCAGCAGGGCTTCTACGACAAATTCGTCGCCAACGGCGATGTCACACAACTGGCGAAGAACCTCGACGGCACCGAATTCACCCTTGCCGTTCCAGACTATGTGTGGGACGCGGGTGTGCATAACTTTGCCGACCTGAACAAATACGCCGACAAGTTCGATCGCAAGATCTACGGCATCGGCTCCGGCGCACCGGCGAACATCTCGCTGCAAGAGATCATCAAGAAAAATGATTTCGACATGGGCCAGTGGAAACTGGTCGAGTCCAGCGAGCAAGCCATGCTGGCGGAAGTGTCCCGCGCGGTGAAAAAGCAGAAATTCGTGACCTTCCTCGGCTGGACCCCGCACCCGATGAACGTGCAACTGAAGATGCATTACCTCAAGGGCGGCGAGAAGTACTTCGGTGACACCGGCAGCGTGCACACACTGACCCGCAAAGGTTATGCACAGGCCTGCCCGAACGTCGGCAAGCTGCTGACCAACCTGAGCTTCACCCAGGATATGGAAAACAGCATCATGGCCGAGGTGGTGAACAACAAGGTCAGTAACGCCGACGCCGCCAAGGCATGGATCAAGGCCAACCCCGCGGTGTTGGACAAGTGGCTTGATGGAGTGAAGACCGTGGATGGCAAGGACGCGCTGCCGGCGGTCAAAGCCAAGTTGTAAGGCTCAAGGACGCCATCGCGGGCAAGCCCGCTCCCACAGGTTTTCGGAGATCCTTGTGGGAGCGGGCTTGCCCGCGATTCAATAGTCGCCCTTGCACTACTGTTTCTGACCCACCACCCTGACATATTGCGCCGTTTATTCACCGAGAGGCCCCATGGCCCTGCCAAGCCGCCATTCACTCTTTCCATTCCTCAGTTGGTTGCCCAAGCAAACCCGCGCCAGCATCGGGCGCGACCTGGTCGTCGGCCTCAGCGGCGCGATTCTCGCGTTGCCGCAATCCATTGCCTACGCGCTGATTGCCGGCCTCCCTCCGGAATACGGCCTCTATGCCGCAATCATCCCGGTGCTGATCGCCTGCCTCTGGGGCTCGTCGTGGCATTTGATCTGCGGCCCTACGGCGGCCATCTCGATTGTCCTCTACGCCAGCGTCAGTCCTCTGGCCGTTCCGGCGACGCAGGACTACGTCACCGTGATCCTGTTGCTCACCTTCCTGGCCGGCATCTTTCAATGGCTGTTGGGTTTGCTGCGGTTTGGTGCGCTGGTGAATTTCGTCTCGCACTCGGTGGTACTCGGCTTCACCCTGGGTGCTGCCGTGGTGATTGCCATCGGTCAATTGCCTAACCTGCTGGGACTGGACTTACCCAGCCAAGCCACCGCGCTGGACAGTTTCATCACGTTGTTGCGCCATATCGGCGAAATCGACAAACCTTCGCTGGCGCTGGGGCTGGCGACCGTGGTGGTGGGCGTGATCCTCAAACTCCTGCTGCCACGCTGGCCGACGCTATTGATCACCCTGATCCTTGGCGGATTGCTGGTCTGGCTCTGGCCATCGATGCTCGGGCACGTGCAACTGGTCAGCGCCTTCACCGGCAAGCTGCCGCCTTTCAGTCCGTTGCCACTGGATCTCGATCTGATCCTGCGCCTGCTGCCCAGCGCCGTGGCGGTCGGCATGCTCGGGCTGGTCACCAGCCTGTCGATTGCCCGCTCGATTTCGGCACGTTCGCAGCAACTGCTCGACGCCAACCAGGAAGTTCGCGCCCAGGGCTTGTCGAACATGGTCGGCGCGTTTTTTTCCGGTTCGCTGTCTGCTGGCTCCTTCACCCGCTCGGGTCTCAGCTACGAGGCCGGCGCCTGCTCACCGCTGGCGGGGATTTTTTCGGCACTGTGGGTGGCGATGTTCGCCATATTCGGCGCGCGGTTGATCGAACACATCCCGATCCCGGCCATGGCCGGCAGCATTCTGTTGATCGCCTGGGGCCTGGTGGACCATCGCGGCATTCGCGCATTGTTGCGGGTCAGCCGCGCCGAGTTCGTGGTCATGGCGCTGACCTGCGTCGCTACGCTGCTGCTGGAATTGCAGACGGCGATCTACGCCGGCGTACTGGCCTCGCTTTTTTTCTATCTCAAACGCACATCCCAGCCACGGGTGCAGCATGTACGTGATGGTGAGGAGGACATTCTGCGGGTCGGCGGTTCGATCTTTTTCGGTGCCAGCCACTACCTGCAAGTACGCCTGCAACGCATGCACGGCGCGCGCGTGGTGATCGAGGCGCAGCAGATCAACTTCATCGATTACTCAGGGGTGGAAATGCTGCACCAGGAAGCGCGACGATTGCTGCGCCAGGACCGCAGCCTGACCTTGCGCCGGGCCCGGCCGCAGGTGGTAGAAGAGCTGAGGAAGCTCGAAGGCGCGGAGAAATGCCCGATCCGGTTTGAGGATTAAACAGATCGCAGCCTTCGGCAGCTCCTACAAGGTTTTGTGAATGTCTGTAGGAGCTGCCGAAGGCTGCGATCTTTGAAGTTAAAGGGCCAACTGCCGACGCAACTCCGCCAACACCGGCGCTGTATCCGGTCGCACGCCGCGCCACAGGAAAAACGCCTCCGCGGCCTGCTCGGCCAGCATCCCCAAGCCATCCATCGCCACCGCAGCCCCGTGTTCGCTGGCCCAGCGGCAGAACGAGGTCGGCTCCTTGCCGTACATCATGTCGTAGCACACCGTTTTGCCCGGTTCGATCAGGCTGGGCGCAATTGGAGGCACATCGCCCGTGAGGCTCGCGGAGGTCGCGTTGATGATCAGGTCCACCGATTCCTGCAACCAGTCATAGCCACTGGCCGAAACCGGCCCCAGATCGCAGAACAGTTCCGCCAGCAACTCGGCCTTGTCCACCGTACGGTTGGCGATGATCACCGAAACCGGCTGCTCGGCCAGCAGCGGCTCCAGGGCACCGCGCACCGCGCCGCCAGCGCCGAGCAGCAGGATACGTTTGCCCTTGAGGCTGAATCCGGCGTTGACCGTCAGGTCCCGCACCAGCCCGGCACCGTCGGTGTTGTCGCCCAGCAGGCTGCCATCGGCCAGTTTGCTCAAGGTATTGACCGCACCGGCGCGCTGCGCCCGCGCCGTCAGGCTGTTCGCCAGCCGATAGGCTTCTTCCTTGAATGGCACCGTCACGTTGGCGCCGCGTCCTTCGAGGAAAAACGTCCGGGCACAGGTGGAAAAGTCGTCGAGTGGCGCCAGCATTGTGTTGTAGTCCAGCTTTTGCCCGGTCTGCTCGGCGAACAGACGGTGGATCAACGGCGATTTGCTGTGGCCAATCGGGTTACCGAATACGACATAACGGTCCATCAGGATTCCTCGTTCAAGCTTCAGCCAACCAATCGCGGTCCTGCAGGAAGTACTCGGTCAGGCGCGCTTCTTCGCTGCCAGGCTCAGCCTTCCAGTCGTAGCCCCAGCGCACTTGCGGTGGCAGCGACATCAAGATCGACTCGGTACGCCCGCCCGATTGCAGGCCGAACAACGTGCCGCGGTCGTAGACCAGGTTGAATTCAACGTAGCGGCCACGGCGGAACTCCTGAAACTCGCGCTGTTTAGCCGTGAACGCGTCGTTCTTGCGGCGCTGCACGATCGGCAGGTAAGCATCGATGTACGCGTCACCGATGGCACGCATGAAGGCGAAGCTGGTGTCGAAATCCCACTCGTTCAGGTCGTCGAAAAACAACCCGCCGATGCCACGCGGCTCGTGACGATGCTTGATGTGGAAGTAGCTGTCGCACCAGGCCTTGTAACGCGGGTAGACGTCCGGGCCGAACGGCGCACAGGCCTGCTCGGCGATGCGATGCCAGTGGATGCAGTCTTCTTCGTTGCCGTAATACGGGGTCAGGTCGAAGCCGCCGCCAAACCACCAGACCGGTTCTTCACCTTCTTTTTCAGCGATGAAAAAGCGCACGTTGGCGTGGGAAGTCGGCACATGGGGGTTGTGCGGGTGAATCACCAGCGACACACCCAGGGCTTCAAAGCCACGGCCCGCCAGTTCCGGCCGGTGGGCGCTGGCTGAGGGTGGGAGACCGCTGCCGAAGACGTGGGAAAAGTTCACGCCACCCTTTTCAATCACCGTGCCGTTTTCAATCACGCGGGTGCGACCGCCACCGCCGGCCGGCCTGGTCCAGGCGTCTTCGACGAATTGCGTGCCACCGTCTTCGGCTTCCAGGGCGGCGCAGATACGGTCTTGCAGGTCGAGCAGGTAGGCTTTTACGGCCTCGGTGCGGGTCGTCATGTCATCACCTTGAATCGGGCAAAACAACGCGGCGCTCCATTGGAGCTCAGCCTGCGCAAATGGGCGCGTAGCATAACATCGCAAGTTACCCCTTCGCAGTTGACGAAAATCAAGCTTAGGAGTCCGATAGGACGCTTGGTAAAACGACCTATGGAGAGTTCTGATGGCAAAGCGTATCCAGTTTCGCGCCCATGGCGGTCCCGAAGTGCTCGAGTATGTGGATCATCAACCCGCCGAACCAGGTCCGAAGGAAGTGCGCGTGACCAACAAGGCCATCGGCCTGAACTTCATCGACACCTATTACCGTAGCGGCCTGTACCCACCGCCATCCCTGCCATCGGGCCTTGGCTCGGAGGGTGCGGGCGTGGTCGAGGCGGTCGGCAGCGACGTGACCCGCTTCAAGATCGGCGATCGCGTGGCCTATGGCAGCGGCCCTCTGGGCGCCTATAGCGAAGTTCATGTGTTGCCCGAGGCCAATCTGGTGAAACTGCCGGATGCAATCAGCTTCGAACAGGCCGCAGGCGTGATGCTCAAGGGCCTGACCGTGCAATACCTGCTGCGTCAGACTTATGAACTCAAGGGTGGCGAAACCATCCTGTTCCACGCCGCAGCCGGCGGGGTAGGCTCTCTGGCCTGCCAATGGGCGAAGGCCTTGGGCGTGAAGCTGATCGGTACGGTCAGTTCGCCCGAGAAAGCCGCACTGGCCAAGGCCAACGGCGCTTGGGCGACCATCGACTACAGCCATGAAAACGTCGCCCAGCGCGTGCTGGAATTGACCGACGGCAAAAAAGTCCCGGTGGTGTACGACGGCGTTGGCAAGGACACCTGGCTGACTTCGCTCGACAGCGCCGCACCGCGTGGCCTGGTGGTGAGTTTCGGCAATGCGTCCGGCGCGGTCGATGGCGTGAACCTGGGGATCCTGGCGGGGAAAGGCTCGCTGTACGTGACCCGGCCAACCCTGGGCACTTATGCGAACAACGCCGAGAACCTGCAACGCATGGCCGACGAGTTGTTCGAGATGATCATCAACGGCAAGTTGACCGTGGACATCAGTCAGCGTTTTCCACTGGCTGACGCGGCGAAGGCGCAGACCGAGTTGTCGGCGCGGCGTACGACGGGTTCGGTGGTTCTGTTGCCCTGACTGACGCCATCGCGAGCAGGCTCGCTCCCACAGGGGATTTGTGTTCGACACAGAACCAATGTGGGAGCGAGCCTGCTCGCGAAGGGCGCGCCTCGGTATTAATCCGGGCGCACAACCTTGCCGGTCGCCAGATCGCGAATCACGCTCGGGTTCTTGCGCCCGCCCAGATTGCCACCCAGCACCAGATCCACCTGCCCACGGAAGTACTGCTCGACGCGAAGCCGCGTGCGTGCCGCCGGGCGTCCCTGCGGGTTGGCCGACGTCGACACCAGCGGCCCGACCAGTGCGCACAAGTCCCGCACCAGTGGGTGATCACTGACCCGCAGCGCCACTGTTTCATGCACGCCGGTAATCCACTGCGGCAGCAGGTTCTGGTGCGGCACCAGCCAGGTGTTCGGTCCCGGCCAGGTACTGGCCATGCGGTCCATCCACAATTCGGGGAAGTCTTCGAAGAGGAAATCGAACTGACGGATGTTGTCGGCGACCAGGATCAGCCCTTTATCCTCGGACCGCCCCTTGATCAGCAGCAGACGCTCCACCGCTTCCTCGTCCCACGGGTCGCAACCCAGGCCCCAGACTGCTTCGGTTGGGTAGGCAATCACCGCCCCGGCGCGAATTGCTTGCGCGGCTTGTTGCACACGCCAACTGTTGACCATGAAAAACTCTCCAGAATAAGGCTCTGCGCAGTTTACCGATCTTGTTTATAAAACCTAGCTCACCCGTGCAAACCAGCGCCCGCTTTCGCAAATAGCGCGACCGTCCATTTCCAGTTCCGTCAACGCCGCCAGCACTTTCGGCAAGGTCCAGCCGCTTGCGTCGGCCAGCGCTTCACTGGTCAGAGGTGCGGCATGCAGCAACTTCAACAGGGGGTGGGTCGTTTCAGGGGTGAAGGATTCTGTGGATAACGACACTCGTTGCCAGCCGCGCAAGGCTTCGAGGATATGTTCGATGGTTTCCACCAGCACCGCACCGTCACGGATCAACTGATGGCAGCCGCGGGCACCGGGATGATGGATCGACCCGGGCATCGCAAACACCTCGCGCCCCTGTTCCGCCGCCAGCCTCGCGGTGATCAGTGAACCGCTGGCGACACTGGCTTCGACCACCAGCACCCCGAGGGACAAACCGCTGATGATCCGGTTGCGCCGGGGGAAGTTGCCGGCGCTGGGGCCGGCATCCAGCGGAAACTCCGAAAGCACTGCGCTGCCCGAAGCGATCATGGCGTCCGCCAGGCGTCTATTTCGCTGTGGATAAAACTTCTCGAGCCCCGTGCCGAGCACACCCACCGTTTGCCCGCCAATGTCCAATGCGGCCTGATGTGCGGCGGCGTCAATGCCCAAGGCCAGGCCGCTGGTAATGACAAAACCGGCACCCGCCAGGCTCCGGGAAAACGCGGCAGCGGTGTCCATCCCCGGCCGGGAAGCGCGACGGCTGCCGACCATCGCCAGTTGCGGTTTTTCCAGAATGCCGGGATCGCCGGCGACAAATAACAGCGGTGGTGCATCGCTGATTTGTGCCAGCAGTGCCGGGTAGTCCGGTTGGTCCCACATCAGTAAATGCTGGGTCGGATGCTCCAGCCACGCCAATGCATGACTGGCGCCGTCTCGGATCTCAGCGCTACGCCTGGCCTCGGAACAGGTCAGTGGCAAGCCCAGCGCGCGCCAGGCACTGGCAGGTGCACTGAGGGCTTTGGATGCCGAGCCGAAGGCTTCGAGCAATTTCTTGAAACGCGCCGGGCCGAGTTCCGGCAAACGGTGCAAACGTAAACGAGCTTCCAGTTCCGCGGGGGAAACCGGTGTAACGGCAGACAGCGACATGGATCATCCTTGATCGTTATGAGCACCCGTACAAACGGGAATAAGCTGTGGATAACTCTGTTGGTAACTTGTGAAGCACTCTTACGGATTTCGTACCTTGTCCATCACCGACAGCGAGCGCGAAGCGCTGAGCACCAGCCCATAACTGAGTTTGTCGTAGGTACGGAAAACCATCAGCAGACCGGCGCGCTCATCGGGAATTTTCAATGGCTGGCCGGTGATCCGGTCCCGCACTGTTTCACCGGTTTTCATCACTGCCAGCAAATTGCCTTCGACCAGACCGTCGCGCTGCCCCTTGTTCAGGGTAACCACGTCCAACTCGCCGATCTGCGTGACCCCGCGCGGAACATCGATGATCAAACCGTTGATGTCGTGGCTCGGTGCGCTGGGCGTGAAGGTCGAGTTGATCGCGTGTTCTTCACCGCTGAACAAGCGATCGCCGAGGCGAACTTCCTGGGTCGTGCGTTGCAACTCAAGGGTGGCGACGTCACCTTCGATGGCCACGACATCGCCGCCGCCGATGTCGTCGGCGTTGATCCCCAGGATTTCCTTGCTCTGCGGATCGGTGTAGACCTTGCCTTGGCGGAAGATACCGTACGCCGGTTTTGCCGGATCGAAATGGCCGCGGGCAAAGATGCGGTCACCCGCGCCGCTGAGCACCCGCTCGGAATCACCAGCGACGATGTAAGGCGCCTTGGTGAAATCCTCGGCCTTGTCGACGATGCGGTTGCTCAGCAGAAAGCTGTTGATCGATTTGAGCGCAATGCTGGGGATAACCTCGGTCACCGGGCTGCTGCGAACCTGAGGCGACAGCTTTATGGTGGGAATATCTTCCCGAAGTTGCACCTGCCCGTACGCCCAGCCTGCCGAAGCCAGGAGCAGCAGGGCGAGTAGTGATTTCCTCATGCGGTGAATCCCTTTATTATGTGCATTCGCGTGAAACGCCAGAGCCGTCAGTGGCTCGCTCCCGGCTTGCTTGTCAAAACTTGCTTGTCAACAGAAGGGAGCTACGTTTTACAACGGTAGCCTGCATTTCTTCGGACCCGCCAGGCCATCGACCCGACCTTACTTCACACGTGCACTGATCAAGCTTATGGCCATTTTAAACATCCTCGAATTCCCTGATCCGCGTCTGCGCACTATCGCCAAGCCAGTGGCCGTAGTGGACGACGAAGTGCGTCAGTTGGTCGACGACATGTTTGAAACAATGTATGAAGCGCCTGGCATCGGCCTCGCCGCTACCCAGGTCAACGTGCACAAACGTATCGTCGTGATGGACCTCTCCGAAGACCGCACCGAGCCGCGAGTGTTCATCAACCCCGAGCTCGAACCGCTGACCGATGACATGGGCCAGTACCAGGAAGGCTGCCTGTCGGTGCCGGGCTTCTACGAAAACGTCGATCGCCCGCAACGGGTCAAGGTCAAGGCGCTGGACCGCGACGGCAAGCCATACGAACTGATCGCCGAAGATTTGCTCGCGGTGTGTATCCAGCACGAATGCGACCACCTCAATGGCAAATTGTTCGTCGATTACCTGTCCACGCTCAAACGCGACCGCATCAAGAAAAAACTGGAAAAGCTTCATCGCCAGAACGCCTGATGCCCATCTTCAAAGGCTTGCTGCGGCAAGCCTTTTTCTTTTCAAGAGACGTCACCCATGACTGAGCCACTGCGCATTGTCTTTGCCGGCACCCCGGAATTCGCCGCCGAACATCTCAAGGCCCTGCTGAGCAGCCCTTACGAGATCGTCGCGGTCTACACCCAACCGGATCGTCCGGCCGGTCGCGGGCAAAAACTGATGCCGAGCCCGGTCAAGCAGCTTGCTCTGGAGAACAACATCCCGGTGTTGCAGCCGCCAACCCTGCGCAACGAAGACGCGCAAGCCGAACTGGCCGCGCTGAAACCGGACTTGATGGTGGTTGTCGCCTACGGCCTGATCCTGCCGCAAGTGGTGCTGGACATTCCGCGCCTGGGTTGCATCAATAGCCACGCTTCGCTGCTCCCGCGCTGGCGTGGTGCGGCACCGATCCAGCGTGCCGTGCAAGCAGGGGATGCCGAAAGCGGCGTGACCGTGATGCGCATGGAAGCCGGCCTCGACACCGGGCCGATGCTGCTTAAAGTCACCACGCCGATCAGCGCCGAAGACACTGGCGGCAGCCTTCACGACCGTCTGGCCGAAATGGGTCCACCGGCCGTGGTTCAGGCGATTGCCGGTCTCGCCGCAGGTACGCTGGAAGGCGAAGTGCAGGACGACAGCCTCGCCACCTACGCGCACAAATTGAACAAGGACGAAGCTCGCATCGACTGGAGTCGCCCGGCGGTTGAGCTGGAGCGTCTGGTGCGTGCATTCAACCCATGGCCGATCACCCACAGCACCTTGAATGGCGAAGCCCTGAAAGTGCTGGCCGCGAACCTGGCCGAAGGCAAAGGTGCACCCGGTGAAATCCTCAGCGCCAGCAAGGACGGCCTGATCGTCGCGTGCGGCGAGCAGGCGTTGTGCCTGACCCGTCTGCAATTGCCCGGTGGCAAGGCGCTGAACTTCAGCGACCTGTTCAACAGCCGCCGTGAGAAATTCGCCACTGGCACTGTCCTCGGTCAAGCGGCGGACGCTCAATGAATCCGCGTCTGGCCGCCGCCAGGGCACTTGCCGCCGTCCTGAACGGAAAAGCCTCGCTCAACAGTTCACTGCCAACGCAGTTGGACAAGGTCGAGGACCGTGATCGCGGCTTCACCCAGGACCTGGCGTTCGGCACCGCACGCTGGCAGCCACGTTTGTCGGCGCTGGCGGCCAAGTTGCTGCAAAAGCCGTTCAAGGCTGCCGATGCCGATGTTGAGGCGCTGCTGCTGGTCGGCCTCTATCAGTTGCTCTACACCCGCGTCCCGGCCCATGCCGCGATTGGCGAGACGGTCGGTTGCGCCGACAAGTTGAAAAAACCATGGGCCAAGGCCTTGCTCAACGCTGTCCTGCGTAACGCTCAGCGCGAAAGCGAAACGATTTTCGCCGAACTGGAACGCGATCCGGTGGTGCGCACCGCCCACCCGCGTTGGCTGCAGAAATCCCTGAAGGCGTTCTGGCCAGAGCAATGGGAAGCCATCTGCGCCGCCAACAACGCGCATCCGCCAATGATCCTGCGGGTCAACCGTCGCCATCACAGCCGGGATGCTTACCTCGGTTTGCTGACCGACGCCGGTATCGCCGCCACACCCTGTGTGTACAGCCGTGACGGTATCGTGCTCGAAGCCGCCGCCGACGTGCGCAGCCTGCCGGGTTTCGCCGAGGGCTGGATCAGCGTGCAGGACGAAGCGGCACAACTGGCCGCTGATCTGCTCGATCTGGCACCGGGCCAACGGGTACTGGACGCCTGCTGCGCACCCGGCGGCAAGACCTGTCATATTCTCGAAGCCGAGCCAAAGCTGGCCGGGGTGGTGGCGGTAGACCTGGAAGCCAAGCGTCTGGTGCGGGTGCGGGAAAACCTCGAACGCCTGAAACTGAGCGCCGAACTGATTGCCGCCGACGGCCGCGACACTCAGGCGTGGTGGGACGGCAAGCCGTTCCAGCGCATTCTGCTGGACGCGCCATGCTCGGCGACGGGCGTGATCCGTCGTCATCCGGACATCAAGCTGACCCGCCAGCCCGACGACATCGCCGCGCTGGCGCTGCTGCAAGGCGAGTTGCTCGACGCCATGTGGAACACCCTGGAAGTCGGCGGCATTCTGCTATACGCCACCTGCTCAACGCTGCCGACCGAGAACACCGAAGTCATCGAAGCGTTCCTCGCCCGCACGCCGGGCGCCCGTGAACTGGACCTCGCCACGGCGGCCGGTATCAAGCAGCCCCATGGTCGCCAGTTGCTGGCCCAGGAAGGCGGCCACGACGGGTTCTACTACGCCAAGCTGATCAAGATCGCCGCCGCACGCGGTTAAACGGATTCAATGGAGTGACTGGATGAAAATCATCATCCTCGGCGCAGGACAGGTCGGCGGTTCGCTGGCGGAACACCTGGCCAGCGAAGCCAACGATATAACCGTGGTCGACACCGACGGCGAACGCCTGCGCGACCTTGGCGACCGCCTGGACATCCGCACGGTGCAGGGCCGCGGTTCGTTTCCGACCGTGCTGCGCCAGGCCGGTGCCGACGACGCCGACATGCTGGTCGCCGTGACCAACAGCGACGAAACCAACATGGTCGCCTGCCAAGTCGCCCATACCCTGTTCCACACCCCGACCAAGATCGCCCGGGTTCGTGAGGCCGCGTACCTGACCCGCGAAGAGCAGTTGTTCCAGAATGAAGCGATTCCGGTGGACGTGCTGATCAGCCCGGAACAAGTGGTCACCAACTACATCAAGCGTCTGATCCAGCATCCGGGCGCCTTGCAGGTGATCGACTTCGCCGAAGGCAAGGCACAACTGGTCGCGGTTCGCGCCTATTACGGCGGGCCGCTGGTGGGCCAGCAACTGCGACAGCTGCGTGAACACATGCCGAACGTCGAAACCCGCGTGGCCGCCATTTTCCGCCGCGACCGGCCGATCCTACCCCAGGGCGATACCGTGATCGAGGCCGACGACGAGGTGTTTTTCATCGCCGCCAAAGCGAACATTCGCGCGGTCATGAGCGAAATGCGCCGTCTCGACGAAACCTACAAACGTATTGTCATCGCCGGTGGCGGGCAGATCGGCGAGCGTCTGGCCGAGGCCATCGAAAGCCGTTATCAGGTAAAGATCATCGAGATGAACCCGGCACGCTGCCGTCACCTCTCGGACCACCTCGACAGCACCGTGGTGTTGCAGGGCAGCGCCTCGGACCGCGACCTGCTGCTGGAAGAGAACATCGCCGACGCCGACCTGTTCCTCGCCCTGACCAACGACGACGAAGCCAATATCATGTCGTCGCTGCTGGCCAAGCGTCTCGGTGCGAAGAAGGTGATGACCATCATCAACAACCCGGCCTATGTCGATCTGATCCAGGGCGGCGACATCGACATCGCCATCAGCCCGCAACTGGCGACCATCGGCACCTTGCTGGCCCACGTACGCCGTGGCGACATCGTCAGCGTGCACTCACTGCGCCGTGGCGCGGCAGAGGCCATCGAGGCGATTGCCCACGGCGATGCGAAATCAAGCAAAGTGATCGGCAAGGCCATCGAGAATATCGGCCTGCCGCCGGGCACCACCATCGGTGCGATTATCCGCGACGAAGAAGTGATCATCGCCCACGATGACACTGTGATCGAAGCAGGCGACCATGTGATTCTGTTCCTTGTGGATAAAAAACATATTCGCGATGTGGAGAAGTTGTTCCATGTGGGGTTGAGCTTCTTCTGATCCGGATTTTTCGGTGATCAGACTGGCCTCATCGCGAGCAAGCTCGCTCCCACATTGGTTATATGTCGATCACAAAGCCCCTGTGGGAGCGAGCTTGCTCGCGATAGCGGTCGGACTGGCACCTGACCTCTAACCGACCTACCTCAAAAAGGAATCCACCGATGATCGAATCCCTGGAAAAAATGCTCGCCAAGGGTGTGGATAACTCATTGCTGCGCTTCGGCCTGGGCAAGGGTTATCTGGATCTGGGGGAGAACGCCAAGGCGGCGGAGCATTTTCAGCGCTGCGTCGAATTCGATCCGAAGTATTCGGCGGCGTGGAAACTGCTGGGCAAGGCCCATCTGGCGCTGGCGGACGTTGCGGCCGCGCGCCAAGCCTGGGAACAAGGCCTGGAAGCCGCTCGCAACCATGGCGACAAGCAGGCAGAAAAGGAAATGACAGTGTTTCTGAAAAAGCTGGATCGCACAGCTCAGAGATAGCGCAAGCCAATCCCTTCGGCATCCACCAACACCACTTCCATGCGTACCCGCGGTGCGCCTGTGGGTAAGTCTTGCACCTGCCCGTAGACCACCGCGCCCCGGGGCAACGCCGACAGTTTCGGATGCTTGACGTAAACGCCGGTGGTCGACAGGTTGCGCGTCTGGCCCAGGCATTCGCCGATGTTTTCGTGACTGATCTTGATGCGGAATGACTTGCGATGTTCGGACATCTTCTGCGCCCTTGAGAACGGGTGGTGGATACATGTAGGAGCGAGCTTGCTCGCGATGGATGCAAGGGCGCCGCGTTCAACCAGGCAGCCCGCATCATCGTTAACGTCCATCGCGAGCAAGCTCGCTCCTACAAGGTTATCCACAGAGTGTGCCAGGTAAGTCAGTACCAGCGCTCTTCACCCGGTGGCCGCTTCTTGAAGCGCTTCATGCTCCACATGTACTGGCTCGGGTAGGCCCCGACATAACGCTCGACCACTTTACTCATGGCCGCACAGGATTCCGCCGTATCGGTGCTGTACATGGCCTCTGGCGCGGCTTCGAGGATCACTTTGTAGCCTGAACCGTCGGGCAGGCGCAGCGCATGCAGGAACACGCCGACCGCTTTGCCGCCAGCGAGCATGTTGGGTACGAATTTGCTGGTCAGTGCCTGGGTGGCGAAGAACGGCACGAAGATCCCGGCGGATTCGGCCGGTTCCGGGTCAGCAGGAATGCCCACTGCACCACCTTTGCGCACTTCCTTGATGACGCTGAGGATGCCTTCCTTGGTGGAAGCAGCGACCTTGTTACCCAGTTGCACCCGTTGCTTTTGCAGCAACTCGTCCACCGCCTTCAATTTTGGCGGGCGGTAGAAAATGATCGGTTTGCACTGGCTGCAATAGAAGTGATTGAGCACTTCCCAATTGCCCAGATGGCTGGTGATGCCAACCACGCCTTTGCCGGAGGCGAGGGCGTCCTTCAATATGTCGAGGCCTTCGACCTCGCGCACCAGGTCGATGGAGCGCTGGGCCGGCCAGATCCAGGCACAGGCGCTTTCGGTCAGGGACTTGCCGATGTCCTTGAGGCTCTGTCCGACTAAACGTTCGCGCTCGGCGGGGTCCATGTCCGGAAAGCACTTGGACAGGTTGATCCGTACCACGTCGCGGGAACGGTTCGGGGTTTTCCACATGACCCAGCCAATCGCCGAGCCCACGGCCTGCACGGCCCGCCACGGAAGCAGGGCAAACAGCCGCAGAGCGCCTACCAGCAAGGCGCCTTTAAACTTATCCACAGGTCACTCCTGATCTTGTGCTGTGCGCGAGGCGGCTATTCTAACCGCCGTTCGCCAACTGCGCGTAGCGGTCGCAATCCCGGGTGTGATCCATGACCATGCCCGAGGCCTGCATCAGCGCGTAGCAAATGGTCGGTCCGACGAACGTGAATCCGGCTTTTTTCAGGCCTTTGCTCATCTCCACGGCGGTCGGCGTCACGGCCGGGACTTCGCTGCGATCCTTGAAATGATTGATCACAGGCGTGCCACCGACGAACGACCAGAGAAACGCCACCGGGTCCTCCAACGCCAGCCAGGCCTGGGCATTGCGCCGGGCCGCGTTGAGCTTGAGGCGGTTGCGGATGATCCCCGGATCGAGCATCAACTCGTCGATTTCGGCATCGCTCATCTGCGCCACGCGCTGGACATCAAAACCGAACATCACCTGACGATAATGCTCGCGTTTGCGCAGCACAGTGATCCAGGAAAGCCCGGCCTGGAACCCTTCGAGCAAAAGCAACTCGAACAAACCCTGCGCATCGCGTAGCGGCGTGCCCCACTCCTGATCGTGATAAGCCATGTACAGCGGATCTTCGGAACACCAAAAGCAGCGTGGCATAAGGCTCCAGGGGGCGTGCGCAGCAATGAATCGGGTATACTCCCGCTCTTTAAATCGCAGCCCAAGAAACAGGTGAATTTCGTGAGCCAGCCTACGCCAGCCGTGCGTACCTTCCAAGACTTGATCCTCGCCCTCCAGCAATACTGGGCCGAGCAAGGTTGTGTGGTACTTCAGCCCTACGATATGGAAGTAGGCGCCGGCACTTTCCACACTGCTACATTCCTGCGCGCCATTGGCCCGGAAACCTGGAACGCCGCCTACGTGCAGCCAAGCCGTCGTCCGACTGACGGCCGCTACGGCGAAAACCCGAACCGTCTGCAGCACTACTACCAGTTCCAGGTGGTCCTGAAGCCGAACCCGGACAACTTCCAGGAACTGTACCTGGGCTCCCTCAAGCACGTCGGCCTGGACCCGCTGGTCCACGACATCCGCTTCGTCGAAGACAACTGGGAATCGCCGACCCTCGGCGCCTGGGGTCTGGGCTGGGAAGTCTGGCTCAACGGCATGGAAGTGACCCAGTTCACTTACTTCCAGCAAGCGGGCGGCATCGAGTGCTACCCGGTGACCGGCGAGATCACCTACGGCCTCGAGCGCCTGGCCATGTACCTGCAAGGCGTGGACTCGGTCTACGACCTGGTCTGGGCTGACGGTCCGTTCGGCAAAGTGACCTACGGCGATGTGTTCCACCAGAACGAAGTGGAGCAATCGACCTACAACTTCGAACACGCCAACGTCGACAAGCTGTTCGAACTGTTCGATTTCTACGAAAGCGAAGCCAAGCGCCTGATCGAACTCGACCAGCCGCTGCCGTTGCCGAGCTACGAAATGGTGTTGAAGGCTTCCCATACCTTCAACCTGCTGGATGCGCGCCGGGCAATTTCCGTGACCGCGCGTCAGCAATACATCCTGCGTGTACGCACCCTGGCGCGTTCCGTTGCGCAAGCCTACCTGCTGGCTCGCGCCAAGCTGGGCTTCCCGATGGCGACCCCGGACCTGCGTGACGAAGTACTGGCCAAGCTGGAGGCTGCACAATGAGTGCTCTGGATTTTCTGGTTGAACTGGGCACTGAAGAACTGCCACCCAAGGCCCTGAACACCCTGGCCGAGGCGTTTCTTGCCGGTATCGACAAGGGCCTGCAAGCTGCCGGCCTGAACTACGAGACCAAAACCGTTTATGCCGCGCCACGCCGCCTGGCTGTGCTGATCACCTCGCTGGCCACCCAGCAGCCGGATCGCAGCATCAACCTCGATGGCCCGCCACGTCAGGCTGCATTCGATGCCGAAGGCAATCCGACGCAAGCGGCACTGGGTTTTGCCAAAAAGTGCGGCGTCGAGCTGAGCGAAATCGATCAGAGCGGCCCGAAACTGCGCTACAGCCAGAGCATCGCCGGCAAGCCGACCGCGAGCCTGCTGCCAACCATCGTCGAAGATTCCCTGAACGACCTGCCGATCCCGAAACGCATGCGTTGGGGTGCGCGCAAGGAAGAGTTCGTGCGTCCGACCCAATGGCTGGTGATGCTGCTCGGTGACCAGGTCATCGACTGCACCATCCTTGCCCAGAAAGCCGGTCGCGATTCACGTGGTCACCGCTTCCATCACCCGGAAAGCGTGCGTATCGGTTCGCCGTCCAGCTACCTGGCCGACCTGCGTGCCGCCTACGTGCTGGCCGATGCCAACGAGCGTCGCGAGATCATCAGCAAGCGCACCGAAGAGCTGGCCACCCGTCAGGAAGGCACGGCAATCGTTCCGCCGGCCCTGCTCGACGAAGTGACTGCGCTGGTCGAATGGCCGGTGCCGCTGGTGTGTTCGTTCGAGGAACGCTTCCTTGACGTGCCGCAAGAAGCCCTGATCACCACCATGCAGGACAACCAGAAGTACTTCTGCCTGCTGGATGCCGACGGCAAGTTGCTGCCACGTTTCATCACCGTGGCCAACATCGAAAGCAAAGACCCGCAGCAGATCATCGCCGGTAACGAGAAAGTGGTTCGCCCACGCCTGACCGACGCCGAATTCTTCTTCAAGCAAGACAAGAAGCAGAAGCTCGAAGACTTCAACCTGCGCCTGCAGAACGTGGTGTTCCAGGAAAAACTCGGCAGCGTCTACGACAAGGCCGAGCGTGTTTCCAAACTGGCCGCGTTCATCGCTCAACGCATCGGCGGCAACGCCGCGTGGGCCGCTCGTGCCGGCCTGCTGTCGAAGTGCGACCTGTCGACCGAAATGGTCGGTGAGTTCCCGGAGATGCAAGGTGTCGCCGGTTACTACTACGCCCTCAACGATGGCGAGCCGGAAGATGTCGCACTGGCCCTGAACGAGCAGTACATGCCGCGCGGTGCCGGTGCTGAACTGCCGTCCACCCTGACCGGTGCGGCCGTGGCCATCGCCGACAAGCTCGATACGCTGGTCGGTATTTTCGGCATCGGTATGCTGCCAACCGGTAGCAAGGACCCGTATGCCCTGCGCCGTGCGGCACTGGGCGTGTTGCGCATCCTGATAGAGAAACAACTGGATCTGGACCTGACCGAGGCCGTGGCCTTCGCCGTGGATGCGTTCGGTACCAAGGTCAAGGCTGCCGGCCTCAACGACTCGGTGCTGGAATTCATCTTCGACCGTCTGCGTGCCCGTTACGAAGACGAAGGCGTCGATGTCGCCACCTACCTGTCGGTACGTGCCCTGAAGCCGGGCTCGGCCCTGGACTTCGACCAGCGCGTGCAAGCGGTAGAGGCCTTCCGCAAATTGCCGGAAGCCGCTGCCCTGGCCGCGGTGAACAAGCGCGTGTCGAACCTGCTGAGCAAGGTCGAAGGTTCGGTGCCTACGGTCGTGGAAGCCAAGTACTTCGACAATGCCAACGAGTTCTCCCTGTACTCGGCGATCCAGCAGGCTGACCAGGCTGTACAGCCAATGGCCGCCTCGCGTCAGTACAGCGAATCCCTGGCACGCCTGGCCGCCCTGCGCGAGCCGGTGGATGCGTTCTTCGAAGCGGTGATGGTCAACGCGGAGGACGCAAAAGTCCGCGCCAACCGTTATGCATTGCTGGCGCGTCTGCGTGGGTTGTTCCTCGGCGTCGCCGACATTTCGCTGCTGGGCTGAGGAGTTGCTGTTGAAACTGCTGATTCTCGATCGGGACGGAGTGATCAATTACGACTCCGACGCTTACATCAAGTCGGTGGAGGAGTGGATTCCACTCCCCGGTTCGATCGAAGCCATCGCGCAGTTGAGCAAGGCCGGCTGGACGGTAGCCGTCGCTACCAACCAGTCGGGCATCGCTCGCGGCTACTACGACCTCGCCACCCTGGATGCCATGCACGAGCGCTTGCGCGCGCTGGTGGCGGAGCAGGGCGGTGAAGTCGGCCTGATCGTCTACTGCCCCCACGGGCCGGACGAAGGCTGCGATTGCCGCAAGCCGAAACCCGGGATGTTGAAAAACATCGCCGCACATTACAACGTGTCGCTGACTGATCTATGGTTCGTCGGCGATAGCCTTGGTGACCTGGAAGCCGCTAAAGCCGTCGATTCACAGCCAGTTTTGGTTAAGACCGGAAAAGGCGAAAAGACTTTGGGCAAGACCCTTCCGGCAGGCACCTTGATTTTTGACGATCTGGCGGCGATTGCCGCAGAACTTATCCACAACTGCCGTTAATAAGTGGTGCGCTTCGATTGTTCCTGACAAAGGATGAAAGGGAAGTGCGCTTTATATAGACGGGCATTGCCCGCATTGGTAAACGTCACCATGTCGATACTGCAGGCCATCAGAACATTCCTCTTTTACCTGCTGCTGGGCACCAGCTCCTTGCTGTGGTGCAGCCTGAGCTTTTTTATCGCGCCGTTTCTGCCGTTCAAGGCACGCTATCGCTTCATCAACGTGTACTGGTGCCGCTGCGCCTTGTGGCTGAGCAAAGTGTTTCTGGGTATCCGCTACGAAGTGAAGGGTGCCGAGAACGTCCCTGAACGGCCTTGCGTCATTCAGTCGAACCACCAGAGCACCTGGGAGACATTCTTTCTCTCTGCCTACTTCTCACCGCTGAGCCAGGTGCTCAAACGCGAATTGCTCTATGTGCCGTTCTTCGGTTGGGCCATGGCCATGCTGCGACCGATCGCCATCGATCGTGACAACCCGAAAGCCGCACTCAAGCATGTGGCGCAGAAAGGCGATGAGTTGCTCAAGGACAATGTCTGGGTGCTGATCTTCCCCGAAGGCACGCGCGTTCCTTACGGCACCATCGGAAAGTTCTCGCGCGGTGGCAGCGCATTGGCGGTCAACGCCGAATTGCCCGTGTTGCCGATTGCGCACAACGCCGGCAAGTTCTGGCCGAAAACCGGTTGGGCGAAGAAGCAGGGCGTCATCACCGT
This sequence comes from Pseudomonas sp. GW821-FHT07G06, assembly GCF_058986625.1. Taxonomy (NCBI): domain Bacteria; kingdom Pseudomonadati; phylum Pseudomonadota; class Gammaproteobacteria; order Pseudomonadales; family Pseudomonadaceae; genus Pseudomonas; species Pseudomonas sp. GW821-FHT07G06. The sequence continues at coordinate 62,125 of NZ_JBYSVW010000003.1, forward strand.
GATCATTGGCACACCGATGTATGCCGAAGGCACCGGACCGCGAGCCATTGCTGAATTGAACGACCGGGTCCAGGCCTGGAACGAGCAGATGCAACGGGAAATGGGCTCACTGCCCCCGGCTCCGCAAGCGCCGGTTTCAAACGATCAGGTGACTGTCTGAGATTCTGTGGATAACCTGTGTACCGTTTCCTTTAAAACCGTCGTTATTTGCACGTAACTTTATGATTTTTTTACATATTTCTTAGAATGATAAATCCCATAAAAACGTGCATAAGTTTTTTTTGGACGTAAAAAAACCGGCTGATATAGCCGGTTTTTTTATGCCCGGAATAATCGCCGGCAGTCGACACGACGGAGCAACCTGGATCGTTCGCTTTCATTCCGTAAACAGCGGAAATTGCAGCCTGAATGTCGTCCCCTGGCCCACCTCGCTCTGACACTCGATTCGCCCGCCGTGCCGGTCCACAACCGCTTTGACTATCGACAATCCCAACCCCACGCCATCGATACCCTGGGCGGATGAACTGCGCCGGGTCGAACAAACCCTGCAACAGATGGCCGAGAAAGGAGAGCAGCCGTGGTCACTGCACAGCTTCGAACGGGCCGAAGACCTGTTGCGCCAACTACGGCGGGAAACCTTCGACCTGCTGATCCTCGACTGGCAACTGCCCGACCTCTCGGGTTTGTCATTACTGCAATGGACCCGCGAACACATGGAAGCGCCGCCCGCGGCCATCATGCTCACCAGTCGCGACGGCGAAAGCGATATCGTTCAGGCCCTGAATGCCGGCGCCGACGACTACGTCAGCAAACCGTTCCGCCCCAATGAACTGAAAGCCCGTGTTGGCGCGGTCCTGCGCCGCCATGGCCAGCAGCGCATGGCCGCCGCCGAAGGGTTGAGCTTCAATGACCTGGTGTTCGACGACGCCGAACTGACCATCACTCGCGACGGCAAACCGATCGTCATGACCGAACGCGAATACCGCCTGGCGCATTGCCTGTTCAGCAACCTCGGTCGACCGCTGTCGCGGGATTACCTGTACGAACGATTCTGGCCCCACGAAGAAATGTCCTCGTCCCGGCCGCTGGACACCCACATCTATCGCCTGCGCAACAAGCTTGGCCTGACAGCGGATCGCGGTTGGCAGTTGCTGACGATTTACGGGTATGGGTATCGGTTGGAGAGTGTGGCACCGGCGAGCGAGAGTCGCAGGCAATAAAAAAGGTTCATTACGCATTCCCGGGGGAACACAGATTACGAAATATCTGTAGGAGCTGCCGAAGGCTGCGATCTTTTGATCTTGATCTTCAGACATCTCCAGATCGAAAAAGCAAGATCAAAAGATCGCAGCCTTCGGCAGCTCCTACAGGGGAACGCGTGCACCACCAAACAACGAGGTCGAGCGTTAGCTCGCCTCACGGTGCTGTTGCGGTGTGCGCCCCTTCGAGAGGTCGAACGTCAGGGGCAAGAGCCCTTGGTTACTTGGGGCCGGGCGGCGTTCCGTTTTTCCGAGTTACCCGCCGTAAAGGCGGAATCTTAAGTGGCCGTCATCGCCAGCAAGCTGGCACCTACAGTTTCCCGGAATTACGTGATGAACCAAAAAAAAGGCCAATGCAGATGCATTGGCCTTTTCGTTGGCGTCGACCGGAATCAGAAGTCCAGGTTGGACACCGCCAGGGCGTTGCTCTCGATGAAGTCACGACGAGGCTCGACCGCATCACCCATCAGGGTGTTGAAGATCTGGTCCGCGCCAATGGCGTCTTCGATGGTCACTTTAAGCATGCGGCGCGAGCCCGGGTCCATGGTGGTTTCCCACAGCTGATCCGGGTTCATCTCGCCCAGTCCTTTGTATCGCTGGATGGTGTGGCGCTTGGTGCTTTCGGCCATCAACCACTCAAGGGCTTCCTTGAACTCGGTGACCTGCTTCTTGCGCTCGCCACGCTGGATGTACGCGCCGTCGTCCAGCAAGGTGCTGAGTTGAGCGCCCAGGGAAACTACGGTCTTGTAGTCGTTGCTGCCGAAGAAGTCGCGGTTGAAGGTGACGTAGTTGGACAGGCCGTGGGAGATCAGTTCGACCTCTGGCAGCCAGACGTTACGCTCACGGTCTTCACGCAGGCTGGCCTTGTAGACCAGACCCGACTTCTCGACGGTGCGCAGACGCACTTCGTACTGGGCCAGCCAATCCTGCATCGCTGCGTGATCGGACAGTTGATCCATGCTGACCGCCGGCAGGTAGATGAAGTGCTCGGTCAGTTCCTGCGGGTACAGGCGCGACAGACGCTTGAGGGTCTTCATTACCAGACGGAAGTCGTTTACCAGACGCTCAAGGGCTTCGCCGGAGATACCCGGTGCTTCCTCGTTCAGGTGCAGGCTCGCATCTTCCAGGGCCGACTGCGTCATGTACTCTTCCATGGCGTCGTCGTCTTTGATGTATTGCTCTTGCTTGCCTTTCTTCACTTTGTACAGAGGCGGCTGGGCGATGTAGATGTAGCCACGCTCGATCAGCTCCGGCAACTGACGGAAGAAGAAGGTCAGCAGCAGGGTACGGATGTGCGAACCGTCGACGTCAGCATCGGTCATGATGATGATGTTGTGATAGCGCAGCTTGTCGATGTTGTACTCTTCGCGACCGATGCCGCAGCCCAGCGCGGTGATCAAGGTGCCTACTTCCTGGGAAGAGATCATCTTGTCGAAGCGTGCCTTCTCGACGTTCAGGATCTTACCCTTGAGAGGCAGAATCGCCTGGGTCCTGCGGTTACGTCCCTGCTTGGCAGAGCCGCCCGCGGAGTCACCTTCCACGAGGTACAGTTCGGACAGGGCAGGGTCTTTTTCCTGGCAGTCGGCCAGTTTGCCTGGCAGGCCGGCGATGTCCAGCGCACCTTTGCGGCGGGTCATCTCACGGGCCTTGCGCGCCGCTTCACGGGCACGGGCGGCGTCGATCATCTTGCCGACAACCAGCTTGGCTTCGTTCGGGTTTTCCAGCAGGAAGTCGGAGAAGTACTTGCCCATTTCCTGTTCGACCGCAGTCTTCACTTCGGAAGATACCAGCTTGTCTTTGGTCTGGGAGCTGAACTTCGGATCCGGTACCTTCACCGAAATGATCGCGGTCAAGCCTTCACGGGCATCGTCACCGGTAGTGGCGACCTTATGCTTCTTCGCCAGGCCTTCTGCTTCGATGTAGGTGTTCAGGTTACGTGTCAGTGCGGAACGGAAACCCACCAGGTGAGTACCGCCGTCGCGCTGTGGAATGTTGTTGGTGAAGCACAACAGGTTCTCGTTGAAGCTGTCGTTCCACTGCAGGGCGATTTCCACGCCGATGCCGTCTTCACGCTGGATGTTGAAATGGAACACCTGGTTGACCGGGGTCTTGTTGGTGTTCAGGTATTCAACGAACGCACGCAGGCCGCCTTCGTACTTGAACAGCTCTTCCTTGCCGCTGCGCTCGTCCTTGAGGACGATGCCGACACCGGAGTTGAGGAAGGACAGTTCACGAATCCGCTTGGCCAGGATGTCCCAGCTGAAGTGGATGTTCTTGAAGGTTTCGCTGGAAGCCTTGAAGTGGATCTGCGTACCGGTGGTTTCGGAGTCGCCAACGATTTTCATCGGCTCTTGCGGAACACCGTGGACGTAAGTCTGTTCCCAGATCTTGCCACTACGGCGAACGGTCAGGACCAGCTCTTCCGACAGGGCGTTAACTACCGACACACCCACACCGTGAAGACCACCGGAAACTTTGTAGGAGTTGTCGTCGAATTTACCGCCGGCGTGCAGCACGGTCATGATGACCTCGGCTGCCGAAACGCCTTCTTCTTTGTGTACGTCTACCGGGATGCCACGGCCGTTGTCGCGAACGGTGATGGACTCATCCGGGTGGATGATGATGCTGATATCGTCGCAGTAGCCGGCGAGCGCTTCGTCGATCGAGTTATCGACCACCTCGAACACCATGTGGTGCAGACCGCTGCCATCGTCGGTATCACCAATGTACATACCGGGACGTTTGCGTACGGCATCCAGGCCTTTCAGCACTTTAATGCTCGTTGAGTCGTACGTATTTTCTTCGCTCAATGCCTTCACTCCCGATGGTCGTGGGTCTGGGTGATACGGCCCTGTTCCACGTGGAACAGAGCGACTGGCGTTTCCGTCTGCCAGCCTTCCCTCAATAATTCGTGATCTACACAGGTGATAAATACCTGGCAGCGTAAGTCTTCCAACAAGCGGCAAAGCGCGCGACGGTGGTGCTCGTCCAACTCGGACGGCAAGTCATCCACCAGATAAATACACTGACCGCGTCGAGCCTGGCTGACCAGGTGCCCTTGGGCAATCCGCAATGCGCAAACCACCAACTTCTGCTGGCCACGGGACAAGATGTCCGCAGCGTTGTGTGCGCCCAGTCTGAGACGCAAATCAGCTCGTTGTGGTCCGGCCTGGGTATGCCCCATTTGCTGGTCCCGCTGCAAAGACCCGGCGAGCACAGCACTCAGTTCACGGTCCTTGTCCCAGCCGCGGTAATAGCTGAGCGTCAAGCCTTCAAGCTCAACCAGTTCGCTCAAGGTTTGTTCAAAGACTGGTTTCAAGGCTTTGATATAAGCGCGGCGGTATTCATCAATTTCAGCGCTGGCCTGACACAGTTCCCTGTCCCAAACCGCTTGCGAAACGGCGTCAAGTGTACCATGCCGCAGCCAAGAGTTTCTCTGGCGCAGGGCCTTCTGCAAGCGCTGCCAGGTTGACATGAAGCGCGGTTCCACGTGGAACACGCCCCAGTCGAGAAACTGCCGGCGAATCTTCGGCGCACCTTCCAGCAATCGAAAACTGTCAGGATTGATCAGTTGCAGCGGCAATATCTCCGCCAGTTGCGCGGCGCTGCGCGCGTTCTGTCCATCGATACGGATCTGGAATTCGCCTTGGCGATCCCGCGAAATGCCCAGGGCGCTGTGCCCACCCTCCGCCAGTTCAACCTGGCCAAAGACCGTGCATGCCAGTTGCTCGTATTGAATGACCGGCAACAGTCGGGTGCTGCGAAACGAACGGGCAAGCCCCAGCAGATGGATGGCTTCCAGAACACTGGTTTTGCCGCTGCCGTTGGCGCCGTAAAGGATATTGATTCGGGGGGAGGGGGAGAAGGTCACCGGGTGCAGATTGCGCACCGCGGTGACCGAGACGCGACTTAAGGACATCTAGCTTCTGCTGGGCATGATTACAGACGCATCGGCATGACAACGTAGGCCGAGTCGTCGTTATCCGATTCCTGCACCAGCGCACTGCTGTTGGAGTCGGACAGGATCAGACGAACCTGCTCGGTGGTCATCACGCCCAGCACGTCGAGCAAGTAGCTCACGTTGAAGCCGATTTCCAGAGAGCCACCGTTGTATTCGACGCCCACTTCTTCTTCCGCTTCTTCCTGCTCCGGGTTGTTCGCCTGGATCTTCAGCTGACCACTGGCCAGTTGCAGACGGATACCACGGTACTTCTCGTTGGACAGGATCGCGGTACGGCTGAACGCTTCGCGCAGCGCCTGGCGATCGCCCAGTACCAGCTTGTCGCCGCCTTTTGGCAGAACGCGTTCGTAGTCAGGGAATTTGCCGTCGACCAGTTTCGAGGTGAAGGTGAATTCACCGGTGGTGGCGCGGATGTGGTGCTGACCCAGAACGATGGCAACCGTACCATCCGGTTCAGTCAACAGGCGCGCCAACTCCAGAATCCCTTTACGCGGGACGATCACTTGATGGCGATCCGGGTGGCCGATTTCGGCAACCATGCTGCACATCGCCAAGCGGTGACCATCGGTCGCGACTGCACGCATCAGTCCATTCGAGACTTCCAGCAGCATACCGTTGAGGTAGTAACGAACATCCTGCTGGGCCATGGCGAAGCTGGTGCGCTCGATCAGACGGCGCAGCTTGCTTTGCTCCAGGCTGCAGGTCAGCGAGCCCGGGCCTTCTTCCACGGTAGGGAAGTCGTTAGCCGGCAGCGTCGACAGGGTGAAGCGGCTACGGCCGGCCTTGACCACAAGCTTCTGCTCATCGACCTTGATATCGATCAGCGCATCGTTGGGCAGGCTCTTGCAGATGTCCATCAGCTTGCGCGCGGGCACGGTGATGGAACCCGGATCCGCCGGCTCTTCGAGTTGAACACGACCGACCAGCTCGACTTCCAGGTCGGTACCGGTCAGCGACAATTGCTGGCCTTCGACAACCAGCAGCACGTTGGAGAGCACCGGCAAGGTCTGGCGGCGTTCGACGACGCCTGCGACCAGTTGCAGGGGTTTCAACAGGGCTTCGCGTTGAATGGTGAAATGCATGGTCTAGTCCCTTGCCTTAATTAGCTGCGCTGGTGTTCATCAAGTGGTCAGTGTACGCAGCAGGTTCTTGTAGTCCTCGCGGATGTCCGCGTCGGATTCCTTAAGTTCGTTGATCTTGCGGCAGGCGTGCAAAACAGTCGTATGGTCGCGGCCGCCAAACACGTCGCCGATTTCCGGCAGGCTGTGGTTAGTCAACTCTTTGGACAAGGCCATTGCAACCTGACGCGGACGTGCGACCGAGCGAGAACGACGCTTGGACAGCAAGTCGGAGATCTTGATCTTGTAGTACTCGGCGACGGTGCGCTGAATGTTATCCACAGAGACCAGTTTATCCTGCAACGCCAACAAGTCCTTCAGGGATTCGCGAATCAGCTCGATGGTGATATCGCGACCCATGAAGTGCGAGTGGGCGATCACGCGTTTGAGCGCGCCCTCCAGCTCACGGACGTTGGAGCGAATACGCTGGGCAATGAAGAACGCGGCGTCATGCGGCAGCTCGACTTTGGCCTGGTCGGCCTTTTTCATCAGGATCGCCACGCGGGTTTCCAGCTCCGGTGGCTCGACCGCTACGGTCAGGCCCCAGCCAAAGCGGGATTTGAGGCGTTCTTCAAGGCCTTCGATTTCCTTCGGGTAGCGGTCACTCGTGAGAATGACCTGCTGGCCACCTTCGAGCAGGGCGTTGAAGGTGTGGAAAAACTCTTCCTGGGAACGCTCTTTACGGGCGAAGAACTGAATGTCATCGATCAGCAACGCATCCACCGAACGGTAAAAGCGTTTGAACTCGTTGATCGCGTTCAGTTGCAGGGCCTTGACCATGTCCGCCACGAAACGCTCGGAATGCAGGTACACCACCTTGGCATTCGGGTTCTTCTTTAATAGATGGTTACCCACAGCGTGCATCAAGTGGGTTTTACCCAGGCCCACGCCACCATAAAGGAAGAGCGGGTTGTAACCGTGCTTGGGGTTGTCAGCCACCTGCCAGGCGGCGGCGCGCGCCAACTGGTTGGATTTACCTTCAACGAAATTCTCGAAGGTAAAGGTACGGTTCAGGTAACTGGTGTGCTTGAGCGCACCTTCGACCTGCACGGTACGTTGCTCGGCGCGAACCGGGGCCTGTTGCGAACTGGCGCCGGCCATCGGGTCGAAGCTGTCACGGGAAGGTTCTTCCTCGGTGACCTCGGCCACTTTTTGCGTGGCGCGCTTGGTCGAAGCCGCAGCAGGTGCTGGCGGCGGCGGACTGGCGAGAGTTTGAGCAGCCTGGGCCTGGGAGGCCGCGGCTGCCAGGGGAGCATTTGGCGCCGCACGCGGTGCCGAACTGCGTTTGCTGCCTATTAATAAGGAAAGCGCAGGCGCCATGCCATTGCCGTGCTCATCGAGCAATTCGAGAACACGCCCCAGGTACTTTTCGTTGACCCAGTCCAGAACAAAACGATTGGGTGCATAGACACGCAACTCGTCGCCTTCGGCTTCGACCTGTAGTGGACGGATCCAAGTGTTGAATTGTTGGGCAGGCAGCTCATCGCGCAGAAGCTCCACGCACTGCTGCCAAAGTTCCACTGACACGGATATCCCCTAAGTTGAAAGCCGGTGAGGCAAAAACAAGCGGCCATTGTAGCGACCAGACGCCGACTTATCCACACGAAGGTGGTTCATCGACCAAGAAGAATCGCCGTTTCATACGAAAAAAAGACGACCAGTGGTCTGTGCATAAGCCCTGTGGATAACCAGGGTTAAGGTCATTGCACAAGTGGGAGCGAAACTCGGTGGATAACCTGCCTGTGGATAAACAGGCTTTCCACACACAGGTTATCCGACAGCGCAGCACAGGCTGAACACGGTTTTCCACTGTAGTTGTCATTCTCTGTACAGCAGGTAAAACAAGGTCTGAAGCCACTTATCCACAGAAGAGTGCGAGCCTAGCTTTTATAAGCTTTACAGAAAAGCTTTAAATACTTTCCTTTCTTATTTTTATATTTACCGGCGGTTCGTTCAGCGCAAAACGCCTGGAGATCTATTTATAAGGAAACGCTGGTTGGAAATTGACCTGAAGGCTTGCTTTCTCTAGAATCCCCGGTCTCTTAAAACGGGGGCCATTCCGGCCCGTTGTGGACGAACCAGGTAACACGACAATGAAACGTACTTTCCAACCAAGCACTATCAAACGCGCTCGTACCCACGGTTTCCGTGCTCGCATGGCTACCAAGAACGGTCGTGCCGTTCTGTCGCGTCGTCGCGCCAAAGGTCGTGCGCGTCTGGCAGTTTGATAAGCCGGCACTGGAGGTGAGTCAGGACTTCAGTCGGGAAAAGCGTCTGCTTACTCCCCGGCATTTCAAGGCAGTCTTTGACTCCCCTACCGGCAAGGTTCCGGGGAAAAATCTCCTGCTCCTTGCGCGCAACAACGATCTTGATCACCCCCGTCTCGGGTTGGTTATCGGGAAAAAGAGCGTAAAGCTCTCCGTCGAGCGCAATCGCCTCAAACGTCTGATGCGCGAATCGTTTCGCCTGAACCAGGATTCACTGGTCGGTTGGGACATTGTTATCGTCGCGCGCAAAGGTTTGGGTGACGTAGAAAACCCCGAATTGATTCAGCATTTCGGCAAACTCTGGAAACGCCTGGCTCGCAGTTCGCCGGTACCAGCAGTCAAAACCGAAACTGTAGGGGTAGACAGTCCAGATGCGTAAACTGGCACTCGTTCCGATCCAGTTTTATCGCTATGCCATTAGTCCCCTGATGGCCAGTCACTGTCGTTTCTACCCCAGTTGTTCCTGCTACGCGTTAGAAGCCATCGAAAATCATGGCCTTCTTCGCGGTGGCTGGCTGACCTTTCGTCGTTTAGGTCGCTGTCATCCGTGGAATCCCGGTGGTTATGACCCGGTTCCACCTATCCCTACCTCCCGTTCTTCTTCGATGGCCGAGTAATCATGGATATCAAACGCACGATCCTGATCGTCGCCCTGGCAATCGTGTCCTATGTAATGGTTCTTAAATGGAACCAGGACTATGGCCAGGCTGCCCTGCCGACTCAGAATGTTGCCACCAATACGACTGCATCGGGCCTGCCGGATACGGCATCTGGCTCCAACGCTTCCGCCAGTGACGACATTCCACGTGCTGCAAGCGACACCAGCGCACCTGCCGAAACGCCGGTGGCTGTGAGCAAGGACCTCATCCAGATCAAAACGGATGTACTGGACCTGGCTGTCGACCCACAAGGTGGTGATGTTGCCCTGCTGACCCTGCCGCTGTATCCGCGTCGTCAGGATCACCCGGAAATTCCGTTCCAGCTGTTCGATAACGGCGGCGAACGTACTTATCTGGCACAAAGCGGTCTGATCGGCACCAACGGTCCGGATGCAAATCCGGCCGGTCGTCCGGTTTATTCCTCGGAGAAGAAGGTTTATCAACTGGCTGACGGTCAGGACCAATTGGTCGTGGACCTGAAGTTCAGCAAGGACGGCGTCAACTACATCAAGCGTTTCACCCTGAAACGCGGCCTGTATGACGTAACCGTTTCCTACCTGATCGACAACCAGAGCGCCCAGCCCTGGACCGGTGCGATGTTCGCCCAGTTGAAGCGTGACGCCAGCGCCGATCCTTCGTCGACCACGGCGACCGGTACCGCGACTTACCTGGGCGCCGCCCTGTGGACAAGTTCCGAGCCGTACAAGAAAGTGTCCATGAAGGACATGGACAAGGCACCGCTGAAAGAAACCGTCACTGGCGGTTGGGTTGCCTGGTTGCAGCACTACTTCGTGACCGCATGGATTCCGGCCAAGGGCGAAAACAACGTCGTCCAGACCCGTAAAGACAGCAAAGGCAACTACATCATCGGCTACACCGGCCCATCGATGAGTGTTGCACCGGGTGCCAAGGCCGAAACCAGCGCTGTTCTGTACGCTGGTCCGAAAAGCCAGGCCGTGCTGAAAGAGTTGTCCCCAGGCCTGGAACTGACTGTCGACTACGGCATTCTGTGGTTCATCGCCCAACCGATCTTCTGGTTGCTGCAACACATCCACGCCATTGTGGGTAACTGGGGTTGGTCGATCATCTTCCTGACCATGCTGATCAAAGGGATCTTCTTCCCGTTGTCGGCTGCCAGCTACAAATCCATGGCGCGCATGCGTGCAGTGGCACCGAAACTGGCCGCGCTGAAAGAGCAACATGGCGATGACCGGCAGAAAATGTCGCAAGCCATGATGGAGCTGTACAAGAAAGAGAAGATCAATCCGCTGGGTGGTTGCTTGCCAATCCTCGTGCAGATGCCGGTTTTCCTCTCGCTGTACTGGGTTCTGCTGGAAAGCGTTGAAATGCGCCAGGCGCCGTTCATGCTGTGGATTACCGACCTGTCGATCAAGGATCCGTTCTTCATTCTGCCGATCATCATGGGTGCAACCATGTTCATCCAGCAGCAACTGAACCCGACTCCTCCGGATCCGATGCAGGCCAAGGTGATGAAGCTGATGCCGATCATCTTCACCTTCTTCTTCCTGTGGTTCCCGGCGGGTCTGGTGCTGTACTGGGTAGTGAACAACTGCCTGTCGATCGCCCAACAGTGGTACATCACTCGTAAGATCGAAGCGGCTGCCAAAGCAGCTGCCTGATTTACACTGTGGATAACCACTCAAGACGCCCCCTAGTGGGGCGTTTTGCTATCTGTCACTTTTGTCTGGATACCGGTTTATGAGCGTTCCTCGTGAAACCATCGCCGCCGTCGCCACCGCTCAAGGTCGTGGCGGTGTAGGCATCGTGCGTATTTCCGGGCCGTTGGCCAGCGTTGCGGCCAAGGCTTTCAGTGGTCGCGAGCTCAAGCCGCGATTTGCCCACTACGGCCCGTTTTTGGGTGAACACGACGAGGTGCTGGACCAGGGCATCGCGCTGTATTTTCCGGGGCCAAACTCGTTTACCGGCGAGGATGTGCTGGAACTCCAGGGACATGGTGGCCCGATCGTTCTGGATATGTTGCTCAAGCGCTGCCTGGAACTGGGTTGTCGGCTCGCCCGGCCGGGGGAGTTCAGCGAGCGCGCGTTCCTCAACGACAAGCTTGACCTGGCCCAGGCCGAGGCAATTGCCGACCTGATTGAGGCCAGTTCTGCCCAGGCTGCGCGAAACGCGTTGCGCTCCCTGCAGGGGGCTTTCTCGTCACGTGTGCATAACCTCACCGAGCAACTGATCGGCCTGCGTATCTATGTCGAAGCGGCCATCGATTTCCCGGAAGAGGAAATCGACTTCCTCGCCGATGGCCATGTCCTGAGCATGCTCGACAAAGTTCGCGACGAGTTATCCACTGTCATGCGCGAAGCCGGGCAGGGTGCTTTGCTGCGTGACGGCATGACCGTGGTCATTGCCGGTCGTCCGAATGCCGGTAAATCCAGCCTGCTCAATGCACTGGCAGGGCGTGAAGCGGCGATCGTGACCGAAATTGCCGGCACTACCCGTGACGTACTGCGTGAACATATCCACATCGATGGTATGCCGCTGCATGTGGTGGATACCGCCGGTCTGCGCGATACCGATGACCATGTGGAAAAAATCGGTGTCGAACGTGCCCTGAAAGCCATCGGTGAAGCGGATCGGGTACTGCTGGTGGTCGATGCCACCGCGCCGGAAGCCCTCGATCCGTTCGCACTGTGGCCAGAATTTCTCGAAACCCGTCCCGATCCCGCAAAAGTTACCCTGATCCGCAACAAGGCCGACCTTACGGGCGAAGCCATTGCCCTGGAGATCAGCGATGACGGCCACGTCACCATCAGCCTGAGCGCCAGGTCCGGAGGTGTCGGTCTGGAGCTGCTGCGTGATCACCTCAAGGCCTGCATGGGCTACGAGCAAACGTCCGAAAGCAGCTTCAGTGCCCGCCGGCGCCACCTGGAGGCGCTAAGTCATGCCAGTGCTGCCCTTGAACATGGTCGAGCCCAATTGACCCTGGCCGGTGCTGGCGAGTTGTTGGCCGAAGATCTGCGCCAGGCTCAGCAATCGCTGGGTGAAATCACCGGTGCTTTCAGCTCTGACGACCTGTTGGGGCGAATTTTCTCCAGCTTCTGCATCGGCAAGTAGCCCTCCTGTTGTTCACAGACAGGCCGTTCGTGCCTGTCTGCTCTCTCTTTTTCTGAATAAACCCTCCAGTGCCGAGCGGACTTTGTCTGCTTGAGCGAAATTCTCGTGCCTGAATTTCGAGCGAGTGACACTTTTCTGTGGATTAAGCCCTGTGAATAACCGCCGCTAAGGTCAGTTGATAACAGGGCCTGAAAACTGAACATAACCGCCTCTGTGGATAACCACCCCTTTCATCCACAGGCTTACACCGGTTATCCAAGGGTCTCATTGGCACATGAACACAGGGTTTTGAATCGCTGTACATATTGAAAATAAAGGCCTGTAGCGTTCTATCCACAGAAAGGCATGTGCATAGAAATAAACATAAAAACAAAGATTTAATAAATTTCTCTCTTTTTAATTTCTATAACTCCGACTTTTCCACAGCTGGTTAAATTTTGTGCAAAGGGTTCTTTAGGAAGGGCGAAGTCCCTATACTTGTCGACCAGGTCCGAAAACCTGAGCTCAAACTATTCCTGAATTACCTACTTAAGCAGGCACGAGGTGCGTGGTGGATTTCCCTTCCCGTTTTGAAGTGATCGTCATCGGCGGCGGTCATGCCGGTACCGAGGCAGCACTGGCCTCAGCACGTATGGGGGTGAAAACCCTGTTGCTGACGCATAACGTGGAAACCCTCGGTGCCATGAGTTGCAACCCGGCCATTGGCGGGATCGGCAAAAGCCACCTGGTCAAGGAAATCGATGCCCTCGGCGGCGCGATGGCCATGGCTACCGATAAAGGCGGCATCCAGTTTCGCGTGTTGAACAGCCGCAAAGGCCCGGCCGTGCGTGCAACCCGTGCACAGGCAGACCGGATTCTGTACAAGGCCGCTGTCCGCGAAATCCTGGAAAACCAGCCGAACCTGTGGATATTTCAACAGGCCGCCGATGACCTGATCGTCGAGCAGGAACAAGTGCGCGGCGTAGTGACCCAGATGGGCCTGCGTTTCCTCGCCGACTCGGTGGTTTTGACCACCGGCACCTTCCTCGGTGGACTTATCCACATTGGATTGCAGAATTTCTCCGGCGGCCGTGCCGGTGATCCACCGTCGATTGCCCTGGCTCACCGTCTGCGTGAATTGCCTTTGCGGGTCGGTCGCCTGAAGACCGGTACACCGCCGCGTATCGACGCCCGTTCCGTGGATTTTTCGGTGATGACCGAGCAGGCCGGCGATACGCCGATCCCGGTGATGTCGTTCATGGGTTCCAAAGAGCAGCATCCACGGCAGATCAGTTGCTGGATTACCCACACCAACGCCCGTACCCACGAAATCATCGCGGCCAACCTCGACCGTTCGCCGATGTATTCCGATGCAGGCGAGATCGAAGGCATCGGCCCGCGTTACTGCCCGTCGATCGAAGACAAGATTCACCGCTTTGCCGACAAGGAAAGCCACCAGGTCTTCATCGAACCGGAAGGTTTGACCACGAACGAGCTGTACCCGAACGGGATATCCACATCCTTGCCGTTCGATGTGCAATTGCAGATCGTGCAATCGATCCGCGGCATGGAAAACGCACACATCGTGCGCCCGGGCTACGCCATCGAGTACGACTACTTCGATCCACGCGACCTGAAGTACAGCCTGGAAACGAAAGTGATCGGCGGCCTGTTCTTCGCCGGGCAAATCAACGGCACCACCGGTTACGAAGAAGCCGGCGCACAAGGTTTGCTCGCCGGAACCAACGCGGCACTGCGCGCGCAGGGCAAAGACGCCTGGTGCCCGCGTCGCGACGAAGCCTATATCGGCGTGTTGGTCGATGACCTGATTACCCTCGGCACCCAAGAGCCGTACCGGATGTTCACCTCCCGCGCCGAATACCGTTTGATCCTGCGCGAAGACAACGCCGACCTGCGCCTGACCGAAAAGGGTCGCGAACTGGGCCTGGTGGATGACGCGCGTTGGGCGGCTTTCTGCAAAAAACGCGAAAGCATCGAACTGGAAGAGCAGCGCCTGAAAAGCACCTGGGTTCGCCCGGGCACTGAACAGGGCGATGCGATTGCCGAAAAATTCGGCACGCCGCTGACCCACGAATACAACCTGCTGAATCTCTTGAGCCGTCCGGAAATCGACTACGCTGGTCTGATCGCCGTGACTGGTGGCGGCGCAGAAGATCCACAAGTCGCCGAACAGGTCGAAATCAAGACCAAGTACGCCGGCTACATCGATCGTCAACAGGACGAAATCGCCCGCCTGCGCGCCAGCGAAGACACCAAACTGCCTGTGGATATCGATTACACGAATATTTCCGGTCTCTCCAAAGAGATCCAGAGCAAGCTCGGTGCGACCCGCCCTGAAACCTTGGGCCAGGCCTCGCGTATCCCGGGCGTAACGCCGGCAGCCATTTCGCTGTTGATGATTCATTTGAAAAAACGCGGCGCGGGCCGTCAGTTGGAGCAAAGCGCTTGAGTTCGTTGGTCACTTCGCAACATGCAGAAGAGTTATCCACAGGTGCCCGCCAGCTTGGCGTCACGCTGACAGAAACCCAGCACGCGCAACTGCTGGGTTATCTGGCCCTGTTGATCAAATGGAACAAGGCTTACAACCTCACCGCCGTGCGTGATCCGGACGAAATGGTCTCCCGTCACCTGCTCGACAGTCTGAGCGTGATGTCATTCATCGAAAACGGACGCTGGCTCGACGTCGGTAGTGGCGGCGGCATGCCTGGCATTCCGCTGGCTATCCTGTTTCCCGAGTCCCAGGTGACGTGCCTGGACAGCAACGGCAAGAAAACCCGCTTCCTGACCCAGGTCAAACTCGAACTCAAACTGGATAACCTGCAAGTTATCCACAGTCGCGTCGAAGCGTTCCAGCCTGCCCAACCCTTCAACGGGATCATTTCCCGGGCGTTCAGCAGCATGGAAAACTTCAGCAACTGGACTCGCCACCTCGGCGATAGCGAAACACGCTGGCTGGCAATGAAGGGCGTTCATCCGGCCGATGAGCTGGTAGCATTGCCGGCAGACTTCCACCTCGATAGCGAACACGCCCTGGCCGTACCTGGTTGCCAAGGCCAACGCCATCTGCTGATACTGCGCCGCACGGCATGATTGGGAACACAAGCAAGAATGGCTAAGGTATTCGCGATAGCGAACCAAAAAGGTGGCGTGGGCAAAACCACCACCTGCATCAACCTCGCAGCATCCCTGGTCGCGACCAAGCGCCGGGTGCTGTTGATCGACCTCGATCCACAGGGCAACGCCACCATGGGTAGCGGTGTGGATAAACATGGTCTGGAAAACTCGGTCTACGACCTGTTGATCGGTGAGTGCGACCTGGCCCAGGCCATGCACTTCTCCGAACACGGTGGTTACCAGCTGTTGCCGGCCAACCGCGACCTGACTGCGGCCGAAGTGGTGCTGCTGGAAATGCAGATGAAGGAAAGCCGTCTGCGCAGTGCGCTGGCGCCTATCCGGGAAAACTACGATTACATCCTGATCGACTGCCCGCCGTCGCTGTCGATGCTGACCTTGAATGCACTGGTTGCCGCCGATGGGGTCATTATCCCCATGCAATGCGAGTACTTCGCACTCGAAGGCTTGAGCGACCTTGTGGATAACATCAAGCGTATCGCTGAACTGCTCAATCCGAACCTCAAGGTCGAAGGCCTGCTGCGGACCATGTACGACCCGCGACTGAGCCTGATGAACGATGTCTCGGCGCAGCTCAAGGAACACTTCGGCGAACAGCTCTACGACACCGTCATTCCGCGCAACATCCGTCTGGCCGAAGCGCCAAGCTACGGCATGCCGGCGCTGGCGTACGACAAATCGTCGCGAGGTGCCGTTGCCTATCTGGCATTGGCGGGCGAAATGGTTCGTCGTCAACGCAAAAACTCACGCATCGCCGCCGCTCAGGCAACTTAAGGAATCCCCATGGCCGTCAAGAAACGAGGTCTCGGACGTGGACTGGATGCTCTGTTGAGTGGTCCGACTGTCAGCTCGCTGGAAGAACAAGCGGCGCAAGCCGATCAGCGTGAGCTGCAACACCTTCCCCTGGATCTGCTCCAGCGCGGCAAATACCAGCCGCGTCGTGACATGGACCCGCAGGCGCTGGAAGAATTGGCGCAGTCGATCAGGGCCCAGGGCGTCATGCAGCCCATCGTGGTTCGCCCGATCGGCAGCGGTCGTTTTGAAATCATTGCGGGCGAACGTCGCTGGCGTGCCAGCCAGCAGGCGGGGCAGGAAACCATCCCGGCGATGGTTCGCGATGTACCGGATGAAACCGCGATCGCCATCGCCCTGATCGAGAACATCCAGCGCGAAGACCTGAACCCGATTGAAGAGGCGGTGGCCCTGCAGCGTTTGCAGCAGGAGTTCCAGCTGACCCAGCAACAGGTGGCCGAAGCCGTGGGCAAGTCCCGGGTGACCGTGGCCAACCTGCTGCGCCTGATTTCCTTGCCGGAAGTCATCAAGACCATGCTGTCCCACGGCGACCTGGAAATGGGTCATGCCCGTGCTTTGCTCGGTTTGCCGGAAAATCAACAGGTTGAAGGGGCGCGACATGTTGTCGCACGCGGGCTGACCGTGCGCCAGACTGAGGCACTGGTTCGCCAGTGGTTGAGTGGCAAACCGGAGCCTGTGGAACCTGCAAAACCGGACCCGGATATCGCCCGCCTCGAACAGCGCCTGGCCGAGCGCCTAGGCTCTGCGGTGCAGATCCGCCACGGTAAGAAGGGTAAGGGGCAGTTGGTGATTGGCTACAACTCCCTGGATGAGCTTCAAGGCGTACTTGCACATATTCGCTGAAACATTTCCTCATGTAGCGCGCAGTCGGAAATCACTACCTGACAGTTGAATAGGGGCAGAACCGCCCCTATACTCTGCGCGCATTTTGTCGGCACAAATTATGCCAAGTTATTGAATTCTGGCAGCCGACCATTGGAGAGCAAAAGTGATGGAAACCCGCACGCCAAACCGCTTGCCCTTCCATCGCCTGGCAGTTTTTCCGGTGTTAATGGCTCAATTTGTCGTTTTGCTCATCGCTGCTTTGGCGCTCTGGCAATGGCGGGGAGTCGTTGCCGGGTACTCGGGACTTTGCGGAGGCCTGATAGCCTTGCTGCCCAATGTTTATTTCGCTCACAGGGCATTTCGGTTTTCCGGCGCCCGAGCAGCCCAGTCCATCGTCCGGTCTTTTTATGCCGGCGAGGCAGGCAAACTGATTTTGACGGCAGTGCTGTTTGCACTGGTGTTTGCAGGTGTGAAGCCATTGGCGCCGATTGCAGTATTCGGTGTCTTCGTGCTGACTCAGTCAGTCAGCTGGTTCGCTCCCCTGCTGATGAGAACAAGACTTTCGAGACCTTAGGGCGTTTGAGGCAACCATGGCAGAAACAACCGCTTCGGGCTATATCCAGCACCACTTGCAGAACCTGACCTTCGGTCAGCACCCAACCGGCGGCTGGGGCTTTGCCCACACCGCAGCAGAAGCCAAGGAAATGGGCTTCTGGGCTTTCCACGTCGATACCCTCGGCTGGTCGGTCGCATTGGGTCTGATCTTCGTTCTTCTTTTCCGCATGGCGGCAAAGAAAGCGACCTCGGGTCAGCCTGGTGCTTTGCAGAACTTCGTTGAAGTATTGGTCGAATTCGTCGATGGCAGCGTGAAAGACAGCTTCCATGGCCGTAGCCCGGTGATTGCACCGCTGGCACTGACCATTTTCGTCTGGGTGTTCCTGATGAACGCCGTCGACCTGGTACCGGTCGACTGGATTCCTCAACTGGCCATCCTGATCTCCGGCGACGCACACATCCCGTTCCGTGCCGTGTCGACCACTGACCCGAACGCGACCCTGGGCATGGCGTTCTCGGTTTTCGCACTGATCATTTTCTACAGCATCAAGGTCAAGGGCCTCGGCGGCTTCATCGGCGAGCTGACCCTGCACCCGTTCGGCAGCAAGAACATCTTCGTTCAGGCCCTGCTGATCCCGGTGAACTTCCTGCTGGAATTCGTGACCCTGATCGCCAAGCCGATCTCCCTGGCTCTGCGTCTGTTCGGCAACATGTATGCCGGCGAACTGGTCTTCATCCTGATTGCTGTGATGTTCGGCAGCGGTCTGCTCTGGCTCAGCGGCCTGGGCGTCGTGCTGCAGTGGGCGTGGGCTGTGTTCCACATCCTGATCATCACCCTGCAGGCGTTCATCTTCATGATGTTGACCATCGTCTACCTGTCGATGGCGCACGAAGAAAACCATTAAGACCAGTCTCGACTAGTCTGATGTCCTTCCCGGTCAAACGGGAAGGGGCTCTTCACGGGGCCTCTGAAACGATTTGTTTTACCGCTTTAAATTAAAAAAACCTAAACCATACGACGTAAAAGTCGGGAGGAAAGATGGAAACTGTAGTTGGTCTAACCGCTATCGCTGTTGCACTGTTGATCGGCCTGGGCGCACTGGGTACCGCAATTGGTTTCGGCCTGCTGGGCGGCAAGTTCCTGGAAGGCGCAGCGCGTCAGCCAGAAATGGTTCCAATGCTGCAAGTTAAAATGTTCATCGTTGCCGGTCTGCTCGACGCCGTAACCATGATCGGTGTTGGTATCGCTCTGTTCTTCACCTTTGCGAACCCGTTCGTTGGTCAGATCGCTGGCTAATTACTCGGATCTTCCGGGTAATTTGGTGTGATGGACAACGTAACTGCGAGGTGTTGGCGTGAACATTAATGCGACCCTGATTGGCCAGTCCGTTGCGTTCCTGATTTTTGTACTGTTCTGCATGAAGTTCGTATGGCCTCCGGTCATCACGGCTTTGCACGAACGTCAAAAGAAGATCGCTGATGGTCTGGACGCTGCCAGCCGAGCAGCTCGCGACCTGGAGTTGGCCCAAGAGAAAGCGGGTCAGCAACTGCGCGAAGCGAAAGCTCAGGCAGCTGAAATCATCGAGCAAGCCAAGAAACGCGGTACCCAGATTGTCGACGAAGCCCGTGAACAGGCTCGCGTCGAAGCTGACCGTGTGAAGGCTCAGGCTCAGGCCGAGATCGAACAGGAACTGAACAGCGTCAAAGACGCGCTGCGCGCCCAAGTGGGTAGCCTGGCCGTTGGCGGTGCTGCGAAGATCCTGGGTGCCACAATCGATCAAAACGCGCACGCAGAGCTGGTAAACCAACTGGCTGCTGAAATCTAAGCGAGGGCGATCATGGCAGAACTGACCACGTTGGCCCGACCTTACGCTAAGGCGGCCTTCGAGCACGCTCAGGCCCACCAGCAACTGGCCAATTGGTCAGCCATGCTCGGCCTGGCAGCAGCGGTGTCGGAAGACGACACCATGCAGCGCGTGCTCAAGGCCCCGCGACTGACGAGCGCAGAAAAGGCCGCCACGTTCATTGACGTGTGCGGCGACAAGTTTGATGTAAAGGCACAGAATTTCATTCACGTCGTTGCCGAAAACGACCGTCTCCCGCTGTTGCCGGAGATCGCCGCTCTGTTCGACCTGTACAAGGCCGAACAAGAGAAATCGGTAGACGTTGAAGTGACCAGTGCCTTCGCATTGAACCAAGAACAGCAAGACAAACTCGCCAAGGTTCTCAGTGCACGACTCAACCGGGAAGTGCGCCTGCAAGTCGAGGAAGATTCATCCCTTATTGGGGGTGTTGTCATCCGCGCCGGCGACCTGGTTATCGATGGCTCGATTCGCGGCAAAATCGCGAAACTTGCCGAAGCATTGAAATCTTGAGTTTGAAGGGGCAGCAGAGCAATGCAGCAACTCAATCCTTCCGAAATAAGTGAAATTATCAAGGGCCGCATCGACAAGCTCGATGTGACCTCCCAAGCCCGTAACGAAGGCACTGTCGTCAGCGTATCTGACGGCATCGTGCGGATTCACGGTCTGGCCGACGTAATGTACGGCGAGATGATCGAGTTTCCGGGCGGCGTCTTCGGCATGGCCCTCAACCTGGAGCAAGACTCTGTAGGTGCCGTTGTATTGGGCGCATACCAGACTCTGGCTGAAGGCATGAGCGCCAAGTGCACTGGCCGCATCCTGGAAGTTCCGGTTGGTAAGGAACTGCTGGGTCGCGTAGTCGACGCACTGGGTAACCCAGTTGACGGCAAAGGTCCGCTGAACAACACCGAGACCGACGCGGTCGAGAAAGTTGCTCCAGGCGTGATCTGGCGTAAGTCGGTAGACCAGCCTGTACAGACTGGCTACAAGGCTGTCGATGCCATGATCCCTGTCGGCCGTGGCCAGCGTGAGCTGATCATCGGTGACCGTCAGATCGGTAAAACCGCTCTGGCGATCGACGCGATCATCAACCAGAAAGACAGCGGCATTTTCTGCGTCTACGTAGCGATCGGTCAGAAACAATCGACCATCGCCAACGTTGTTCGCAAGCTGGAAGAAAACGGTGCACTGGCTAACACCATCATCGTTGCAGCGAGCGCTTCGGAATCTGCAGCACTGCAGTTCCTGGCTCCGTACTCCGGTTGCACCATGGGCGAATACTTCCGCGACCGCGGTGAAGACGCGCTGATCGTTTATGACGATCTGTCCAAGCAAGCAGTGGCTTACCGCCAGATTTCCCTGCTGCTGCGCCGTCCACCAGGCCGTGAAGCTTACCCAGGCGACGTGTTCTATCTCCACTCCCGTCTGCTGGAGCGCGCATCCCGCGTTTCGGAAGAGTACGTAGAGAAGTTCACCAACGGCGCAGTGACCGGCAAAACCGGTTCCCTGACCGCACTGCCGATCATCGAAACCCAGGCTGGCGACGTTTCCGCGTTCGTTCCGACCAACGTGATTTCCATCACCGACGGTCAGATCTTCCTGGAATCGGCCATGTTCAACTCGGGCATCCGCCCTGCAGTGAACGCCGGTGTTTCGGTATCCCGTGTGGGTGGTGCCGCTCAGACCAAGATCATCAAGAAGCTGTCCGGTGGTATCCGTACCGCTCTGGCTCAGTACCGTGAACTGGCGGCATTCGCCCAGTTCGCTTCTGACCTGGACGAAGCGACCCGTAAGCAACTTGAGCATGGTCAGCGCGTTACCGAGCTGATGAAGCAGAAGCAATACGCGCCAATGTCGATCGCCGACATGTCGCTGTCGCTGTATGCCGCTGAGCGTGGGTTCCTGACCGACGTTGAAATCGCCAAGATCGGCAGCTTCGAACAAGCGCTGATTGCTTACTTCAACCGCGATCACGCCGACTTGATGGCGAAGATCAACGTGAAGGGTGACTTCAATGACGAAATCGATGGCGGCCTGAAAGCCGGTATCGAGAAGTTCAAGGCCACCCAAACCTGGTAAGCCGCAGCGGGAGCCTAGCGGCTCCCGCTTGCTAACCTGATAGGTGTTACATGGCAGGCGCAAAAGAGATTCGCAGTAAGATTGCGAGCATCAAAAGCACGCAAAAGATTACCAGCGCCATGGAAAAAGTGGCGGTCAGCAAAATGCGCAAGGCACAAATGCGCATGGCTGCTAGCCGTCCTTATGCGGAGCGCATCCGCCAGGTTATTGGCCATCTGGCCAACGCTAACCCGGAATATCGCCACCCGTTCATGATCGACCGTGAAGTAAAGCGCGTCGGTTATGTCGTAGTGAGCAGTGACCGTGGTCTGTGTGGTGGCTTGAACACCAACCTGTTCAAGGCTTTGGTCAAGGACATGGCGGTAAACCGCGAAAACGGCGTCGAGATCGATCTGTGTGTAGTTGGTAGCAAGGGTGCGGCTTTCTTCCGCAACTTCGGCGGTAACGTCGTTGCAGCTATCAGCCACCTGGGTGAAGAGCCGTCGATCAATGATCTGATCGGCAGCGTCAAGGTGATGCTGGATGCCTACCTGGACGGCCGTATTGACCGCCTGTCCGTGGTGTCCAACAAGTTCATCAACACCATGACACAACAGCCTACCGTGGAGCAGTTGATTCCACTGGTGGCAACCCCGGATCAAGAACTCAAGCACCACTGGGACTATCTCTACGAACCGGATGCCAAGGAGCTGCTCGACGGCTTGATGGTCCGTTACGTGGAGTCGCAGGTCTACCAGGCGGTGGTCGAGAACAACGCGGCTGAACAAGCTGCGCGGATGATCGCGATGAAGAACGCTACCGACAACGCCGGTGATTTGATCAGCGATTTGCAGCTGGTCTACAACAAGGCGCGTCAGGCTGCGATCACCCAAGAGATCTCGGAAATCGTCGGCGGCGCTGCCGCGGTTTAACGGTTCAAATATTCAGAGGATCCAGCTATGAGTAGCGGACGTATCGTTCAAATCATCGGCGCCGTTATCGACGTGGAATTCCCACGCGACAGCGTACCGAGCATCTACGACGCCTTGAAAGTTCAAGGCGCCGAAACCACTCTGGAAGTTCAGCAGCAGCTGGGCGACGGCGTGGTTCGTACCATTGCGATGGGCTCCACCGAAGGCTTGAAGCGCGGTCTGGACGTCAACAACACTGGCGCAGCCATCTCCGTACCGGTCGGTAAAGCGACCCTGGGCCGGATCATGGACGTACTGGGCAACCCGATCGACGAAGCTGGCCCGATCGGCGAAGAAGAGCGTTGGGGCATTCACCGCCCTGCGCCAACCTTCGCTGAACAAGCCGGTGGCAACGAGCTGCTGGAAACAGGCATCAAGGTTATCGACCTGGTTTGCCCGTTCGCCAAGGGCGGTAAAGTCGGTCTGTTCGGTGGTGCCGGTGTAGGCAAGACCGTAAACATGATGGAACTGATCCGTAACATCGCCATCGAGCACAGCGGTTATTCCGTGTTCGCCGGTGTGGGTGAGCGTACTCGTGAGGGTAACGACTTCTACCACGAGATGAAGGACTCCAACGTTCTGGACAAAGTGGCACTGGTTTACGGTCAGATGAACGAGCCGCCGGGAAACCGTCTGCGCGTAGCACTGACCGGCCTGACCATGGCCGAGAAGTTCCGTGACGAAGGTAACGACGTTCTGCTGTTCGTCGACAACATCTATCGTTACACCCTGGCCGGTACTGAAGTATCCGCACTGCTGGGCCGTATGCCTTCGGCAGTAGGTTACCAGCCGACCCTGGCTGAAGAGATGGGCGTGCTGCAAGAGCGCATCACTTCGACCAAGCAAGGTTCGATTACTTCGATCCAGGCGGTATACGTACCAGCGGACGACTTGACCGACCCGTCGCCAGCGACCACCTTCGCCCACTTGGACGCCACCGTCGTTCTGTCCCGTGACATCGCTTCCCTGGGTATCTACCCAGCGGTAGACCCACTGGACTCGACTTCGCGTCAGCTGGACCCGAACGTGATCGGCAACGACCACTACGAAACCGCTCGCGGTGTTCAGTACGTGCTGCAGCGTTACAAAGAACTGAAGGACATCATTGCGATCCTGGGTATGGACGAGCTGTCGGAAGCCGACAAGCAGTTGGTAAACCGTGCTCGTAAGATCCAGCGCTTCTTGTCGCAGCCGTTCTTCGTGGCTGAAGTCTTCACCGGTGCATCGGGTAAATACGTTTCCCTGAAAGACACCATTGCTGGCTTCAAAGGCATCCTCAACGGTGACTACGACCACCTGCCAGAACAAGCGTTCTACATGGTTGGCGGCATCGAAGAAGCGATCGAGAAAGCCAAGAAACTGTAATCCCGGCGCCCGGCAACGGGCGCTAATTTAGGTTGAGGCAATCAGATGGCTATGACAGTCCATTGCGATATCGTCAGCGCGGAAGGGGAAATCTTTTCCGGTCTGGTCGAGATGGTGATTGCGCACGGTGCACTGGGTGATCTTGGTATCGCCCTGGGTCACGCGCCGCTGATCACTAATCTGAAGCCAGGTCCGATCCGCCTGGTCAAGCAGGGCGGGGAAGAGGAGGTGTATTACATCTCCGGTGGTTTCCTCGAGGTTCAGCCGAACATGGTCAAGGTACTTGCCGACACCGTGCAACGTGCTGCCGATCTGGATGAAGCCTCCGCTCAGGAAGCCGTTAAGGCTGCCGAGAAGGCCTTGCATGAACGTGGCGCTGAATTCGATTACGGTTCTGCTGCCGCACGTCTGGCCGAGGCTGCAGCCCAGCTGCGCACCGTCCAGCAGATCCGCAAGAAGTTCGGCCACTAAGGTTGCGCTTGTTGTGCGATTGATTAAAAAGGGTAGCCTCGGCTACCCTTTTTTCTTTTCCGATTTTTACAACCTGGTCGCAGCCGCTGACCACCCAGGATTGGTAGCCAGTCATGTCTCTTGAAATCGTTATTCTCGCTGCTGGCCAAGGCACGCGCATGCGTTCCGCTTTGCCGAAAGTTTTGCACCCGATTGCCGGCAACTCCATGCTCGGCCATGTTATCCACAGCGCCCGGCAACTTGATCCACAGCGCATTCACGTGGTGATCGGCCATGGCGCCGATGCCGTGCGTGAACGCCTGGCGGCGGATGATCTGAACTTCGTCCTGCAGGATAAGCAGCTGGGCACCGGTCACGCCGTTGCTCAAGCCGTGCCGTTCATTCAGTCCGACAACGTGCTGGTGCTTTATGGCGATGTGCCGTTGATCGAAGTCGATACCCTGCAACGCCTGCTCAAGCAGGTGGGGCCAGAGCAATTGGCTTTGCTGACTGTCGAGCTGGATGATCCGACCGGTTACGGCCGCATTGTTCGTGATGCGCAGGGCAAGGTCACGGCCATTGTCGAGCAGAAAGATACCAATGAAGCCGAGCGCAAAATCACCGAAGGCAATACCGGCATTCTGGCGCTGCCTTTTGCCCGTCTTGGCGACTGGATGAGCCGTCTCTCCAATAACAACGCCCAGGGCGAGTATTACCTGACCGACATCATTGCCATGGCCGTGAGCGATGGTCTGGTGGTGGCCACCGAGCAACCCCACGACGCCATGGAAGTGCAGGGCGCCAACGATCGCAAGCAGCTTTCCGAACTGGAACGGCATTATCAATTGCGCGCCGGTCGTCGTTTGATGGCTCAAGGTGTGACGCTGCGCGACCCGGCTCGTTTCGATATCCGCGGTGACATCACGGTCGGCCGCGATGTGCTGATCGATATCAACGTGATCCTCGAAGGTAAGGTGGTCATCGAAGATGACGTGGTGATCGGCCCGAACTGCGTGATCAAGGACAGTACCCTGCGCAAAGGCGTGGTCATCAAGGCCAACAGCCATATCGAAGGTGCCATCCTGGGTGAAGGCAGCGATGCCGGCCCGTTCGCTCGTCTGCGTCCAGGTACTGTGCTGGAAGCTCGCGCACATGTGGGTAACTTCGTCGAGTTGAAAAACGCGCACCTGGGCGAAGGCGCCAAGGCCGGTCACCTGGCCTATCTGGGCGATGCCGAGATCGGCGCGCGCACCAACATTGGTGCCGGCACCATCACCTGCAACTACGATGGTGTGAACAAGTGGAAAACCGTGTTGGGTGAAGATGTGTTCATTGGCTCCAACAACTCGTTGGTGGCGCCTGTGGATATCCTCGATGGCGCGACCACAGCGGCTGGTTCGACCATTACGTCGACTGTGGATAAATCCCAGTTGGCTATCGGGCGTGCTCGCCAGAAGAACATCGATGGCTGGAAGCGGCCGGAGAAGGTCAAGAAGGGCTGAGTTATCCACTGACCTTTGAGATCAAAAGATCGCAGCCTTCGGCAGCTCTTACAGGGAAAACATAAACCCTTGTAGGAGCTGCCGCAGGCTGCGATCTTTTTTCGTTTATCCACAGGTCTTTTCATCACTCCGCACTTGACGAAGTTTCGCTGATAGGTTTTTATTGCTTCCGTTATCTTTCGAATCGAAACTTACCAAGTCATGTCGAAGCGCAACACACCTCAACGTCGTCACAACATCCTCGCCTTGCTCACTGAGCAGGGCGAAGTCAGTGTGGATGAGTTGGCCAAGCGCTTCGAAACGTCGGAAGTTACGATTCGCAAGGATCTGGCGGCACTTGAAAGCAATGGTCTGTTGCTGCGTCGTTACGGCGGGGCGATTACCATGCCTCAAGAACTGGTGGCCGACCTTGGTCAGCCGGTTTCCAAGTACAAACAAGCCATCGCTCGCGCCGCCGTCGCGCGGATTCGCGAGCATGCGCGCATCATTATCGACAGTGGCAGTACCACCGCTTCCATGATCCCGGAACTTGGCCAACAGCCCGGCCTGGTGGTGATGACCAACTCGCTGCATGTCGCCAATGCCTTGAGCGAACTTGAGCACGAACCGGTGCTTTTGATGACCGGTGGCACCTGGGACCCGCACTCCGAGTCCTTTCAGGGGCAGGTTGCCGAGCAGGTACTACGCTCCTACGATTTCGACCAGCTGTTTATCGGTGCCGATGGCATCGATCTGGTTCGCGGTACAACCACCTTCAACGAACTGCTCGGACTGAGCCGGGTCATGGCCGAAGTCGCCCGTGAAGTGGTCGTGATGGTGGAGGCCGATAAGATCGGCCGCAAGATTCCCAACCTGGAGCTGCCCTGGAGCAGCGTCCATACCCTTATTACCGATGAACGCCTGCCGCTCGAGGCTCGCGATCAGATTCAGGCCCGCGGCATCAATTTGATATGCGCGGCTGTCAGTCAGGAGAAATAGCATGTGTGGAATTGTCGGCGCAGTCGCAGAACGTAACATCACCGCCATCCTCGTCGAAGGCCTGAAACGCCTCGAATACCGTGGGTATGACAGCGCTGGCGTGGCGGTCTACACCAACGATGAAAAACTCGAGCGCCTGCGTCGTCCGGGCAAGGTCAGTGAGCTGGAGCAGGCATTGACCACCGAGCCGCTGGTTGGTCGTCTGGGCATCGCCCACACCCGCTGGGCGACTCACGGCGCACCGTGCGAGCGCAATGCTCACCCGCATTTCTCCGGTGACCTGGCGGTGGTGCACAACGGCATCATCGAAAACCACGAAGCCCTGCGTGAACAACTGAAAGCCCTGGGTTATGTGTTCACCTCGGACACCGACACCGAAGTCATCGCGCACCTGCTGAACCACAAACTCAAGGGTCTGAGCGACCTGACCGTGGCCCTCAAGGCGACCGTCAAAGAGCTGCACGGTGCTTACGGCCTGGCAGTGATCAGCTCCAAGCAACCTGATCGCCTGGTCGCGGCCCGCAGCGGCAGCCCGCTGGTGATCGGCCTGGGCCTTGGGGAAAACTTCCTGGCCTCCGACCAGTTGGCCCTGCGTCAGGTCACTGACCGCTTCATGTACCTGGAAGAAGGCGATATCGCCGAAATCCGCCGCGACAGCGTGCAGATCTGGGACGTTGACGGCCAGGCTGTCGAGCGCGAAGCCGTGCAGTATCGCGACGGTGCCGAAGCCGCTGAAAAGGGCGAGTTCCGCCACTTCATGCTCAAGGAAATCCACGAGCAGCCGTCCGTGGTGCAGCGCACCCTGGAAGGTCGCCTGAGCCAGAACCAGGTGCTGGTACAGGCATTCGGTCCACAGGCGGCCGAGCTGTTCGCCAAAGTGCGCAACGTACAGATCGTCGCGTGTGGCACCAGTTACCACGCCGGCATGGTCGCGCGTTACTGGCTCGAAGAGCTGGCCGGTATTCCTTGCCAGGTCGAAGTCGCCAGCGAATTCCGCTACCGCAAGGTGGTGGTGCAGCCCGACACCTTGTTCGTGACCATTTCCCAGTCCGGCGAAACCGCCGATACCCTGGCCGCTCTGCGCAACGCCAAGGAACTGGGCTTCCTCGCCAGCCTGGCGATCTGCAACGTCGGCATCAGCTCGCTGGTGCGTGAGTCCGACCTGACCCTGTTGACCCAGGCCGGCCGCGAAATCGGCGTGGCCTCGACCAAAGCCTTCACCACGCAATTGGTCGGCCTGTTGTTGCTGACGCTTTCCCTGGGCCAGGTTCGTGGCACCTTGGCCAAAGACGTAGAAGCGACCCTGGTTGAAGAACTACGTCGTTTGCCAACCCGCCTGGGCGAGGCGCTGGCCATGGACAGCACTGTGGAAAAAATCTCCGAGCTGTTCGCCGAGAAAAACCACACGCTGTTCCTCGGTCGCGGCGCGCAGTTCCCGGTAGCGATGGAAGGCGCGCTCAAGCTCAAGGAAATCTCCTACATCCACGCCGAAGCCTACCCGGCCGGCGAGCTGAAACACGGCCCGTTGGCGCTTGTGGATAACGACATGCCCGTGGTGACCGTGGCGCCGAACAACGAGCTGCTGGAGAAGTTGAAGTCAAACCTCCAGGAAGTCCGCGCCCGCGGTGGCCAGTTGATCGTCTTCGCTGACGAGAAGGCCGGCATGACCAACGGTGAAGGCACCCACGTGGTGCACATGCCGCACATCCACGACATCCTGTCGCCGATCCTCTACACCATCCCGCTGCAACTGCTGTCGTACTACGTCGCCGTACTCAAAGGCACCGACGTTGACCAGCCGCGCAACCTGGCGAAGTCGGTCACCGTGGAATAAGTTATCCACAACGAAAAACCCCCTCTTCAGGGGGTTTTTCTGTTTCTAGGAGAGCGTAATTCGCCGTTGCCGCCGCGTGTCCAGCAAATACACCATCAAACAGGCATACAAAGTCACCAGAATGAACAGCCCCATGCGGATGGCGAAGGCGGTGTAGACGTCCTTGCCCGCTGCGCTGTCCTGTACCGATTGGCCGAGCAGAATGATCAGGGTTGCCAGGCTGTTGAGCCAGAAACTCGGTGGTTGTTTGGTTTTGGCCAGGCCGTAGAGTTTTCTGGCCACCAGCAAACCGAACAGCAGCATCCACAGAAAGAACATCCACAGATTCACGAACAGGCTCAGCGCGCACCAGAAAAGGATCGCCATCAGGCCGCCGAGCAGGGTCGAGCCGAGCAATTCCTGGCCGGCGTTGCGGGCGCTGGTTGCGCAGCTCTGTTGGCCGAGACTGACGGCTTTCATGATGATCGGCAGATAGCTGGCCGGGTCGATCATGGCCAGCAGGAACGTCGGCAGCACCACCAACGTGGCCCGTAGCGCCAGCCAGCTGCTTTCGGTGGGCGTAAGGCTCGGGCCGGGCTTGGCCGGTGGGGCGCTGGCGGGGTCGGGAAACAGCCAATGGCTGATGGTCAACGTCGTGACGGCCAGGAACAGTCCCTTGACCAGGGCAACTATCACCTCGAGTGCCAGGGCGAATTCAGCGGTTCCGGCGGCACTGATCAAGGTCAGGCCCACCACCAGGAACGTCGCCACCAGCGGGTTACCACCACGCAGGCCGTAACCGAAAGCCATGAACAGGCACAGTCCGACCAGCAACACGCCACTGAACGGGTAGTAACGCAGCAGGGGGATCAGCAACAGGCCGGTCCCGGTGGTCAACATCAGGATCAGGATCAGACCCAGGCTGGCCTTGAACGGCAACGGCCGGTTCATCGCTGCCAGCATCATCAGCGCCAGCATCGGCGCGAGGAACGGGATAGGCAGGGCCAGGCCGAAGCTCGCCGCCAGGCACAGCGCCGTACCGAAGCCCAGGCGCAGCGCGCGCTGAACCCGGGCCGGGCGCTCAATACGCATAGGACATCCAGCTCATCAGGCGCAGAAACACGCGCCCAAGAACATTCAGCGGGTTGCCTTCGCTCGGGAAGGCCATGACTTCGGCCTGTCCGCCGGAGCGGATGCCTTGTGGACCGGTCAACTCACCGGGTTCGAACTCGATGATGACCGGAAAGCGCTGGGCCGGACGGAGCCAGTCGCGACTGTTCTCCACTTTCGGCAGGCTGCCCGGCTGGGTGGTCTGGCCGATGTCGACGCCATAGCCGACGCTGCGCACATGGCCTTTGTAGATTTTCCCTGGCAGGGCGTCGAGGACGATGGACACCGGCGTCCCGGGCTGGACACTGCCGAGGTTGTTTTCGGTCATGTCGGCGCTGATCCACACGTCGTGGATGGCGATCAGGGTCATCACCGGCGCACCGGCGGCGGCGAACTGGCCGACATCGGTGCGCAGATCGGTGATCAGGCCGGCCGAGCGCGCGTGGACTTTGGTATTGCTCAAGTCCAGCTCGGCTTTTTCGAGGTTGCTGGCGGCGCTGAGCAACTGGGCGTTTTCATCTTCGTTACCGCCCTGTTGTTCCCGCGCCCGTTGCACTTCGGCCTTGGCCGCGGCGACCTGACTGATGGACTCTTCCAGGGTGGCGCGGGAGATCTCGAGGCGGCGCAGCGAGATGGTGCCCGGGTCTTCGCGATACAGCCGCTCAAGCCGCTGGCTATCCTGGCGAGCCTTGAGTTCATTGGCCTGGGACGCGCGCAGGGATGCCAGCTTGGAGTCGACGCCCGCGGTGTTGGCGCCCACCTGGCGACGGGTCGACTCAAGGTCGGCGCGGGCGCGATCGACGGCAATCTGGTACTGCTCCGGATTGACTTCAAACAGCAATTCGCCAGCCTTGACGTCCTGGTTGTTGCGCACGTGCACCTTGGTCACCCGGCCGGATACCTCGGCCGCCACCGGCACAATGAAGGCCTGCACCCGTGCCTGTTGCGTGTAGGGCGTGTAACGGTCGGCCATCAGGTACCAGGCCAGGCTCAGGATGATCAGCAGTACTACCCAGTTGATGGCTTTTCTGGCCGGGTCGGCGGCGGGTGCCGAGGTGTTCTCGGCGGCCGGTTGTGGGCTGTCAGTCATGGGCATTTTCCTTCGGTTCGTCGAGCAGGTCTCCCCAATCGGTCCGTTGTTGCATCTGTTGGCGGGTGGCCGGGTCGATCATCGGCTGGTCGCTGTACCAGCCACCGCCCAGCGCCTTGTACAGGGCGATCAGGCTGTTGACGGCGGTGCCACGGTTGACCAGGTAGATATCCTGTTGGGCAAACAGGGCGCGCTGTGCATCCAGTACGCGCTGGAAATCCGAATAGCCTTCGCGGTACTGGGCATTGGCCAGGGTCACCGAACGTTCGGCGGCCACCGATGCATCGCTGAGGATCCGGTCGCGCTCCAGGGCCTTGATCAAACCGGTCGCGGCATCGTCAGCCTCGCGTGCAGCCTGGCGTACGCTGTCCTGGTAGATAACGATCAGCTGCTGCAAGCGCGCATCCTGAACGCGGACGTTGTTGGTGATCCGGCCATGGTCGAAGATATTCCATCGCAGGCTGGGACCGGCCACCATGTCGAGGGTATTGGATGCACCGTTGAGCGAGCTGGCAGACCAGACGATGCTGCCCAACAGGCTGATGGAGGGGTACAAGTCAGTCTCGGCCACACCGATCAACGCCGACTGCGCCGCCACTTGCAGCTCGGCCGCACGAACATCGGGACGCCGCACCAGCAGATTCGCCGGTACATCCTGCAGCACCGCCGTATCGAGCAAGGGCACCACCCCGGTGTAGCGATCCAGGTCAGGGATGGAGCCGGGTGGCTGGCCAGTCAGGGTGGACAATGCATTTCGCAAGCTCGCCACCTGGCTCTCGAAATCCGGGATGGTACTCAGGGTGCCCAGGTACTGGGTCTTGGCCTGTTGCAGGTCGAGTTCGGCCTCGGCCCCGCTTTTGAACAGGCGCTCGGTGATCTCGTAGCTGCGTTTTTGCAAGGCGGCGTTACTGCGGGCGATGGCCAGGCGTGCCTCGGCGGTGCGCAGGGCGTAGTAGTTTTGCGCCAGCTGCGCGTGCAACAGCACCAGGGCATTTTCATAGTTGGCCTGGGCGGCGAACCAGGACGCGTCGGCCGACTCGATGGCACGGCTGAAACGCCCCCAGAAATCCAGCTCCCAACCAATATCGAAGCCGACGCTGTGTTGCCAGAAATGCGTGTCCTGGGGGTTGGCGCCGCCCGATTGTCGACGGTTCAGGTAC
The DNA here is from genome assembly GCF_058986625.1 of Pseudomonas sp. GW821-FHT07G06. NCBI lineage: Bacteria > Pseudomonadati > Pseudomonadota > Gammaproteobacteria > Pseudomonadales > Pseudomonadaceae > Pseudomonas > Pseudomonas sp. GW821-FHT07G06. Next base: position 94,163 of record NZ_JBYSVW010000003.1, read on the forward strand.
AGGCTGTCCGCGCTGGCCTGCTGCAATTGCGGGTAGCGTCCACTCAGGGCGATGCCCAATTGCGCTCTCGATTCCATGACCCGCAGGCCGGCGACCTGCAGGTCGGGGTTGTGGGCATCGGCTTCGGCCATCAAGTGGTCCAGCACCGGGTCGTTAAACACGCGCCACCATTGGCGGCTGTCAGGTTGCGCGTGTTGTTGGCCGGCGAGCTCCAGGGCCGGGCTGTTCCAGTGATCGACCCAAGGCTGGGCCGGCGATTGGAAATCCGGGCCCAGTTGCACGCAGCCCCCCAGCAAGGCGGTCCCACAGAGCAGCAGCCGGCTGATGCGAGCAGGACGTGGCATCAAGCGCAACCTCTTCAGAGGGGACGCTGATCGTTCATGGCCTCGATGTGCGGTGTCTCGTTCAACGCCTCGATCTCTGGTGTTTCGCTCAGTAGCTCGGCAGACGGTTGGTCCTGGACCCATTGCCAGAACAGTTGGTAGCCCACCGCCAGCGCCACCGGGCCGATGAACAAACCAATGAAACCGCCACTGACCATGCCACCCAGGGCGCCAATCAGAATCACCGGCATGGGGACATCGACGCCGCGGCCAAGCATCAAGGGTTTGAGGACGTTGTCGGCCATCCCGGCGATTAGGCTATAGATGCCAAACACAACAGTGGCCAGGCTCGTCCCTTCGGTGGCGAAGACATAAGCGATCACCGGAAGGGTCACCAGCAGCACCGGCAATTGCATGATCCCCATCAGCAGCGCAACCATCGCCAGCAAGCCGGCACCGGGGACACCCATGAGTACGAAACCCACACCAACCAGCAACATCTGAATGAACGCGATGCCTACCACGCCCTGGGCCACCGCGCGGATGGTTGCGGTGCAGAGCTCGGTGATGCGTGGGCCGCGCTCCGGGCCGGAAAGGCGCGAGGTGATGGCCAGGGCGCTTCTTTCGCCGTTTTCGCCATAGGCCATGAACACGCCGGCAATGATCAGGGCACCGATGAACAACAGAAAACCCACACCAACGTCGGCCATTTTGCCCAGCAAGGTCAGGCCGATGGACTTGATATAGGGCATCAGCTTCATGAGCACGCTGCTCATGTTGGTGGCGGCCTGCATCCAGTAGTCGTAGAGCGGCTGGCCAACAAGCGGCAGGGACGCGATTTTTTCGCTGGGTAGCGGAATCTGCAGCGTATCGGACTTGAGGATCGCCAGGGTGCCCTGGATCGATTCACTGATCGAGGTGCCCAGCAGGTAGATCGGCACCATCAGCAAGGCCAGGGCGACCACCACGATCAGGGTGGCGGCACGACCGTCCTTGTTGACTACCTTGCGCTTGATCAGCGCATGCAGGGGATACAGGGTGATCGCCAGAATCAGTGCCCAGAGCATGAGGTTGAGGAAGGGGTGGAAGATCTGGAAGCAGAACAGTACCAGCACTGTAATCAGCCCGGCGCGTATCAGTACATCGAGCAAACCACCGGACAGTGCTCTAGCGGAAATGTTAGTGCGCAACATTTTCGAACTCCTTGCGGTGTCACCAGGTTAGCCAGCCAGTTGAAGTTCACTCTTCCCTACCCGTGAGTCTTGAACGCAGGATCGATGGACCGTCGTCCAAGCGTTAATAACTAACGCCTTACTTCATGTAGGGAAAATTCAACGAGGTACCTACTGAAACTCAATAGGTAACAGGGTGGCTTGTAGTATAGGAGCAGTCGAATATTCCGCCTGATTACGCAGGCTGGAATTCTGCCGCTGTGGATAGCGTCCGCTGACGAACCCATGCCGGAAGCGAGTGGGGAGTGGAGCCGAAGGCATTTGTTCCCGGTCTGGCATTAGCCGCTTCAGCGGGCGGGGCCGGATCATTGCGAACAGTCGCATCCGTCGCAAGAAAATAACCCTCATTAATTATCAATAATCCCCGGTCCGCTCTTTGAGGTGTGTGCCACGCTTCGTTTTTACGGTGGAGGCGCTAGAGTGCAGTAGCCCGTTGATTTAGTTGATGGTCGGGTGCCCAACGATGTTGTTGGGCGCTCGCGTTTAACATCCCGGTCTTCGGTTGCGATTTATTTATTTGAAATGAGGACATGCCCATGGACCGCTTCCAGGAAATGCAGGTCTTCGCTGCCGTCGCCCAGGAACAGGGTTTTTCGGCGGCGGCGCGGCGTTTGGGTCTGTCGGCGGCCAGCGTCACCCGAGCGGTGGCGGCGCTGGAGCAGCGTATTGGGACACAACTGCTCACGCGTACGACGCGCAGCGTGTATTTGAGTGAGGCCGGTCAGCGATATCTGGAGGACTGTCGGAGAATTCTCGCCGAGGTGCAGGAAGCCGAGGACTCGGCGGCGGGCAGCCATATCCATCCACGTGGGCAACTGACCATCACCGCACCGGTCTTGTTTGGCGAGCTGTTTGTCACGCCACTGATGGTGAGCTACCTGACGCAGTTCCCCGAGGTCTGCATCAACGCGCTGCTGGTGGACCGGGTGGTGAGCGTGGTCGAGGAGGGAGTCGATGTGGCCATCCGCATCGGCGAGCTACCCGACAGCAATCAGCATGCAATCCGCGTGGGCGAGGTGCGGCGGGTGATCTGCGCCTCACCACAGTTTCTGGCCAGCCATGGTCGACCCAGGCATCCACAGGAACTGGCTCAGGCGCCGATCATTGCGACATCGGCCATTGGCCAACTCAGGAGTTGGCCATTCATTGAAGACGGCGAAACCCTGAGTGTGCGGGCTGAACCGCGACTGGTGGTGACAGCGAATCAGGCGGCCATCACGGCAGCCAGTCTGGGGTTGGGGTTCACACGAGTGCTGTCTTATCAAGTGGCGAGCAAGGTGGCCGCCGGTGAGCTGGAGATTGTTCTGGCTGACTTCGAACTGCCGCCATTGCCCATCCACGTGCTCTATCAGGGCGGACGCAAAGCCCCGGCCCGGGTGCGCAGTTTTGTGGATTTCGCGGTCAAGACCCTACGCGAACACCCAGCGCTCGAGCGTTGAGTTATTTCACCCAGTGAAATAATGGATTGCGTTTGCTGGTGATTCTGTTGTTTTGCTTGTGAGTGGAAGATACGACCCACCGGCGCTGGCCTTCCTGTACAGCACCACTGACCCGAGGTGTCGACCATGCAAGCGATCAAACTCTACAACTTCCCACGTTCCGGCCACGCGCATCGTGTCGAGTTGATGCTGTCCCTGCTGAAATTGCCGACCGAATTGATCTTCGTTGACCTCGCCAAGGGCGAGCACAAGAAACCTACGTTCCTGGCGCTCAATGCATTCGGTCAGGTGCCGGTCATTGATGACCAGGGCGTGGTGTTGGCCGACTCCAACGCGATTCTGGTGTATCTGGCGCAACGGTACGGCAACGGCCGTTGGCTGCCGGCTGATCCGGTGGGTGCGGCCAAAGTCCAGCGCTGGTTGTCGGTGGCTGCCGGCCCGATTGCCTTCGGTCCGGCCCGGGCCCGATTGATCACTGTATTTGGTGCGCCTTACAACGCTGAAGAAGTGATTGCCTACGCCCATACCGTGCTCAAAGTGATCGATCACGAACTGGCCGATACAGCGTATCTGGTCGGCACTGAACCGACGATTGCCGACGTCGCCGCCTACAGCTACATCGCCCATGCGCCGGAGGGCAATGTGTCGCTGAACGAGTACCCCAATATTCGCGCGTGGCTGGCCCGTATCGAAGCCTTGCCAGGTTTTGTCGGCATGCCGCGCACCGTCGCCGGCCTGCAAAAAACTGCCTGATGCTCGCGGCCCGGTGTTGCCGGGCCGCCCCGATCTGCGCCAGTGGCGCAAGGGAGAAGCCGTATGGACCGTTCACCCTGGCATGCCGGCGAGAAACAATTGCAGGCGCATGTGGGCGTTGCCGAACGAATGGAGATTTTCGGTCGTAAGGTGATTCGCAGCGAGATGCCGGACCAGCACCGCACCTTCTATCAGCAACTGCCGTTCATGCTGTACGGAGCGGTGGATGCCGACGGTCATCCCTGGGCCAGCATCCTTGAAGGCCAGCCCGGATTCGCCCACTCGCCAGCACCTGGCTTGTTGCAGTTCAGCAGCCTGCCTGCCTTTGATGATCCCGCGCAGTTGAGTGACGGCGCGGCCATCGGCCTGTTGGGTATCGAGTTGCATACCCGTCGGCGCAACCGCATCAATGGACGTGTCCGTGCCATGACGACCGGCAGTTTCGCGGTGACGGTGGATCAGTCCTTCGGCAATTGCCCGCAGTACATTCAGTTGCGCCAGTTTCGTTCGGTACCGCTGGCCGACCCTTCGACGCGAGTCGCGCAACACTTCAACGCACTGGATGACGCGGCCAGGGCCATGATCGCCGAGGCGGACACGTTCTTCGTTGCCAGTTATGTGGAGGTCGACGGCGAGCGCTCGGTGGATGTATCGCATCGTGGCGGTCAGAGCGGTTTCGTACACGTGGAAGGCAATCGCCTGACCATTCCGGACTTCGCCGGCAACCTGCATTTCAACACCTTGGGCAACCTGCTGCTCAATCCCCGGGCCGGGTTGTTGTTCATCGATTTCAATACCGGTGACTTGCTGCAGCTCAGCGGGCGCACCGAAATCATCCTCGAGGGCCCGCAGGTCGAGGCGTTCCAGGGAGCCGAGCGCCTGTGGACAATCGATGTCGAACACGTCGTACGTCGCCCCGCCGCCCTGGCGTTACGCTGGCGCTTCGACGGCGTATCACCCACCAGTTTGCTCACCGGCACCTGGGAGCAGGCCGCGGCGCGTTTGCAGGCCAAAGCCCTGGGGGATCAATGGCGGCCGTTGCGGGTGACGCGCATTGAAGCGCAAAGCCACAGCATTCGCTCGATTTACCTGGAGCCAGCCGACGGAGCCGGATTACCGCTTTTCCAGGCCGGGCAGCATTTGCCCCTGCGCTTTAACATTGACGGTGAAGTGCACATCCGCACGTACAGTTTATCGAGCGCCCCGTCCGATGATTTTTTCCGCATCAGCGTGAAGCGCGATGGGCGGGTCTCTACCCATTTGCATGAGCGGATTCGGGTCGGCGACCTGTTGGAGGCGCGGGCGCCGCAAGGGCATTTCACCGTGGCGCCCCATGAGCGTCGGCCATTGGTGTTGCTGGCGGCCGGGGTGGGCATCACGCCGCTGTTGTCGATGCTGCGCGAGGTGGTTTACCAGGGATTGCGTACCCGCCGTATCCGCCCGACGTGGTTTATCCAGGGTTCGCGCACGCTGGCCGACCAGCCGTTTCGCGGTGAACTGGATCGCTTGCTCGAAGACGCCGGTGACGCGGTGCGGGTGGTGCGTGTGCTCAGCCAACCGGAAGCCGAGGCGGTGCAAGGCGCGGACTTCGACCTCAGTGGGCGGATCGACGTCGCGCTGCTCAAGGAGCTGCTGACCGTCGAGGACTACGATCAGCCGGACTTTGTTGTCTGTGGCCCCGGAAGTTTTACCCAGGCGCTGTACGACGGCTTGCGCGAGCTGGACATTCGCGACTCGCGGATTCACGCCGAAACCTTCGGCCCGTCCACCTTGCGCCGGCGTCCGGACCCCGATGCCGTGGTCATCGAGCAACCACCTGCCGCCACCACGTCGGTGCCCGTGGTGTTCCAGCGCTCGGCCAAGGAAGCGCGCTGGCAGCCGGAGGGCGGCAGTTTGCTGGAGTTGGCGGAAAGCCGTGGCCTGCGCCCGGAATTCAGTTGTCGCGGCGGCTCCTGCGGCACCTGCAAGACGCGTTTGGTCAGCGGTCAGGTGCATTACCCACTGCCGCCACCGGAGGTACCGGATGACGGACAGGTGCTGATTTGCTGTGCGATTCCGGCGCAGGGGGCGCAGCCGTTGGTGCTCGATATCTGAAGGAAGATTACCCGTGAACATTGCCCGCCGGTCGATGGCTGGGTAGGGTAGTGGGCAGAACGAAAAGGGGCCCAGAGGTTAAGGCCGATCAGTTGTGGCGAGGGAGCTTGCTCCCGCTGGACTGCGCAGCAGGCCCATTTGTTAGGGCCGCTTCGCTGCCCAGCGGGAGCAAGCTCCCTCGCCACAGGTCAATCAGTGCTGGCCAATCCCTTAACTGAACGGCATTAGCCGCAGAGGCCCTTTCTGCATTTCAGGAACAGGCGTTTCAATGGTTTTTTTCACTCGCTCGATCGCCTTGCTGCTGGCGCTGGCGCTGACCGCCGGATGCGAAAGGCACGACGCACCGCCGCTGGATCAGCAACTCTACGTCTGGCAGCGGCAGTGGACGCCGGCCCACGACGCCGCCCTCAGGGACAGCCGTGCCGACTTTTCAACGTTGCGGGTGCTGGCCTTGCAGGCCTTCCCCAATGCCGGATGGAGCCGTGCCCGCATTGACCCGGTATTGCTCAGGCGCGATGGCCGGCCGGTGATTGCGGTGGTGCGCCTGGACGGGCAGCTCAAGGCACTCGATCAGGAAGAGGTCACCGCGCAGATCCGCCAGGTGATCAGCGACTGGCAGGGGCAAGGGTTGAACCTCGCTGGTGTAGAAATCGACCACGATGCCGGTAATGCCCGGCTACCTTCGTACCGCGAATTTCTCGCGCATCTGCGTGAAGCATTGCCGACTTCGCTGCCGCTGAGCATCACTGCGCTGCCGTCCTGGCTCGACAGTCGCGAACTGCCGGCGTTGTTATCCACAGTCGACAGCAGCGTGTTGCAGGTGCACGCGGTGAGCGATCCGCGTCGTGGCTTGTTTGATGCCGATCAGGCCCGGGAATGGGCGAAAGCCTGGAGCCGCGTCACGACAAAACCGTTCTATCTGGCGCTGCCGGCCTACGGCGTGGCGTTGCTGCCGTCGGCGGACGGCGCACCGGTTGTGGAAAGCGAAGTAACGCTGGAGCGCGAAGGTCTGCGTCGGGAATTACTCGCCGATCCGCAGTCACTGCGCACCCTCGGCACCGAGCTGCGTGCCGATCCACCCGAGCATCTGGCGGGCCTGATCTGGTTTCGCCTGCCATTGGCCAACGACCGCCGGGCCTGGAGCTTGACCACCTTGCGCGCCGTGGCGCGTGCTGATGTCCTCGATAGTCAGTTGACGCTGCAACTCTCGGCCGACAATGGGCTCTATGACATCGGCATCAGCAACCAGGGCAACCTCGACAGCGCCTGGCCCGAACGCCTGACGCTCGCCGTCAGCGGCTGTGACGGGGCCGATGCCTTGGCCGGTTACGCGTTGCAACAGCGACCGGATCTGCTTACCTTCACCCGCCTGCGCGATGGCCGAATTCCGGCCGGCGGACAGCGTGCCATCGGTTGGGCTCGCTGCGCACACATTGATCAAGGAGGTTCGAATGTTCACCCGTAACTGGCCGCGTCATTTGCTTTGCCTGAGCCTCAGCCTGCCGCTGGGCTCGGCGCTGGCCTGCGGCCCGGACTTCCCCATGCGTCTGCTGGATAACCGTGGCCAGTCGCTGGCGGAACTGCCCGAAGGCAACTTCAGCTTTGAAATCAGCCGCCTCGGCCACGCCATCAGCGGCTTGAAGAACGTCACTGCTGGCGCCGACTACAGCGATCAACCTGACGCGGTAGCACTACGGGATCAAGCCGAGCAGGCGGGACTTTCCGCTGAACAACAAGTGCTGGTGAAACACCTGCGCGGCCTGACGGATGCTCATCAGGTTGAAACCGAAGGTGCGCAACTGCCGCCCGAGCTCAGGTGGTACCTGGCGGGCGCTGTGGCATTTGGCGCGGGTGACAATGCCTTGGCCGCCGGGTATTTCAAGAAAGTGCTGGCCTTGCCTGCAGAGCAACGGGCTTCGCGCAGCACCTGGGCGGCTTACTCGCTGGGGCGCGCGTTGTTCGCCATGAGTGCTGAAGCCGATGCGGCGCCGGATTTTCTCGAACAATCCCGCAAAGCCTTCGAGCAAACCCGGCAACTGAGCATCGACGGCTTCAGCGATCCGCTGGAACTGGGCGTCGCCAGCCTCGGCGAAGAAGCCCGGGTCGTGCGCGCTGCCGGCGACTGGAACCGTGCCATCGAGCTGTACGCCACGCAGAATCTGCACGGCTCCGCGGTGGGCTACACCTCGTTGAAGCTGTTGATGGCGGACCTGATGACGCTGTCGGATGATCAAGTGGCCGAGTTGCTCAAGGGCCAGCCCGTGCAGCAGTTGGTGACCGCGTCCTTGATCAGCCGCTTGGGCTGGTCGTTTGGCGATCAACCACCGAACGAACAGAAAATGATCAAGCTGTTGCAAAACAGCACGCGCGGCAGCCTCGAAAACGCCGACCGCCTGGCGGCGATGAATTATCAACAGGGCGATTACGCCAGCGCCAAGGCGTTCCTCGAGCATGCCGGCGATGGCGGGTTGGCCTGGTGGCTACGGGCAAAACTGGCGGTGCGCGACGGCGATAAAAACGCAGCCGCCGCAGCCTATGCCAAAGCGGCCCAGGCCTTCCCGCAGAATGAATCCTGGGGCGAGCGACGGACCCCGGACTACGATTACGAAACGCTCCAGCCCAAATGCCGGGTCGAGGGTGAAAGTGCGATCCTCGCCCTGCAACGCGGGGATTACCTGCAAGCCTTCGACCAGCTGTATCGCAGCCAAAGCATTTACTGGTTCGACGCCGCCACCGTTGCCGAGCGCGTGTTGACCCTCGAAGAACTCAAGCACTATGTCGACACGCAAGTGCCGGCCCCGCCACCGCTCAGCCAGCAGGAACGTGACAACTACGTGCCCTTGCCGGTGGCGGCGAGCCTGCGCAATCTGCTGGGGCGGCGTTTGTTGCGCGAAGGCCATTACGAGCAAGCGCTGGCGTACTTCGATAATGACGGCTTGCGGCACAAGGCCAGGTTGTACGGCGAGCAACGCCAGGCGGCAGATTCAGCCTGGTGGCCGACCCGTCGCGCCGCTGCACTGTTCAATGCCGCCTGGACGGCGCGCGAGTGGGGCATGGATATCCTGGGCTACGAAATGGCGCCGGATTACGCCACGTTCGGCGGTAATTACATCCTCGAAAACGCCGAACTCAAGGTCGGTCCATTGATGGCCGAGGACGAAGTGAAGCGTCAGCAGGCCAGCGCCGCCCAGCCCGATCAGCGTTATCACTATCGCTTCGTGGCCACGGCGCTGGCGAGCAGGGCGGCGGATAACTTGCCTCACACCAGTCAGGCGTTTGCGGCGGTGCTGTGCGAGGCGTCGGGGTGGAACAGCAGCCTTGAAGAGCAAAGTGCGATTTATCAGCGTTATGTCAAGGAAGGGCCTTACGTGGAATGGGCCGCCGACTTCGGCCACCAATGCCCGTACCCCGACTTCGAGAACGCCGACAAGCGCTACGTGACTCAAGTCACCGACGCGGCGCGTTCGACCTTGCGCCCCTATAAGACGCCGTTGCAGGTCGGTAGCGTACTGGCGTTCGCGGCAGCCGCGCTGTTGCTGTTCAAGCGTCGCCGCCGCAAGGCGCCGTGAGGTTCAAGCCTGTTGCACAAAGGTCAGCCGCACGGCGAAACCGATCAACAGGCTGCCGAACAACCATTGTTGCAGGCGCTGGGCTGAAGGGCTGCGTTGCAGCCAACGGCCGAGTGCCGCGCCGATCAGGGCGTAAGCGCTGTCGAACAGCAGACCGACACCGACCAGCACCACGCCCAGGGTCGCAAATTGTCCGAGCACCGACCCGGCCTGTGGGTTGATGAATTGTGGCAGCAGCACCGAGCAGAACAACAGTGCCTTGGGGTTGAGCAGGTTGGTCAGCAATCCGCGCCGGATGGCTATGCTCCAGCGCGGTTTTTCGCCGGTTGTGTCGGCGCTTCCGAGGTTCGGTAGCATCGTGGTTCGCAGGCACTGAATGCCGATCCACAGCAGGTACGCGGCGCCGGCCAGGCGCACCACATCGAAGGTCCAGGGCGCCGCCTTGAACAGCGCCGCCAGCCCCAGCGCCGCCAGTCCCACATGACAACCCCGGGCGATGCCCAATCCCACCGCGGTGGCCAGCGCGGCGCCTTTGCCCTGGCGGGCACCTGTCTGCAACAGCAGGATCATGTCAGGCCCTGGCAACAGATAGACCACCGCCAGCGCCATGAAAAACATCCAGAGTCCGTCCACGTTGCACCCCATTCGTTGTCGATTCGGTGGTGCCAGTCTAGGGCCGGAGGGCAGGGCAGGTGCTTGCGTTGTCAGCTTCTATCGGGGGCTGTATTGGCATAATCTGCCACTTTCTTTCGCATGCACCATCGGAATCTGCCAAGCCATGAAACTCGACGCCTACGACCGCAAGATTCTCGCCGCACTGCAACGGGACGGCCGCCTGAGCAATGTGCAACTGGCAGACGAGATCGGCCTGTCGGCATCGCCTTGCTTGCGCCGGGTACGGATGCTTGAAGAGGCGGGGGTGATTCGCGGCTATCAGGCCAATCTGGATCGCGACGAAGTGGGGTTGGGGCTGACGGTGTTTGTCGGGGTCAAGGTCGAGCGCCATAACGACGAACAGGCCGAAGCCTTTCGCCTGGCGGTGACGGCATTGCCCGAGGTGATTTCGGCGTTTCTGGTGTCAGGGGAGTCGGACTTTCTGCTGCAGGTGGTGGTGCCGGACTTGCGCGCCTATGACCGGTTTCTCACCGGGCGTTTGTTGAAGCTGCCGGGTGTGAGCGACATCCGCAGCAATTTTGCGATTCACACGGTGAAGGCGCCGGGAGCGTTGCCGCTGGAGCATTTGCCGCTCTAAACCGAGTCGCCTGATTCGCGAGCAAGCCCGCTCCCACAAGGATTGCGCTGTACCTGTGGGAGCGGGCTTGCTCGCGAAGGCGATAGACCTGCCACCCAAGCCCTCTGGGTCTTACATCTGCGTCGCCATCCCCTCCACATTCATCGCCGCCTGGCGCAACGCCTCGGAGCGGGTCGGGTGTGGGTGGCAGGTCAGGGCGATGTCTTCGGCCGAGGCGCTGAATTCCATGGCCACGCAATACTCGCCGATCATTTCACTGACGCTCGGGCCGACCAGATGCACGCCGAGAATTTCGTCCGTGCGCTCATCGGCCAGCACTTTGGCGAAGCCTTCGGTCTCGTGGTTGATCTTCGCCCGGCTGTTGGCGGTGAAGGGAAACTTGCCCACCTTGTACGCCCGGCCTTCGGCCTTGAGCTGCTCCTCGGTCTTGCCGACGCTGGCGAGTTCCGGCCGGGTATAGACCACGCTGGGAATCAGGTCGTAGTTGACCTCGCCAGCCTTGCCGACGATTTGCTCGACGCAGGCCATGGCTTCGTCCTCGGCCTTGTGCGCGAGCATGGGGCCGGAGGTCACGTCACCAATCACCCACACCCCGGCGGCTTCGGTGCGATGCCCCTTGTTGGCGAGCATGCCGCGCTTGTCCGTGGCGAGGCCGACGTTCTCCAGGCCCAGGCCCTGTGTATAAGGTCGGCGTCCGATGGCCACCAACACATAATCCGCTTCCAGCAACTCGGCAGTGCCACCTGCGGCAGGCTCGATGCTGAGCTGTACACCGGTGGCGGAGGTGGTGGCGCTGGTCACTTTCGAACTCAACTTGAAGCTCAAGCCTTGCTTGCTCAGGGAGCGTTGCAGGGTTTTGCCGGCTTCGATGTCCACGCCGGGGCAGATCCGGTCAAGGAACTCGACCACCGTCACTTGCGCCCCCAAGCGTCGCCATACCGAACCCAGCTCCAGGCCGATCACGCCGGCGCCGATCACCACCAGATGCCTGGGTACCTCGGTCAGTGCCAGGGCGCCGGTGGAGTCGAGGATGCGTTTGTTATCGATGTCCACGCCGGGCAGGGGAGTGGGCTCGGAACCGGTGGCGATGATGATGTCCCTGGCGCCAAGTTCGGTCTTGCCGCCGGCGCTGTCGGTCACCGTGACTTTGCCCGGGCCGTCGATGTGGCCCCAGCCCTTGATCCAGTCGACTTTGTTCTTGCGGAAAAGAAACTCGATGCCCTTGGTCAGCCCGGTAACGCTTTCATCCTTTTGCTTCATCATCTGGGCGAGGTTGAGGCTGGGCTTGACGTCGATCCCCAGGTTGGCGAATTCCGCGCCCATGGCCGCGTCGTATAGTTCGGAGGCATGCAGCAATGCCTTGGATGGCATGCAGCCGACATTCAGGCAAGTGCCGCCGAGTGTGGCACGCCCTTCCACGCAGGCCGCCTTCAGACCCAGTTGTCCGGCGCGGATCGCCGCGTTGTAACCGCCGGGGCCACCGCCGAGTATCACGACGTCATAAGTGCTCATGGATGTACTCCTGGATCGAAAGGGGAAGGGATGGGTAAAAGTAGTTCCTGGATAAAATTACGAACGTAATATGTGCGTTCTGCAGCCTTTCGGTCAAGGCTTCAGCCAAGCGACAGGTTGGGCATCTTTAGATAGCGCGCTTGAATACGGAAATTTCACTATTTTCGTTATATCGTAACGAATTGTCCTGTAAGCGAAGACGCTCTGGGGTGGTATGCAAGTCGATCTCGATGTTGATGAAACGCCGCTGGCCGGGTTGCCCCGTTTTCAGCAGGCGTTCATTCAAGGGCGGCGTTTGCGCCAGTTCGCCATCGGTGCGGGCGTACTCGCCACCGTGGGTGCGTTGCTGGCGTTTTTTGCCGGGCTGTTCGCCTCGAAAACGTTGTGGGCAGCGTTGTTGCTGAATTTTAGCGCTGCGTTTGTGGTGCTGATGGCAGGCTTGCAATCGGCCGGGTGGGTCGCCCAATGGCGTGCCCGCGCCATGAATCCCGTGGCGCCCGTGGTCGTTGTCGACGAATCTGCCGAGCCTTTGGGCTGGTATGAACGTTTGCTGGACCGGATCAGTCGGCAATCGCACAACCTGCTCGGGCAAATTGGCGCGCCGACGCTGTGGCTTGGCGGTTGGGCATTGTTGGCAGTATTGGGCGTCGAACAGGCCTGGGACCTTAGGTTGCCCCCGGCAGCGCTGGGGTTGGCGGCCACGGTCGGAGCGGCGTGCTCATTGCTGCTGGCCTTCGGCCTGTTGGTGATGGAGCGTCATCTGGCACAGGAAAACACCGCGCAATGGCCTGAAGCCGCCGCGTTGGCGCAATTGACCCGTGTGCCGATCATCAGCCTGGTACTCGCTGCGTTTTGTCTGTTGTTTGCCGATGAAACCTCGGTATGGCCCGTACGCCTGGCGGTGTTGTGCGGACTGTTGCCGGGGCTGGTGGCGGCAGAACTGTTGCTGCGTGCGGTGTTGTCATTGTTCAGTCCGCGCCGCGAACGCCTTGAGCCAGAGCTACTGGCGCGCAGCTTTGTCGCCGACATGCTGCGCTGGCCACCACAGCCATTGCTGGCGTTGCAGCACGAATTACACAACCGTTTCGGTATAGATCTGCGGCAAATCTGGGCCTTCACGTACATGCGTCGGGCGCTCCTTCCGGTGTTGGCGGTGATTTCGCTGGTTGGCTGGTCGCTGACGGGCATTCACGAAATTGCGCTGCAAGGGCGTGGCATCTATGAACGATTCGGCAAGCCGGTGGAGGTGTTTGGCCCGGGTTTGCATCTAGGCCTGCCTTGGCCATTGGGCCGGGTGTTGAGCGTCGAGAATGGCGTGGTTCACGAGTTGGCCACCAGTGTTGGCGAAACCACGCCCCCTGCCCAGGCCGACCCTGCCGAAGGCCCGGCCCCGGCAATTGCCAATCGCCTGTGGGACGCCAGCCATGTGAACGACAAATCCCAGGTGATCGCCAGCAGCCGAGCCGACAGGCAGAGCTTTCAGATCGTCAACATGGATGTGCGCTTCGTCTATCGCATTGGTCTGAGCGATGAGGCGGCATTGGCCGCGACCTATAACAGTGCCGATGTGCCGATGTTGATTCGCAGCACCGCCAGCCGAATCTTGGTCCACGATTTTGCCTCGCGCACACTCGACGGTTTACTGGGTGAGGACAGGGTAGGGCTGGCGGAAGAAATCGGCCGCGCCGTCCAGGCGGACCTGAAAAAACTCGACAGCGGCGTGGAAATTCTCGCCACGGTGGTCGAGGCGATTCACCCGCCGGCCGGTGCCGCCAACGCCTATCACGGCGTGCAAGCGGCGCAGATTGGGGCGCAAGCCTTGATTGCCCGTGAACGCGGTGCCGCCGCCGAAGCCACTAACCAGGCGCAGTTGCAGGCCAGCATCGCCCGCGATCAGGCGACGGCCAGCGCCCGTGAAATCAATGCGGGCGCTGAGGCTGCGGACCTGAAATTCAACGCCGAGCAGAAAGCCTATGCCAGCGCTGGCCAGGCCTTCGTGCTGGAGCGGTATTTCAGTCAGTTGTCCCAGGGGTTGGCCAACGCCAGATTGCTGGTGCTCGATCATCGTCTGGGCGGCAGCAGCAATGCGCCGACCATCGACCTCCGTACTTTCACGCTGCCGGTAGACCCCGCGCCGTCGCGTAAAACCGTTCAGCCAGGAGCCGCCAATTGAGCCAGTCCCAGACGCACGATCACGATGACCACAGCGGCCACGATCACGGCCATGGCGGGCATCACCATCACCATCATCACCACGGCGATCCGCAAGAGGCCGGTCCATTCCCGTGGCGTCGTATGGGCTGGGCGGCATTGCTGGTGGCGTTTGCCGTCGCCGCTGCGAGCCTGGTACAGGTGCGTTCGGGGGAGGCCACGGTGATCACTCGCTTCGGCAACCCTTCACGGGTCTTGCTGGATCCGGGGCTGGGCTGGCGCTGGCCGGCGCCGTTCGAGGCGGCGATCCCGGTGGATCTGCGACTGCGCACCACGTCCAGCGGTTTGCAGGATGTCGGCACCCGGGACGGTTTGCGCATCATCGTTCAGGCCTATGTGGCGTGGCAGGTGCAGGGCGATCCGGACAATGTGCAACGCTTCATGCGTGCGGTGCAGAACCAGCCTGATGAGGCTGCACGACAGATTCGTACCTTTGTCGGCTCCGCACTGGAGACCACCGCCAGCAGTTTCGATCTGGCGAGTCTGGTCAATACCGATGCCAGCCAGGTGCGCATCGCCGATTTCGAAGCGCAACTGCGCAAGCAAATCGATCAGCAGTTGCTCACCACTTATGGCGTGCGCGTGTTGCAGGTCGGTATCGAACGACTGACGCTGCCTTCGGTAACGCTCACCGCAACTGTCGACCGGATGCGCGCCGAGCGTGAAACCATCGCCACTGAACGCACGGCCATCGGCAAGCGTGAAGCCGCACAAATTCGTTCTGCTGCCGAACGTGATGCGCGAATTGTGCAGGCTGATGCCACAGTGAAAGCGGCAGATATCGAAGCGCAATCGCGGGTCGAGGCGGCGCAGATTTATGGTCGCGCCTATGCGGCTTCGCCGCAGCTTTACAACCTGCTGCGCTCGCTCGACACCCTGGGCACGGTGGTGACCCCGGGCACCAAGCTGATTCTGCGCACCGATGCCGCACCGTTCCGGGTGTTGGTAGACGGTCCGCCGAGTCTCGACAACAAGTCCGGATCGCAGCCATGAGTTTGGTTCCACGTGGAACAAATGAGTTGAGCAGCCCCTGGATTCAGGCCGGGCGCCTGGCGTTTATTGCGCTGTATGCGGTGACCGTGTTGGCGGCTTTGGCGTGGGCGTTTTCCAATGTGCGGCAGATCGATCCACAAAATCGCGCCGTGGTTTTGCATTTCGGCGCGCTGGATCGCATTCAGAATGCCGGGCTGCTTCTGGCTTGGCCGCAACCCTTCGAGCAGGTGATTCTGTTGCCCGCGGCGGATCGGGTGATCGAGCGTCGAGTGGAAAGCCTGTTGCGCAGTGATGCCGCGACGCAGGCTGATCGCGTGGCCAGTTTTGCCACGCCCATCAGCGATGCCCTCGCAGGCTCCGGCTATCTGTTAACGGGTGACGCCGGTGTGGTGCAACTCGATGTGCGGGTGTTCTACAAGGTCACCGAGCCCTATGCGTTTGTGCTTCAGGGCGGACATGTGTTGCCGGCTCTGGATCGGCTGGTGACCCGCAGTGCACTGGCGCTCACGGCCGCACGGGATCTGGACACCATTCTGGTCGCTCGTCCGGAACTGATCGGTGCCGATAGCCAATCGGCGGAACGACGCGAGCGCTTGCGCGGTGATCTGGTGCAGGGCATCAATCAACGGCTGGCCGAACTTGCTGCAACAGGGCAAGGCTTGGGCATCGAAGTGGCACGGGTCGATGTGCAATCGAGTTTGCCAAGCCCTGCGGTGAACGCTTTCAACGCGGTACTGACCGCCAGCCAGCAAGCCGATAAGGCGGTCGCCAATGCGCGCACCGAAGCCGAGAAACTGACACAGACCGCCAACGAGCAAGCCGACCGTACGCTGCAAGTGGCCCATGCCCAGGCGAGTGAACGGCTGGCCAAAGCGTCTGCCGATACGGCCACCGTGTTGAGCCTGGCCAAGGCGGAGCAGCAAGGTATCGACCCGCAGATGTTGCTGCGTATCTATCGCGAGCGTATGCCGAAAATTCTCGGCCAGGCCGGTTCGGTGACTACGGTCGATCCCAAAGACGATTCCCGCCTGATCATTCAGGGAGCTGCACAATGACCGCTCAAACCGCCGCCACACCGAGCCTGTTGTCTTCGGCCGAACAGCGCCGCGCCGCACGCCAGTTGACCCTGGCCATGCTCGCATTGGGCCTGCTGGCGCTGGGCCTGATCTGGCGTTGGCTGGCGCCGGAGCAGACCGGTGTCAGTCAATTGCTGCTGGGGTTTGCTTCGTTGCTGGTTGCTGTACCGGTCATGCGCTCGGCCTGGTACAGCCTGCGTTATCCAAGCCTGCACGGCATCACCGATCAATTGATTGCCCTGGCCATGCTGGGTGCCTGGGCCACCGGGGATCTGCTGACGGCGGCCCTGTTGCCGATCATCATGATTTTCGGCCACGTGCTGGAGGAGCGCAGCGTGATCGGTTCCCAAGAGGCGATTCACGCCCTCGGCAAACTGACCCGCAGCCACGCACGCAAGGTACAGGCGGACGGCTCCATCATCGAAGTCGACAACGGCACACTCAAGGCCGGCGATCGGGTCGAGGTGCGCGCCGGGGACCGGGTACCGGCGGATGGCCGGGTGTTGTCCGGCCAGGCCAGTCTGGACACCGCCTCCATTACCGGCGAATCGGTACCGATGGAGGCCGGTGTTGGCATGTCGGTGTTCGGTGGCGCGATCAACCTCGATGGTCTGTTGCGAATCGAAGTGACCCGCACCGGCCATGAGTCGACCCTCGGCAAAGTGATTGCCCTGATGCAAAACGCCGAGCGCTCGAAGCCGCCGATCACTCGTCTTCTGGAGCGCTACGCCGGCAGCTACATGGTGCTGGTGTTGCTGCTGGCGGCCGTGACCTGGTTCATCACCAACAACGCCCAGGCAATGCTCGCGGTGTTGGTGGCGGCCTGTCCTTGTGCGCTGGTGTTGTCGGCGCCGGCCACGGCGATTGCGGGTGTGGCGGTGGCGGCACGCCACGGGATTCTGATCCGCAGTTCTGCATTCCTTGAAGAGTTGGCGGACCTCACCTCGCTGGTGGTCGACAAGACCGGTACGCTGACCTTCGGCACCTTGCGTCTGCAATCCATCGACAGTCCGCTGGAGGATCGCAGCCACGTCCTGAAGCTGGCGGCGAGCCTCGGCTCGGCCAGCAGTCATCCGGTCAGCCGCGCCCTGGCGGGGTTGGTGGCCCAGGAACATTTTCTGCTGCTGACCGACATTCATGAACGCCAGGGCCTTGGTGTGGTGGCGATGACGGGGCAGGGCGAAGCGGCGCTCGGCCGGCCGGAGTTGTTCGCGCAACTGGGCATCAGTACAACGGCGGTTCCCGATCACGATGGTCCGATTGCAGGGCTGGCGCTCAACGGGGAGTTTCTTGCCTGGTTGTTGCTGGCCGACAGCGTCAAACCCGAGGCGCAATTTGCCTTGGGTGAGTTGCGTGAACTGGGTCTGGGTCGCCAGTTGTTGCTCACGGGTGACCGCCATAGCGTTGCGCAAACACTCGCCCGGGATGTCGGGATCAGTGACGTCGAAGCGCAAGCCCTGCCCGAAGACAAACTCAACCGTGTACTCAAGGAAATCGACAGCGGTTTTCGGCCGATGGTGGTCGGCGATGGCATCAATGATTCACTGGCCCTCAAGGCGGGTGTGGTCGGTGTAGCCATGGGCGCGGGCGGTGCAGACATCGCCCTGGCATCGGCTGACATCGTGCTGATCGGCAGTGACCTGCGTCGCCTCGGCACCTGCGTGCGTCTGAGTCGGCAGTGCCGCCAGACATTGCAGGTCAATGTGATCATCGGGCTGGGCTGGACCCTGGCCATTGTGGCCTTCGCCGCGTTTGGCTGGCTCGGCGCTGCCGGGGCGATGATTGCGGCGTTGCTGCATAACATCAGCACCTTGCTGGTGTTGGGCAATGCCGGTCGATTGCTGCGATTCCAGGAGCCGTTGCTCAAGCTCAAGCTCAAGCTCAAGGACGAAGGCTGAAGGCGAACGCTCTAAACCGGGCAATCACAGGTCTTAAACTTTTTAGAACTGTGCGCCCGGTTCGTAGTCATTGGAGATGAGGGCACATCATTTTGTGCGTTCGCGGCGGTCGGTTCTGGCGTCGCGAATCATTGAAAATGGCTATTAATTCGATAGCCAGCTATTTTTCAAGGATGGTCTACCCTCTGATCAGACGTCTGAAACAAGGGGGATTCTCCATGCTCGCGCAACTTCCACCGGCCTTACAGAATCTGCAGTTACCGCTTCGCCTGAGACTCTGGGACGGCCATGAATTCAATCTGGGACCGACGCCCAGCGTCACGATTGTGGTCAAGGACCCGCAAATGGTCTCCCAGTTTACCCATCCAAGCCTGGATGCCCTCGGTGCTGCTTTTGTCGAAGGCAAACTGGAGCTCGAAGGCTCCATCAGCGATGTGATCCGCGTCTGTGATGAATGGAGCCAGGCGTTGCTGGACGAAGACGATGACAATCAGCCTGTTCGTAGCGTTCATGACAAAGATACAGACGCCAAGGCGATTTCCTACCACTACGACCTTTCCAACGCGTTCTATCAGCTTTGGCTCGACAGCGACATGGCGTATTCCTGCGCTTACTTCGAGACCGGCAGCGAAAGCCTCGAGCAGGCCCAGCAAGCCAAGTTCCGTCATTTGTGTCGCAAGCTGCGCCTGCAACCCGGTGAATATCTGCTGGATGTGGGGTGTGGTTGGGGCGGATTGGCGCGATTTGCTGCGCGAGAGTTTGGCGCGAAAGTGTTCGGTATCACTCTCAGCAAGGAGCAGTTGGCTCTGGCCCGGGAGCGCGTAAAAGCGGAGGGCCTGGAGGACCTGGTCGAACTGCAGCTGCTCGACTATCGCGATTTGCCGCAGGATGGTCGCTTCGACAAGGTTGTCAGCGTCGGCATGTTCGAACACGTGGGCCACGCCAATCTCGCGGAGTACTGTAAGACTCTGTTCGGTGCGGTGAAAGAGGGCGGCCTGGTGATGAACCACGGGATCACCGCCAAATACACCGATGGCCGTCCCGTGGGGCGCGGTGCCGGTGACTTCATCGGGAAATACGTGTTCCCCAACGGCGAGCTGCCGCACCTGTCGATGATCTCTGCGGAGATCAGTGAGGCCGGGCTGGAAATCGTCGACGTCGAAAGCTTGCGCCTGCACTACGCTCGCACGCTTGATCACTGGAGCGAACGCCTCGAAGACAATCTCGAAGCGGCTTCCAAACTGGTACCGGAACAAGCCCTGCGCATCTGGCGGCTGTACCTGGCCGGTTGCGCCTATGCATTCGCCCGCGGCTGGATCAACCTGCACCAGATTCTCGCCGTGAAGGCCCACGCCGATGGCAGTCATGAACTGCCATGGACCCGGGACGATATCTACCTTTAAAGAACCGGCGAAATAAGCCGGGCGACCCGCATGCCGAGCTGCTGCAGGCGGTGGGTCTCCCGGCCTTCTCCCTTGGCGATTTCGTGGGCGTTGGCGAAGTCATCGTTGAGCATCTGCTCCACCTCGGCGGCAAAGGCGCTGTCGACGGTCAGCAACATCACTTCGAAATTCAGCCGGAACGAACGGTTGTCCAGGTTGGCGCTGCCGATGGCGCTGATTTCGCTGTCGATCAACACCACTTTCTGATGCAGGAACCCGGGTTCGTAACGGAATACCCGCACACCCGCGCGTACCGCTTCGAAGGCGTAGAGGCTGGAGGCGGCGTAGACGATTCGATGGTCGGGTCGAGACGGCAACAGCAGCCGCACATCCACACCCCGCAGGACCGCCAGACGCAACGCTGCGAACACGGCTTCATCGGGGATGAAATACGGGCTGGTGATCCAGACCCGTTCCGTCGCCGCATGGATCGCTTCAACAAAGAACAGAGAACAGGTTTCGTAGGCGTCTGCCGGCCCACTGGCAAGCAACTGGCACAGCACGCCGTCTTCCGGATAAACCTCGGGCAGGATCAGTGGTGGCAGGGCATGAGCCACCCAGAACCAGTCTTCAGCGAAAGACTCCTGCATGCACGCCACCACTGGCCCGCGCACTTGCACGTGGGTATCGCGCCAAGGGGCCAGGGGCGGTTTCTCGCCCATGTATTCATCACCGACGTTGTGCCCGCCAACGAAGCCGAGAATGCCGTCCACCACCACGATCTTGCGGTGGTTGCGGAAGTTCACCTGAAAGCGATTGAACCAGCCACTACGGGGGCCAAAAGCCTTGACCTCGACCCCGCCTTCACGCAAGGCCTGCACGTAGCCGTTGGGTAGGGAATGGCTGCCGATTCGGTCATACAACAGATAGATCGCCACGCCTTCGGCGGCTTTTTTCAACAGCAAAGATTGCAGGCGTTGGCCGAGGCGGTCGTCGTGGACGATGAAAAACTGGATCAGCACGGCCTCTTTCGCTTGGCTAATGGCATCGAAAATGGCCTCGAACGTCGACTGGCCGTTGATCAACAGCCGCGTCTGGTTATTGGCCAGGCAGGGCATGTTTCCGAGCTTGGGCATCGCTCTGAGTGAAGCGTAGGCAGAAGAGGCGCGGGCGGTGAGGGCTTCTTCTACCCAGGGTCGCCAGTTGAGTTCGGAAACCGCCTTGCGCATCTCCTCGTTGGCCTGCCGCCGGGCCTTGATGTAGCCATCAAAGGTGCTGCGGCCGAACATCAGGTACGGGATCAGCGTGAGGTAAGGGATGAAAAACAGCGACAGGGCCCAGGCGATCGAGCCTTGGGCGGTACGGACGGTCAACACGGCGTGGATGGCCGCGATCATGCCCAGCGAGTGCAGAAGGGCGATGGTATAACCGAAAATATGCGGTCCGAAATAATCCATGGGGGGCTGCCTTGCTCCTGAAGATTCAGTGCTTAACAGACCATGTTCTGTGCAGAATGTCGCTAATTAATTGGCCCATGAACCGAAGCCTGCGGCTGACGTCTAACGGCCACTACTGATCAGGAGTTACTCGATGAACGTTCGTCTGCTGGGTTTGGCCATGGCACTGGGTTTGGCACTTCCTGTGGCGGCTCACGCGCAAATGCTGCAACCAGGATTGTGGGAGCTGACCACGAGCAACATGAAGGTCGATGAGCAGAATATGCCGGACCTGCAGTTGATCCTCGGTCAGATCCAGAGCCAGATGACCCCTGAGCAGCGCGCGCAGCTGGAAAAACAGGGGATCACCATGGGGGGTAAAGGGATCCGGGCGTGCCTGACGCCGGAGCAGGTCAAGACCGATGACATTCCGCTGACCGATCCGCAGTCGGGCTGCAAGCAGGAAATCACCGACCGCTCAGGCAACCAGTGGAAATTCCGCTTCAGCTGCCCGAGAGCCCAGGGCGCAGGCGTGGCGACATTCCTCAGCGACCGCGAATTCACCACCAAGGTCAACGGGACGTTCAACGCCACCGGCATTCAGCAGAAGGGCAGCCTTGAATCCCGCGCTGTCTGGTTGGGGCAGGATTGCGGAACGGTGAAGCCGAGAGCTTAAGAGCTTCGCGAGCAAGCCCGCTCCCACACTGGATCTGTGTCGTTCACAAATCCAGTGTGGGAGCGGGCTTGCTCGCGAAGGCGTCAGTTCAGCCGCCCTGAATCCCCGACTGACTCAACCACTCACACGCCGCCTCGACAGCCATCCGGCCAAAATCCTCCCCCGTGCGGCTGCGCACACTGACAAACCCCCCAGCCTGTTCTTTTTCGCCGACCACCACCAGGTACGGCACGGTCCGACTGTGCTGGCGAATCTTGAAGTGGACTTTTTCATTGCGCAGGTCGGCCCTTGCGCGCACCCCCCTTTGGCGCAAGGATTCGGTCACTGCCTGTGCATAAGTCGTCTGGCGGTCATCCATGCTGACGACGACCACATGGGGTGGAAGGCTCCAGTGCTGCAGTTCCTGATGGCTGGACCAGCATGTACCGTAGATTCGTTGTTGCAACGTGCCGCTGATGTGATCGAGGGCGAATGCCTGCAAGACTTTGGTGGTGGGGACGTGCGGTCCATGGCTCTGGTATTCGGTGTCCCCCAGACGGTACATCGACACCTCCTCGTGTGGTGGCCGACGCCGGATCGAATGATTGGTCGCTGCCAGTGACTGCATGCGCGCTTCGATGAGGGGCAGGTCTGCCGGAGTCAGCGGCCGCTCGACGACAAACTCGTAAAAGAAGCCATCGCCCAACTCCCTGCCCGCGCGCATTTGTGCATGCGGGTGGAGTTGCTTGACCGCCATGGCCAGCATCAAGGCACAGGAGCGGCGCAGGATCTCCAATCCGTCCGGCTCGCGGGGAGTGACAATGCTGACCCGCGCATCCGCCTCGATCATGTATTCGCAGTCCACCAGTACACCATCGACCCGGCCCGCTACGGCCGCGCTGGCCAGTTCGGGACCGATGCTGGCGGCCAACTCGTGCACGGACAGCGGTTGGTCGTATTCACGCAATGAACCATCGGACAGAGTGATCTGGATCATGGTCGGCGTACTCAGGTGCTGCTAACGAGCGTTATCGCATAAACCTAGTGCTAATTGCTGGCCGCTGTCATTAAGACCTTTGTCGAGCCAGGCAATTTGTATCGACGCGTTCACCCGTCGGGCATTACGAATCAGCCGGCTGCTCAGAATTCGTTTTGCAGGGCTTTGTAGCCGCGCACCAGATCGACGTTGGTGCGCGCCACGTCTTCGGAAAACTCCGAAGCACTGACGCTCACCGGCGGGAATTGCGAGAGATCGGTGTTGGGGCCGATCCGCGTGGTGGAGGGCACGTAGAAGGCTGCAGGCAGGTCACGCCCGTCGACCACCGAGTTGTGCCGTACCACGCAACCGTCGGCGACCATGCAGTTGAACAGCACGCTGTTGAAGCCGATGAACACCCGATTACCCACGGTGCAGGGGCCATGCACGATCGAGCGGTGGGCGATGGAACTGAACTCGCCAATGGTCACCGCCGCGCCGGATTTGGAGTGGATCACCACGCCGTCCTGGATGTTCGAGTTGGCGCCGATGGTGATCGGCTGCATGTCGCCCGACTCATCGACTTCGTCAGCGCGGATCACGGCATAGGGCCCGACGAACACGTTCTCGCCGATCACCACTTTGCCGCAAATGATTGCCGTCTTGTCGACGTAGGCCGACTCGGCAATCAGCGGTAAATCTCCGGAAGGATTTTTGCGGATCATGACTTGTTCCCCCGGAAACTGGCAATGACGTTCAGCAGACTGCCTGTCGGCAGTTCGCAATCCAGCACCGGCGTGAGTGGCTGTCCGGGTGCGCCCCAGCGCAATGCGCGGCAAGCAATCATGCGACCTCCCAGTTGAAACGGCTTTCGGCTACGGCGTCATGGGCGTGCAGGCTTTCGGCGTGGATCACACGAATGTGGAAGGCATTGATGCCTGTGGAGCGTTTCAGGGCCAGATTCAAACGGCGTGCGGCGTCCTCGCAAAACATCAGGTTCTGACCATTGGCCAGGGCGAAGGCCTGTTCGTCGGCGCGTTTTACCGCTGTTTGAACGGCTGTGCCGAGTGCGGCTTCGGTGTCGTTGATGATGGCGATCAGAGGCAACTCATCCAGGAAATCAGCCAGCCGTACGCGCAACTTTGCGCTGCTGCGCTGGCTGTGAGGTGTGGCGATGATGCCGTTCGTGGAGCCGAGCCAGGCTAAAACGTCAGCGTGTTGCAGTGACTTGTTGGCGAAATCATCGACGAATTGCTGCTGTATCAACTGTCGAGAAAGGGCCGCTGAGCACGGACAGGTTGAGGAATAAGGCACGTCGATTTTTAGTTCCACGTGGAACATCGCGTTTTTCAAACGCGCTTCGATGCTCACCGGATAGCTTTTCCAGCCTGCCAATGGACTGATCAGCGCCGGTCTTTTCAGCAGCACTTCGGCGTGAATGGTTAAGTGCGCACTGTTGGACAGACCTTCATGACTCTCAAGAAAACGCTGCAAAACCCGCCGCAATAAGGCCGGTGAAAGGCTTTCCTGCTCCAGCAATTCAAGCGCCAGATAGAGCCGTGACATGTGAATGCCGCGCGCATTGCCATCGTCGAGGCTCACGCCGGCATCAGCCTTTGCATTCAAGCGTTGGCCATCAAACAAAACGGGAAGAGCAATGCCGCACATGCCCACCCACTCCAGTGGCAGGGCTTGGCGTGAGGCCTGCGCGGCGATATCCGGCAGAGTCAGCGCATTCATGAGCAGGTCCATCGTGGGAGTTGATTTGACATGTTATAGTATAACAATCAGGTCGACGATGCCTTTTTCATGAACAGGTTTTCATCATGCCCGGGTGCCACGTGCTTAACCTGAATTTGGCCGGTGCGGCCTTAGGCTGTTGGTGCGTCAACTACGCAAATTCGAAGAAAAACGGGCAGGCCTAACAGCCCGTGATCCGGTTGCAGGTGAATTTCGCACTGCTGCCACCGGAACTGGAAAACCGGTTGATCGTGGTCCAGCCGACGCGCTGGTTGTAGCCAACCCAGGCCTCGCCATCGGAAGCGATGCCGGTGAAAAACACCAACTGACCGTAGCGGCTGTTGGTCTGAACCCAATAGCGCTTTCCAGCCATTTCGAAACCCCGCAGATAGATTGTGTTTCCGGCGGTGTTGACGCTGTAGGCGTTGCCATCCGCATCCACGCAGGCCAGCAGGTTGGCGCTGCGGGTGCACCTTGCCAGGCTCGGGACCTGCGCCATCGCGTCGGCAGCCACCAACAAGGAAAGCATGAACAGTGCAGTTTTCAGGGCGTTGCGCATGGGCTTTCTCGCGTTGGAAGCGACGTTCAGCATCCTGTCATTTACCCGGCCGGGCAAGAGGGGATGGTTTATTAGTGTTGTTACAGTATAACATTATGTAAGCCCGACACAGCGACCGGGCATCCCTGTGAGGAATATGCAGATGTCCAACCGACTCCCCGTGACCGTTCTCTCCGGCTTTCTTGGCGCCGGAAAAAGTACACTTCTTAATTACATACTACGTAATCGCGATGGTTTGCGGGTTGCAGTCATCGTCAACGATATGAGCGAAATCAACGTCGATGGCACCGAAGTCCAGCGTGATGTCAGCCTTAATCGGGCTGAAGAACGGTTGGTGGAAATGAGCAACGGGTGTATTTGCTGTACGTTACGTGAAGACTTGCTCGAGGAAGTGAGCCAACTCGCCAGGGAGGGCCGCTTCGACTATCTGCTGATCGAATCCACCGGCATTTCCGAACCGCTGCCGGTGGCGGAAACCTTCACCTTTCGTGATGAAAACGGCCAGAGCCTCAACGATATCGCGCGTCTCGACACCATGGTCACGGTGGTCGACGGCATGAACTTCCTGCTCGATTACCAGGCTGCCGAAAGCCTGGCCTCCCGGGGAGAAACACTTGGCGAAGAAGATGAACGTTCAATTACCGATCTGTTGATTGAGCAGGTCGAGTTTGCCGATGTGATTTTGCTCAGCAAGATCGACTTGATCAGCAGCCACCAGCGCGAGGAACTGATCGCCATCCTCGAGCGGCTCAACGCCCGGGCGGAAATCATTCCGATGGCGATGGGCGAAGTCCCCTTGGATAAAATCCTCAACACCGGTCGTTTTGACTTCGAAAAGGCTGCCCAGGCGCCGGGATGGTTGCAGGAGTTGCGCGGGGAACACGTGCCGGAAACCGAAGAATACGGCATTGCTTCCAGCGCCTACCGGGCACGTCGGCCGTTC
The DNA here is from genome assembly GCF_058986625.1 of Pseudomonas sp. GW821-FHT07G06. Lineage (NCBI taxonomy): Bacteria > Pseudomonadati > Pseudomonadota > Gammaproteobacteria > Pseudomonadales > Pseudomonadaceae > Pseudomonas > Pseudomonas sp. GW821-FHT07G06. Next base: position 120,206 of record NZ_JBYSVW010000003.1, read on the forward strand.
CACCCACAGCGTTTCTTCAACTTCATCGACGGCCCTTGGGACAACGGCAAGCTGTTGCGTTCAAAGGGCTTTTTCTGGCTGGCGAGCAAGCATATGGACGCCGGCAGCTGGTCCCAGGCCGGTGGGCTGATGCGCTATGGTTTTGCCGGGCGCTGGTGGCGTTTCGTACCGAAAAACCAATGGCCGCAGGACCCGGAAAGTACGTCCGGGATCATGAAAAACTGGACCGCCGACAGCGGGGATTGTCGTCAGGAGCTGGTGTTCATTGGCCAGAACATCGACTTCACGCAGCTCACTGCCGAACTGGACGCCTGCCTGCTGACCGATGAGGAAATGGCGTTGGGCGTAGAGGGCTGGCATAGGCTGCCTGATCCATTCGGCCCTTGGTACGAAGAAGCTGCCTGATCCTCTGATGGCGCTTCAAGGCTTGAGCCAGGCGCCCTGGCTCTGGGCCTCGCAGTAAGGCTGCAAATATGCCGCGTCGGTGGCAACGCCGTAATAGTGAATATCCTGGCGGTAGGGCATATTGGCGACTTGGGCGTTGCTGCAGATGCCAAATGCGCCGCCGGGGCATTGATCGACATACTGCACATCGACTTTCTGCCCCGCCAGGTTCGGCTGGCAGAAACCATCGGCGAAGAGTTTTGGCGGGATGTTGCGGTTCTGCTGGCAAACCTGGACATCAAGCCGCTCGGCCTGGCTGTGAACCACACAGGCCTGGGCCAGCGCTTCGCCTGAAACGAGTGCCAGGAGCAACGACAAGCCAATCAACCGCATCCATCACCTCCTCAGAAATCATCGACCATGCTGCAGAATATCCCCACTCATGTCATTGCCGGTCCGTTGGGCGCGGGCAAGACCAGCCTGATCAAGCACCTGTTGGCCCAGCGCCCGGCAGGCGAGCGGTGGGCGGTGTTGATCAACGAGTTCGGCCAGATCGGTCTCGATGCTGCGCTACTGACCCGGGACGCCGATGGTATCGCACTGGGGGAAGTGGCCGGGGGCTGCCTGTGCTGCGTCAACGGTGCACCCTTTCAGATTGGTCTTGGGCGCTTGTTGCGCAAGGCGCAGCCTGATCGGCTGTTCATCGAGCCCTCGGGGCTGGGGCATCCGGCGCAGTTGCTCAGGCAATTGAGCGAAGCACCGTGGCAAGGCGTGTTGGCTGTTCAGCCTTGTGTGCTGGTGCTGGACGCCCAGGCGCTCGCCGCTGGCAAACCGTTGCCGGATGCACAACAACAAGCCCTGAGCCGTGCAGGATTGTTGTTGCTGAACAAATCTGAAGGTCTGGAAGAAGACAGCCGTCAGCGAATCGCGGGGCAACTGCCGCCGACCCTTCTGTACTGGACGCAACAGGCGGCTTTACCCTTGAGCGAGCTGCCGGGGCTGAATGCCAAGGCGCTGGCAGGTGTGGATAACTTCGTCGTGCCCAAGGGCTTGGCGCAGCTGCCGGCGGTCTGGAGCGATCCTGCGTTGCCCATTTGCTTGAGTCAGGAACAGGACGGAGGCTGGAGCATCGGTTGGCGTTGGCACCCAAGCCAGGTATTTGATGCCGCGCTGGTTGGCCGGTGGCTTGAAGGCCTTGGCTGGAGGCGGGCGAAGCTGGTTATCCACAGTACCCACGGATGGGTCTCGGCGAACGCGGTGGATAACTCGGTGCTGGACTGGCAGCCCAGTGAATGGCGGCAGGATTCGCGCATCGAGCTGATTTTCAGTGAACCCCAGGATGCTGGGCGGTTGCAGCGCGAACTGGCAGCGTGCCGAAGCGAATCGGCTTAACGGCTCACGGCCGCCACTTGGTATGTTCCTGACGCCACTGGCTCAGCTCGATCACTTCTGCGCGAGGCTTTACCACATCGACTACCGGTTCGGTTTCGTCGAACGGGACCGGGTAGGGCGCCAGTTCAATCTGTGCGCTGTGCGCGCCGAACTGGGTGATGGTGCCGTTGTGGCGGGTTTCGCCGGTCACGGTGAATTCGAAGTTATACACACGGGCCAGGCGTCGCCGACCGCTGGCATCCCTGATGAACGCGATTCTTTTCAACGCCACGTTGCCGTCCAGCAATTCGATCCCGAGCTTGGTGCAATGCTGCTTGACCCGCTCCAGCGCGCGCTCGCGCAAGCCGTGGTTGTGCCATAGCCATGCGCCGGCAGTGGCGAACAGCATCAGCACGAATATATTTCCAAGGGTCAGCATCAACAGGGTGCTCCAACAAGATAGTGTCAGCTTAACTGCGTCGCTGGTCTGTCGTACAGGCTGCGTTTAGTCGCATACTGCGCGGCTAGAATTTCAATCGTTTTACGGAAATCCACCGCATGAAACGTACACCGCATTTGCTCGCTATCCAGTCCCACGTGGTATTCGGTCACGCCGGCAACAGTGCCGCGGTTTTCCCGATGCAACGGGTCGGGGTGAATGTCTGGCCGCTCAACACCGTGCAGTTCTCCAATCACACCCAGTACGGCCAATGGGCCGGTGAAGTGCTGGCACCGCACCAGATACCTGAGCTGGTCGAGGGTATCGCGGCGATTGGCGAGCTGGGCAACTGCGATGCGGTGCTCTCCGGTTACCTCGGCAGTGCGGCCCAGGGCCGGGCGATCCTGACGGGGGTAGCGCGGATCAAGTCGATGAATCCCAAGGCACTGTACCTGTGTGACCCGGTCATGGGGCACCCGGAGAAGGGCTGCAGTGTTCCGGCGGAAGTCAGTGATTTTCTGCTGGAGGAGGCCGCCGCCGTAGCGGACTTCATGTGCCCGAACCAGCTGGAGCTGGACAGTTTCTCCGGGCGCAAGCCGCAGTCGCTGTTCGATTGCCTGGCCATGGCGCGTGCATTGCTGGCGCGCGGCCCGAAAGCGGTGCTGGTCAAGCATCTGGACTACCCAGGCAAGTCGGCAGAGGTCTTCGAGATGCTGCTGGTGACAGCCGAAGGCAGCTGGCATTTGCAGCGCCCGTTACTGGCGTTCCCGCGTCAGCCGGTGGGTGTGGGCGATCTGACGTCCGGGCTGTTCCTGGCACGTGTGCTGTTGGGTGACAGCCTGGTGGCCGCGTTCGAGTTCGCGGCGTCGGCGGTGCATGAAGTGCTGCTGGAAACCCAGGCCTGTGCCAGCTACGAGTTGGAACTGGTTCGGGCTCAGGACCGGATTGCCCATCCGCGGGTGCGGTTCGAGGCGACCTCGATCAGCCTCTGATTGAGCGTTGAGCCCATTCGCGAGCAAGCCTGCTCCCACATTGGATCTATGCAACACCAAAGATCAAATGTGGGAGCGGGCTTGCTCGCGAAGGCTATCTAGAGAACACCATCAACCTGACTGAACAACTCAGGCGTCGCCCTTGATCTCCTGATAACGCTTTTCCAGTTCCTGGCGAATCTGCCGGCGCTGCTGGGCCTGGATGAAGCGGCGCTTGCTCTCGCTGTTGTCCGGTTGCAGCGGCGGTACCTGGGCAGGTTTACGCTGGTCATCCACCGCGACCATGGTAAAGAAGCAGCTGTTGGTGTGACGCACCGATCGCTCGCGAATGTTCTCGGTCACCACTTTGATGCCCACCTCCATGGAGGTGTTGCCGGTGTAGTTGACCGAGGCGAGAAAGGTCACCAGTTCGCCGACATGGATCGGCTCACGGAAAATGACCTGGTCCACCGACAGGGTCACCACATAACGGCCGGCATAACGGCTGGCGCAAGCGTAGGCCACTTCGTCGAGGTACTTGAGCAGGGTGCCACCGTGAACATTGCCAGAGAAGTTGGCCATGTCAGGGGTCATCAATACCGTCATCGACAGCTGGGCGTTTCCGGGTTCCATAGCATTCTCACGGGTCAAGGCCAGGTTTGAGGGATGCACCTCTGCGGGTGCCTCGGCGGTTTTTTCAAACCAACACTTATCGGGACGCCGGGTGCGGAGTCGCCGTCACGCCAGATCGATCTGTTTCCATATATTGCACCGCCTTTCTGCCAGAAGTCGCGGTGTTACCCTGCAAAAAGCCCGGACACAGGGGCATTTCCTACGCGCAAAGCAGACTTTTGCTCGGCTCGATCAGACCATTCCTGCGTCTGTGAGTCGGGCAACTTCAATCAGGGAGCCGCTCGCCATGCATGCCATCAGTTTCATTCAGGATCTGGCAGTGATCATGTTGATCGCAGGTGTGGTGACGGTGGTTTTTCATCGCCTGAAACAACCGGTGGTGCTGGGCTATATCGTGGCCGGTTTCATCATTGGCCCGCACACCCCGCCATTCGGCCTGATCCATGACGAAGAAACCATCAAGACCCTGGCCGAACTCGGAGTGATATTCCTGATGTTCTGCCTGGGCCTGGAGTTCAGCCTGCGCAAGTTGTTCAAGGTCGGTGCCACGGCCTTCATCGCGGCATTCCTGGAAATCGTGCTGATGATCTGGATCGGCTACGAGATCGGCCGCTGGTTTGACTGGAACACCATGGATTCACTGTTCCTCGGTGCGATCCTGGCGATTTCCTCAACCACCATCATCGTCAAGGCACTCAATGATCTGAAGTTGAAGAACGAGCGGTTTGCGCAGTTGATATTCGGTGTGCTGATCGTCGAAGACATTCTGGGCATCGGCATCATCGCGCTTCTGTCCAGCATCGCCGTCAGTGGTACGGTCAGCTCCGGCGAAGTGTTTTCTACTGTGGGCAAACTGTCGCTGTTCATGATCGTCGCATTGGTCATCGGCATTCTGATGGTGCCGCGTTTGCTGGCCTACGTGGCCAGGTTCGAGAGCAACGAAATGCTGCTGATCACCGTGCTGGGCCTGTGTTTCGGCTTCTGCCTGCTGGTGGTCAGGCTTGAATACAGCATGGTCCTCGGCGCGTTCCTGATCGGCGCGATCATGGCTGAATCCCGGCAACTGCTGAAAATCGAGCGCTTGATTGAACCGGTTCGAGATCTTTTCAGCGCGATTTTTTTTGTGGCCATCGGGCTGATGCTCGATCCGGCGATCCTGCTTCAATACGCTTGGCCAATCGCCGTAATCACTGTAGCCGTGGTGCTTGGCAAGATGCTGTCCTGCGGCCTTGGTGCGTTTATCGCCGGTAATGACGGACGCACCTCGCTGCGGGTCGGGATGGGTCTTTCACAGATTGGCGAATTCTCTTTCATCATTGCTGCACTGGGCATGACGTTGCAGGTCACCAGTAACTTTTTATACCCGGTGGCTGTGGCGGTGTCGGTGATCACGACCTTGCTGACGCCTTATCTGATTCGCGCGGCTGATCCATTGTCGATCAAGCTCGCGGGCGTCATGCCGGAACGCCTGGGACGGGTGTTAGGGATGTACGGCGAATGGCTGCGCAGCATCCAGCCACAGGGCGAGGGGGCGTTGCTGGCGTCGATGATCAGAAGGATTTTGCTGCAGGTCGGGGTCAACCTGGCATTGGTGATCGCGATTTTCTTTTCGGGCGCGTACTTCGCCGAACGCATGTCGGCTTACGTGCAAGGCTGGATCAGCGACCCGAGCTGGCAGAAGGCATTGATCTGGGGTGGGGCGCTATTGTTATCGCTGCCTTTTTTGATTGCGGCGTACCGCAAGCTCAAGGCCCTGTCGATGTTGCTGGCGGAAATGGGCGTCAAGCCAGAGATGGCCGGGCGCCACACGCAGCGAGTGCGCAGGGTGATCGCCGAAGTGATCCCGATCCTGTCGCTGCTGGTGATCTTTTTGCTGTTGGCAGCCTTGTCGGCCAGTATTCTGCCGACCAACAAGTTGCTGGTACTGATCGCCGTGGTCGCGGCCGCCGTGGCGGCGCTGTTGTGGCGCTGGTTCATTCGTGTGCATACACGGATGCAGGTGGCGTTGCTGGAAACCCTCGACAATCACAAGGAGTCGTCCGGGCATTGACCACCCCGCGGCGTTGACTGGATCAGCTTTCCAGCCAGACGTCCCGTGCCCAGTGCCACACCGACTCCCAGGTTTCTTCGGCGATCAGCTCTTCTTCGGCCTGCCAAAGCACCACGGTGCCGTCTTCTTCGACGCAGTAGTAGTCGTCACCGTCCTGGCAGATCGGGATCAGGCTGCGATCGACGCCGGCGTCCCAGGCGTTGGCGGCAACGTCGGGCAGGTAGGTGTGGGATTGCGGGTCAGTCACGGTGACCGGCTCCAGGCTACCGTAGACCACGTCGCTGACGGTCAGCAGAAACTCTCTGAAGACGAACGGAATGTCGATGAACAGTTGTTCTTCGATTTCGACCAGCAGGTCTTCGTCAGGCAACTCCAAGGGGACCGGTACCGGTTCGTTGGCTTCACGCAGTTGTTCGATGATTTCTTCCACGTCCGGGATCCTCTTGCTTGTATGGCGCGGTTTATATGGGGCGGTTTATACAGTAGCTTGCTATAGATGCAACCGCGAAATAGAAAACCCCGGCCGAGGCCGGGGTTTTCTTTACAGCAAGTGAAGCGCGGCGCGGGATCAGCCGTTCTGGCGGATACCGGCCACCAGCCAAGGCTGGTTTTCGCCCTGTGCACGTTCCATGTTCCAGCTTTCGCTGAAGACTTCGCCCTGGTCGAAACGCGAGGTTTTCGACACGCCGGTGAAGGTCAGGGTGGCAATGGTCTTGTCGGCGCGGTCATCCACGCCGTCCAGCTGTACATTGAGGTTATCAATGTAGGTGGACTGGAAACCGTCGCCCAGGTCGGCACGCTCACGCTTGAGGAACTCCAGCATTTGCGGGGTCACGAACTCGGCGATCTTGTCCATTTCATTGGCGTCCCAGTGCTGTTGCAGGGACTGGAAGTGATTGCGTGCCGCTTCGACGAAGTTTCTTTCGTTGAACCAGGCTGGAGCGTTGATCACTGGACGAGCGGCAACAGGCGCTGCCGAACCACCGAAGATCGAACCGCCGGCAGGCTTTTGTTCGAACGCTTCACGTTGCATCGGCGCGTGGCCGGCCGGCGCGTATTGCTCCTGCTGCTTGCGACGACGGGCGGCGATAAAGCGGAAGACCAGGAATGCAATGACAGCCATGATCAGGATGTCGAAGATCTGCATGCCCTGGAAGCCGTCGCCCATGAACATGGATGCCAGCAGGCCGCCGGCCGCGATACCGGCCAGAGGGCCGAGCCAGCGCGAAGCGCCACCGGCCTTGGCAGCGGCACCAGCGGCACCGGCAGCACCAGCGGTCGCCGCAGCGCCGCCCATGCCTGGAGAAGAAGGAGCCATCTGGCTGGTCTGGTGCGTCGGCGCAGCGCCTGCGCTTTTGCCACCACCGAAGCGCTTGGCGGCATTGACGTCGAGACTCATCGTCAGGCCGATGCACAACGCCATGGCGATGCTAAGAAAACGTTTCATAAAGGGAATTCCCATTTGTGGAAGGCACGCGCGCCATGTTGCACAGCTGAAGTGTTACTGGCTAGCGGCAGAGTGTTTCGGGCTTTTGCCTGACAGGTTTCATTCAGCTTCAGTCAGTGCAATAGGGCCTTTTGACTTTGATCTGTCAGATGAGTGGATGAGCTTTGTAGGACGCTCGCCTAGCGACGAAATGCCAGCGTGACGACTCCGGCCGTGATCAGACCGATTCCGCCCCATTGGCGCAGGTCGAGTTTTTCACCCAGCAGGACTACCCCAAGAACGGCCACCAGCACCACGCTGAGTTTGTCCACCGGGGCAACCAGTGACGCCGGGCCGACCTTGAGTGCGCGGAAATAGCAGATCCACGACGCACCGGTAGCCAGGCCCGACAACAGCAGGAACAGGTAGCTCTTTGCCGAGATCGATCCTAAAGACTGATATTGGCCCGTGGCGTACAAAATCAAGGCCAGGCTGACCAATACCACGATCGTACGCAGCAGGGTGGCGAAGTCGGAATTGACGTTTTCGATGCCGACTTTCGCGAAAATGGCGGTCATCGCCGCGAACGCCGCCGATAACAGGGCCCAGAATGTCCAGGAAGAAAAAAAGCCTGTGCCCATGTCCATCGCACCTTTAAATTCAGATATAGGCCTGGAACCTACCTACAACCTGTGGGAGCGAGCTTGCTCGCGATGACGGACTGACAACCAGAAATAATGTCGACTGATCTACCGCTATCGCGAGCAAGCTCGCTCCCACAGAAAAGCTAGATCGCTTCCAGCTTGGCGTAACCCAACATCAGCCACTTGCTGCCTTCGCTGAAGTTCACCTGCACCCGGGCCTGAGCACCGGCGCCCTCGAAGTTGAGGATCACGCCGTCACCGAAGATCGAATGGCGTACGGTCTGACCCAGACTGAAGCCGGTTTCCGGAATTTCGCTGCCGCTGAACAGGTTGCTGCCACTCATCGACTGGTTGCCACCAAACGGCCGGCTGACGCTGTTGGACAGCCGTACTTCCTGAATAAGGCCTTTCGGCACTTCGCGTACGAAGCGCGACACCTTGTTGTAGGTCTCGCTGCCATAAAGGCGTCGGGTTTCAGCGTAGGTCATCACCAGGTTCTGCATCGCCCGGGTAATGCCGACGTAGGCCAGACGACGTTCTTCCTCAAGGCGGCCGGGTTCTTCCAGGCTCATCTTGTGCGGGAACAGGCCTTCTTCCATGCCCACCAGGAACACGTAAGGGAATTCCAGGCCTTTGGCGCTGTGCAGGGTCATCAGTTGAATGCTGTCTTCGTGCTCGTCGGCCTGCGTATCGCCGGCCTCCAGCGACGCGTGACCGAGGAACGCTGCCAAAGGCGTCAGGTCTTCGTCTTCTTCGCTGTTTTCGAAGTTGCGTGCGGCGCTGACCAGTTCCTCAAGGTTTTCCACCCGGGCCTGGCCTTTCTCGCCTTTTTCCGCTTCGTGATAGGCGATCAGCCCCGATTGCTCGATGACGGTCTGGGTCATCAGGTGCAGCGGCATTTCCATGCACTTGGCGGCAAGGTTTTCGATCAGCTCGATAAACGCGCCAAGGGCACCGGCCGCACGACCGGTCAGGCCTTTGTTGGCCACCAGTTGGCGCATCGCTTCCCACATCGACACATCACTGTGGCGCGCATGGTCGCGGATCGCTTCGACGGTTTTCTCGCCGATGCCGCGGGCTGGCACGTTGATCACCCGTTCCAGCGCGGCGTCGTTGCCCCGCCCTTCGAGCAATCGCAGGTAAGCCATGGCGTTCTTGATTTCGGCACGCTCGAAGAAGCGCTGGCCGCCATAGATGCGGTACGGAATGCGTTCACGCAGCAGCGCTTCTTCCAGAACCCGCGATTGGGCGTTGGAGCGGTACAGAATCGCGATATCGCTGCGAGACAGGCCGGTTTTCAGCGCGCTTTCGATGGTTTCGACAACGTAGCGTGCTTCGTCGTGTTCGTTGAAGGCGGCATACAGATTGATTGCCTCGCCGTCGCCACCGTCGGTCCACAGCTCTTTGCCCAGGCGTCCGGTGTTGTTGGCGATCAAGGCGTTGGCTGCCTTCAGGATGCCGGCGGTGGAGCGGTAGTTCTGCTCCAGACGAATGGTTTCGGCGTCCGGGAAGTCTTCGGAATACTGGTAGATGTTCTCGATTTTCGCGCCACGCCAGCCGTAGATCGACTGATCGTCATCGCCCACCACCATCAGGCTGTCGCCACCCTTGGCCAGCAGGCGCAACCAGGCGTACTGCACGGCGTTGGTGTCCTGGAACTCGTCCACGAGGATGTGCCGGAAGCGCTTTTGATAGTGAGCGAGCAAGCCTGGGTGGTCGCGCCACAGATCGAGGGCGCGCAGCAACAGTTCGGAGAAGTCGATGACACCGGCGCGCAGGCATGCGGCCTCGTAGGCCTCATAGATGCCGCGCATGGTCGCAAGGAACAGATCGCCACTGGCTTGAATGTGTTGCGGGCGCAGACCTTCGTCTTTCTGCCCGTTGATGAACCATTGGGCCTGACGGGCCGGCCAGCGCTGCTCGTCCAGGCCGAGTTCTCGGATCACCCGCTTGACCAGCCGTTGCTGGTCATCGCTGTCGAGGATCTGGAAAGTCTGGCTCAAGCCCGCTTCCTGCCAGTGCGCCCGCAGCAAGCGGTGCGCCAGGCCGTGGAAGGTGCCGACCCACATGCCGGCCGGGTTGATACCCATCAGTTGCTCGATGCGCTGGCGCATCTCGGCAGCAGCCTTGTTGGTGAAGGTCACCGACAGGATGGAGTGGGGCGAGGCATTTTCAACCTGGATCAGCCAGGCGATACGGTGCACCAGCACTCGGGTTTTACCGGAACCAGCACCGGCCAGGACCAACTGACGACCCACGGGGGCCGCTACGGCCTGGCGTTGGGCATCGTTGAGGGAGTTCAGCAGAAGGGAGAGATCATCGCGCATCGGGGCATTCTAGGGGGCCGCGACACACCGGGCAAACTCCGCTTCGCATTAACCGATGAAAGTTACGCGAGGGACGACCGGTCAGTCATCGGCTGCAGGCGTTGGCGGGGCGTGCCTTTAGGGTTTTCAGGGTGGGGCGGCGGCTGAAAAATTTGGCGATTTATTGATCAGCAGCAGTTTGGTCCGGGCAATTGCTTGTGTATGCTCCGAGCAGTTTCGGGCCCATGCTCATCATTATAAGAACAAGAACATCGCCTATGACCCTCAGCTTCGACCTGTCGGGCCCCACTGTGGAGCCCCGGGTTATCAGAAAGCAATACGCCATGGAAATGGCGGTCGAACGCACGCGCCTGTTGTATCAGGGCTCGCTGCTGCCCACGTTGTTCATGCTGATCAATGGCCTGGTCTGTGCCGGTTTGCTCTGGAGTCCGCAGCGCTATTTCCTGGTCAGTGTCTGGCTGGTGTGGTTGTTGTCTTTGGTGGCATTGCGGGTGATTCAGGTCGCAGCCTTCGATTCGGCCATCCCCAATCGTCAAGCCCAGCCCATTTGGCGACGTATGTTTTTGCTGGGTTCCGGCCTCACCGGCCTGACTCTGGCCGGTGCCGGCATTGCCCTGGTTCCCGCCGATAACTTCATTCAGCAGGCCTGGGTCTTCGGCCTCATCGGTGCCGCAGCGCTCTCGGCCAGCGTGGCTTATGCGGTCAGCTTGCCGGCCTTTCTGTCTTTCACCTTGCCCTGCCTGCTACCGGCCATTGCCTATATGTTTTGGGGGGGTGAGGAACAGCAGCAGGGCTGGGGCTGGTTCGGGCTGATTCTGCTCGGTGCATTGAGTGTGGTTGCCTGGCAGGTCAATCGATTGATCGATCGGGGCTTGATGCGACGCTTTCAGAACCAGGCATTGATCGAACATCTACAGCAGGCGCAAAGCAGCAGTGATCAGCTCAATCAAAAGCTGGCCAAGGAGATCGAACAGCGTCGACGCGCCGAGAACGAATTGCGAGAAATCCAGGTCGACCTGGAAAACCGCGTCGCTCAGCGCAGCCTGGAGCTGGACGCCGCCAACCAGGCGCTGAGCAAGAGCGAAGCACGCCTGGCGCTGGCATTGAAGGCCAGCGAGTTGGGGTTGTGGGACTGGAATCTGCAAACCGACGAAGTCCATCACACGCAGATTCAGGAGTTGTTCGGCCTGGAGCCGGACCAGGTCACGGCAATCCTGCGTCACCTCAAGCCGCGCCTTCACCCCGAGGACCTTCCAGCGCTGAAAAGGGCGCTGGTCGAGCATCTGAAGGGCCGCACCGAGGACTATCAAATCGAGTATCGCGTGCGCCACGGCGATGGCCACTGGGTCTGGATCGAGGACCGTGGGCGGGCGGTCGAGCGTGCCGAGAACGGACGGGTTTTGCGCATGGTCGGCACTCGGCGCGACATCAGCGTCAGCAAAAACCTGGAAGAGCAGCGGCAACTGGCGGCGACCGTATTCGAGGCGGCCAGCGAAGGGATTGTGATTTTCGACCCGAACTATGCCCTGATCGCAATCAATCAAGCCTTCAGTCGGGTGACCGGCTATGCCATCGAAGACATGATCGGACGCAATGTCGTTGAGTTGCCATGCAGTCGCGATGCGCGTCGGCATTACGCCACGATCCATCAGGCGCTGGAGCAGCAAGGCAGCTGGCAGGGTGAATTGGTGGAAACCCGCAAGAACGGCGAGATGTATCCGCAATGGCTGCAATTGAATGCCGTGCGCGATAACCGGGGAAATGTCAGCCATATCGTGGGCTTCTTCGCGGATCTTTCTGCCCGCCGGGAATCCGAAGAGCGTATGCGCTATCTGACCCATTACGACGAACTCACCGGTCTGGCCAACCGCGCGATGTTCCGCGAGCGCCTCAGCGAGGCTCATCAACGGGTACGACAGGGCGGTTATCGCAGCCTGGCCTTGCTGCACATCAATCTCGACCGCTTCAAGCAACTCAACGACAGCCTGGGGCATGAAGTCGCCGACCAGTTGTTGCAGAAAATGGCCCGGCGACTGGTGAATGCATTGCCTGAAGCAGACACCATCGCGCGCCTGTCCGGCGATGAGTTTGCCGTGCTGTTCAACGCCTACGGCAACCTTTCGAGCCTGGCGCGGGTGGCGACTCGTCTGGCGAGCAAGTTGCGTCTGCCGGTGACCATTGACGGCCATGAGCTGGTGGTCAGTGCGTCGATGGGCATCAGCCTGTTGCCGGACAGCGCCCGGGAAATTTCCGCGTTGGTCAGTCAATCGAACATGGCCATGCAGCACGCAAAACATTTGGGCGGCAACAACTTCCAGTTCTACACCGACAGCCTGCAAGCCAGCACGCTGGAGCGTTTGCAGCTGGAAAACCAGTTGCGCAAAGCCATCGAAGAGAAGCAGTTGAAGGTGTTCTACCAACCCAAGCTGTGCCTCGCCACGGGCAAGCTGAATGCTGCCGAGGCGCTGGTGCGTTGGGATCATCCGACCATGGGCCGCGTGCCGCCGGGGGATTTCATCGGTCTGGCTGAAGAAACCGGATTGATCGGCCCGATCGGTGAGTTCGTGCTGCGTCAGGCCTGCTGGCAAGCCTGTGAGTGGCAGCGGCAGGGGCTCGATGCGATTCGGGTGTCGGTCAATCTGTCGGTGCATCAATTGCGCCAGGGCAAGCTGGTCAGCCTGGTGCGGCAAGTGCTGGAGGAAACCGGGCTGGAGCCACGCTACCTGGAGCTGGAACTCACCGAAAGCCAGTTGCTGGACAGCGTCGAGCACATCATCGCAACCTTCCAGCAGCTGCGTGATCTCGGGGTGAAACTGGCGATCGATGATTTCGGCACCGGGTATTCGTCTTTGAGTTATCTCAAGCGCATTCCGGTGGACTACGTGAAGATTGATCAGGCGTTTATCCGTGGCCTGGGGGAGGGCAGCGAAGACGCGGCGATTACCCGGGCCATCATTGCCATGGCTCACGGTCTGAAACTCAAGGTCGTGGCAGAAGGGGTGGAGCGGGAAGAGCAGCTTGAGTTCCTGGAAGCCGAGTGCTGCGATGAAGTACAGGGTTATTTGATCAGCCGCCCGGTCGAGGCCGAGGCGTTGGCAGGTTTGCTGCACGCGCAAGCCGCAAGCTGAGGGGGATACGTAAGGCGCTTTGTCCTTTAAAACGTGCACTCGGTGCACCTGGACAGGCGCCAGAGTGCTACATGAAGCGTGGGCACCTGAAATCGAGGGATTCGGTAACGCATTGAGCAGGCAAAAAGCCAATTCATGTAGTATAACTACAAGCGTGCTACATCCCCGGCACCTGCCAATAACAAAGAGTCCAGCCCTTTGAATCTGCTGCAACACATCGCCCAGTCTCGTCACCTGTTACGCAAGTCGGAGCTCAAGGTCGCCGACCACGTGCTGCTTGATCCTGCGGCCGTGATGCACAGCTCCATGGCCGACCTGGCCCACAGCGTGGGCATCAGTGAGCCGACCATCGTGCGTTTTTGCCGTGCCATCGGCTGTTCCGGCTTTCAGGACCTGAAGCTGAAGCTGGCCCAGAGCCTGGCGGCCGGTGCGAGTTTTGGCCAGTTTGCGATCCACGAAGACGATTCGGTCGCCGACTACAGCCTGAAAATCTTCGACACCACCCTGCATACCCTGATGGAGGTTCGCGAGAAACTCGATCCGCTGGAATTGCAGAGGGCGGTGACGTTGATGTCCCAGGCCCAGCGCGTCGAGTTCTATGGTTTTGGCGCCTCGGGTGCGGTCGCGGCGGATGCGCAGCACAAATTCTTCCGCTTGCTGCTTACCGCAGCGGCGTACTCCGACCCACACATGCAGGCGATGTCGGCCGTGACATTGAAGCCGACTGACGTGGCCATCTGCATTTCCCAGTCGGGTCGTTCCAAGGACCTGCTGATCACCGCCAACCTGGTGCGCGAAAGCGGCGCTTCGTTGATCACGTTGTGTCCAAGCCAGACGCCATTGGCCGAGTTGTCGACGGTCAACCTGGCGATCGATGTGCATGAGGACACCGAAATCTACACGCCGCTGACCTCGCGTATCGCCCACCTGGTGGTGATCGATGTGCTGGCGATGGGCGTGGCCATGGCCCGCGGCCCGAGCCTGGTCAATCACCTCAAGAGCGTTAAACGCAGTTTGCGCAGCTTGCGGTTGTCACCCAAGTCGGTGAAAGCGCTGGACGACTGACGTCGTCGTAAGGTCGTTCCGACCTTATTCGCGAGCAGGCTCGCTCCCACAGGAGATCGCGGTCAAAGGTGGGAGCGAGCCTGCTCGCGATGGCGTCCTCGAATACGCCGCAATTTTCATCAGTCTGTAACGCTTGCGCAGCCAAACCGTCATCCCTCGCGCCTATCTTGAAACTCCCGTACTCGCCTTGGGAGACTCGAAATGGCCATGCCCTACGAAGAACGCAACAGCGCTGTCAAAACCCGTCGTCAACAAGAAGACCAGCGCCGTATGGAATTCCGTCGCGCCATCGAAGATCGCTGCGAACGCCGTCAGCTTCTGGCCGAAATTGGCGACTTTCCGGAGTTGGAACTCAACTTCTGGCAGGCATCTCCCTCGACTTCCCGTCGAAACGCTCAACCAGCGCGCTGATCTGGATCCGTTCGCTGCGGATAAACGCCAGGAAGGCGTGAGCCACCGGTGACAGGCGTTTCGCCTTGGCCTGCACCAGGCACCAGCTGCGAAACAGTGGCAGCTCTTCGATGGGTAGCTCGATCAACCCACCGGTTGCCAGCTCAAGGTTCAGGGCGTGGCGCGTCAACAGCGCAACGCCCAGGCCTGCCAGTACGCATTCACGCTGAGCTTCGGCAGACGAGACCTCCTGGGTCTGGTTGAAGTGCACGCGCTTCTCTTTGAAGTATTCTTCGCATGCCAACCGCGTCCCGGAGCCTGGCTCACGCAGCAACAGGGTGTAGGGCTCAAGATCCTGCAGGCGCAGCGGCCCCATATGACACAGCGGGTGATCCGGTGGCGCCACGGCGACGATCGGGTTGTTCAGGAACGGCAGGAACTCCAGGCCCATGTCCTGAGGCACCATGGACATGATCACCAGGTCGTCGCGGTTGTCCGACAGGCGCCGAATCACCTGGCCGCGATTGACCACCGTCAGTTGCAGGTTCACCTCCGGGTGCTGGCGTTTGAATGCGGCAAACAGATGCGGCACGAAATACTTGGCGCTGGATTCCACCGCCAGTTTCAGTTGCCCCTGCAACGAGCCCTGCATGTCCGACAGCTGCATGTCGAGGTTTTCCAGGCGCCCGAAAATGTCCCGGCTGGCTCGCTGTAACGCTTCAGCGGCTTCGGTCATGTAGAGCTTTTTGCCGACATAATCGAACAAAGGCTGGCCAATCAGCTCTTCGAGCTGCCGAATCTGCAGGCTGACGGCAGGTTGTGTGAGCGACATTTCGTCGGCCGCGCGGCTGTAAGATCGCAAATCACAGACCTCATTGAAGATCTGCAATTGCCGCAAAGTCATACGCATCAATGACTTACGCATTATCCGGTCACTCTCGTCGCTGGCTGGTGAATCAACTATAAGTCTTTACTTATGCACGACCCAATTTTTATTCATTTTTGTTAATCCCTTGTGGGCGCTAGTGTGGGCCTGCGACCAAATTGAAACATTTGGTCACTCGTCGACCTGGGTCTAGCAGGTTGTAGGTACCACCGGCTCAAGGGAAACTCCAAGTGATAACAAAGATCCTGATCGCCAACCGTGGTGAGATTGCCGTACGAATCGTACGTGCCTGTGCCGAAATGGGCATTCGCTCGGTCGCGATCTATTCCGACGCCGACCGTCATGCCTTGCATGTGAAGCGTGCGGATGAGGCCCACAGCATCGGTGCCGAACCGCTGGCCGGTTACCTGAACCCGCGCAAGCTGGTGAACCTGGCTGTGGAAACCGGCTGCGATGCACTGCACCCTGGTTACGGATTCCTATCGGAAAACGCCGAACTGGCAGAGATCTGCGCTGAGCGCGGGATCAAATTCATCGGTCCATCGGCTGAAGTCATTCGCCGCATGGGCGACAAGACCGAAGCGCGCCGCAGCATGATCAAGGCCGGCGTGCCGGTCACTCCGGGCACCGAAGGCAACGTGTCGGGCATCGAAGAGGCCCTGACCGAAGGCGATCGCATCGGCTACCCGGTGATGCTCAAGGCCACATCCGGTGGTGGCGGTCGCGGTATTCGTCGCTGCAACAGCCGTGAAGAGCTCGAACAGGCTTTCCCTCGCGTGATTTCCGAAGCCACCAAGGCTTTTGGCTCGGCGGAAGTGTTCCTGGAAAAATGCATCGTCAATCCCAAGCACATCGAAGCGCAGATCCTTGGCGACAGCTTCGGCAACGTGGTGCACCTGTTCGAGCGTGATTGCTCGATCCAGCGCCGCAACCAGAAGCTGATCGAGATCGCCCCGAGCCCGCAACTGACCCCGGAACAGCGCGCCTACATCGGCGACCTGTCGGTGCGTGCAGCCAAGGCCGTGGGCTACGAGAACGCCGGCACCGTGGAGTTCCTGCTCGCCGAGGGCGAGGTGTACTTCATGGAGATGAACACCCGGGTGCAGGTGGAACACACCATTACCGAAGAAATCACCGGCATCGACATTGTCCGCGAGCAGATTCGCATTGCCTCCGGCCTGCCGCTTTCGGTGAAACAGGAAGACATCCAGCACCGTGGTTTCGCCCTGCAATTCCGGATCAACGCCGAAGACCCGAAGAACAACTTCCTGCCGAGCTTCGGCAAGATCACCCGTTACTACGCACCCGGCGGCCCCGGCGTGCGTACCGACACGGCGATCTACACCGGCTACACCATTCCGCCGTTCTACGACTCCATGTGTCTGAAACTGGTGGTGTGGGCGCTGACCTGGGAAGAGGCGATGGACCGTGGTCTGCGCGCCCTCGATGACATGCGTCTGCAAGGGGTCAAGACCACTGCCGCGTACTACCAGGAAATCCTGCGTAACCCGGAATTCCGTAGCGGCCAGTTCAACACCAGCTTCGTTGAAAGCCACCCTGAACTGACCAACTACTCGATCAAGCGCAAACCCGAAGAGCTGGCCCTGGCCATCGCCGCCGCCATCGCCGCCCACGCAGGCCTGTGAGGAATAGAACAATGAGCAAACAAATCCACGTTACCGACACGATCCTGCGCGATGCCCACCAATCACTGCTCGCCACCCGCATGCGCACCGAAGACATGCTGCCGATCTGCGACAAGCTCGACAAAGTCGGCTACTGGTCGCTGGAATGCTGGGGCGGCGCGACCTTCGACGCCTGCGTACGTTTCCTCAAGGAAGACCCGTGGGAGCGTCTGCGCCAACTGCGCGCCGCGCTGCCTAACACCCGCCTGCAAATGCTGTTGCGCGGCCAGAACCTGCTGGGCTACCGCCACTACAGCGACGACGTGGTCAAGGCCTTCGTCGCCAAGGCCGCGGTCAACGGCATCGACGTGTTCCGCATCTTCGACGCCATGAACGACGTGCGTAACCTGCGCGTGGCCATCGAGGCGGTGAAAGCCGCCGGCAAACACGCCCAGGGCACCATCGCCTACACCACCAGCCCGGTGCACACCATCGAGGCCTTCGTGAACCAGGCCAAGCAAATGGAAGCCATGGGTTGCGACTCGGTGGCGATCAAGGACATGGCCGGTTTGCTGACCCCATACGCCACAGGCGAACTGGTCAAGGCACTGAAAGCCGAGCAATCGCTGCCCGTGTTCATCCACTCGCACGACACCGCTGGCCTGGCCGCGATGTGCCAGATGAAGGCTATCGAAAACGGCGCCGACCACATCGACACCGCGATCTCCAGCTTCGCCTGGGGCACCAGCCACCCGGGCACCGAGTCGATGGTCGCCGCCCTTAAAGGCAGCGAGTTTGACACCGGCCTGAACCTGGAGCTGCTGCAAGAGATCGGCCTGTACTTCTACGCCGTGCGCAAGAAGTACCACCAGTTCGAAAGCGAATTCACCGCCGTCGACACCCGTGTGCAAGTCAACCAGGTACCGGGCGGAATGATTTCCAACCTGGCCAACCAGTTGAAAGAGCAGGGCGCGCTGAACCGCATGAGCGAAGTGTTGGCCGAAATCCCGCGCGTTCGCGAAGACCTCGGCTTCCCGCCGCTGGTGACCCCGACCTCGCAGATCGTCGGCACCCAGGCGTTCTTCAACGTGCTGGCCGGCGAGCGCTACAAGACCATCACCAACGAAGTGAAGCTGTACCTGCAAGGCGGCTACGGCAAGGCGCCGGGCACTGTCAACGAACAACTGCGTCGCCAGGCCATCGGCAGCGAAGAAGTGATCGACGTGCGTCCAGCCGATCTGCTCAAGCCGGAAATGGCCAAGCTGCGCGCCGATATTGGTGCACTGGCCAAGTCTGAAGAGGACGTGCTGACCTTCGCGATGTTCCCGGACATCGGTCGCAAGTTCCTCGAAGAGCGCGCGGCCGGAACCCTGACCCCTGAAGTGCTGTTGCCGATTCCGGAAGCCGGCACAGTGGCTTCGGCGGGCGGTGAAGGCGTGCCGACCGAGTTCGTCATCGACGTTCACGGCGAAACCTACCGCGTTGACATCACCGGTGTTGGCGTCAAGGCTGAAGGCAAGCGTCACTTCTACCTGTCCATCGACGGCATGCCGGAAGAAGTGGTGTTCGAGCCGCTCAACGAATTCGTCGGCGGCGGCAGCAGCAAGCGCAAACAAGCCACTGCACCGGGCCATGTCAGCACCACCATGCCGGGCAACATCGTCGATGTGCTGGTCAAGGAGGGCGACACCGTCAAGGCGGGCCAGGCCGTGCTGATCACCGAAGCGATGAAGATGGAAACCGAAGTCCAGGCAGCCATCGCCGGTAAAGTCACCGCCATTCACGTGGCCAAGGGCGACCGGGTGAACCCGGGCGAAATCCTGATCGAGATCGAAGGCTGAGATAACAGTCTCGATACAACGCTTTAAACCTCGGGGGGGCATGTGCTCCCCTTTTTTTATCCATGGCAAAGCAAGACCTTGTGGGCGTCAGCGCGCCTTGGATTCGTTGGGCTGGAGGCTTTTGAAGATCAAAAGATCGCAGCCTTCGGCAGCTCCTACAGGATATACACCGACCCTGTAGGAGCTGCCCAAGGCTGCGATCTTTTGCTTTTGGTTCTTTTAGCCGCGGCACTCAACGAGGCTTTTCAACTGCCCCGACCCCGTCTGGTTCTCATCACTCAACCACTTCTCAAACCCGGCCCCAATCGCCGGCCATTCGGAATCCAGGATCGAGTACCACGCCGTATCGCGGTTCTGCCCCTTGACCACCATGTGCTGGCGAAACACACCCTCAAAACTGAAACCCAAACGCTCGGCCGCATATTTGGAGCGGGCGTTTGCGTTGTTGCATTTCCATTCCAGGCGACGGTAGCCGAGGGCGAAGGATTCCTTGGCCAGCAGGTAAACCGCCTCGGTGCTTTTCGGTGAGCGCTGCATTGGCGCACCGAAAGTGACGTGGCCGATTTCGATGCGGCCCTGGGCCGGGACGATGGACATCAGGCTGAGGATGCCCTGGACTTCGCCGCTAGCGCGATCGATCACGCTGAAGAAGTACGGGTCGCTATTGGCCGCGTGGTTGTTCAGCCAGTCGTTGAAGGCGCTGCGCTCCGGGAAGGGACCGTAAGGCAGATAGTCCCAAAGTTTCGGGTCGGCGCCCGGGCCTTGCAGGGCTTTGAACAGGTCGTCGCCGTGGCGCGCCGGGTCGAGTTTTTCCAGGCGGATGAAGCGTCCTTCGATCAGTTGCGTCGTGGGGGCCGGGACGCCTTTCCAGTTGGCGAGTGAAGTCGACATGTTGTTCTCCTTGAACCTTAAATGGCTTTGCGAAACTGGATGAAACCGGGGCGTTCTGCGATGCGCTCGTAGAGCTGGATCGCGGTGGCGTTGGTTTCGTGGGTCAGCCAGTGCACCTTGTTGCAGCCGTCGGCTTTGGCTGTGGTGTAGACGAACTCGATCAGTTGCCGGCCGACGCCGGCGCCTCGGGTTTCCGGGACCACCAGTAAGTCTTGCAGGTAGCAGGCGTTTTCGATTGCCCAGTTCGAACGATGGTAGATGAAATGCACCATGCCCACGGCTTTGTTGTCAGCCCAGGCGAGGGCGGCGTGGGTCGGTTCGTTCGGGTCGAGCATGCGCTGCCAGGTGCTGTGAGTGACGGCCTCCGGCAGTTCGGTTTTGTAGAAGCGCAGGTAGGCCTGCCAAAGCGGCAGCCACGCCGCGTGATCACCGGCGGTGACTTGGCGAATGTCGATTTGACTCATGGTGATTTCCTTAGCGCATCAATTGGGCGAGGCTCTGGTCATTGACGTCGGGGCTGGCGGCCAGGCCTTCGCGTACGCCGGCGATGTCGGCGGGGCTGCGGTTCTGGCTGAGCTTGCGCTTGCCTTCCAGACGGTCGATGGGAATGGCGAAACCGACGATGGCCTTGAGCATGCCGTCGATGTAATCGGCGGGGGCATCGGCCACGGACCACGGTTGGGCGCGGCCAGCTTCATGGCGGTCGGTGAGGGTGCTGACGATGTCGAGCAGCCGCCCGCCATCGCTAAAGGTTTCGGCTCGGCCATAGGCGTGTACGGCGACGTAGTTCCAGGTTGGCACGACTTTGCCGTGTTCGGCCTTGCTCGGGTAGAAGCCGGGGCTGACATAGGCGTCGGCACCGGCAAAAATCAGCAGGGCTTCGGCACCGTCGCGCAGGTCTTTCCACTGTGGATTGGCTTTGGCCAGATGCCCGTACAACGTGCCGTTCAAGCCTTGTTCGCAATGCAGCAGCACCGGCACATGACTGGCTTGCAGGCCGCTTTCGCCGTGGGTCACCAATATGGCGAGACGGGTGGCGAGGATCAGTTCATGCAGTTGGGACAACTCGTCGATGGCAAAAGCGCGCGGCGTATACATGGAGATATTTTCCTTGGCGAATGTCTTCATCCTAGGCAGGCTATTGGTCTGTTGTAAGAGCCATTAATGACCAATTTCATGGGTCCATTGTCATGACGGATGCGCCGCTTTCCCTGTCTTTCAACCCGGCCGGTATCGAACTCGACCGTCGCCAGGGGTTGAGTCGCCAGCTCTATCAGGCCTTGCGCCTGCGCGTCCTCGACGGACGATTGGCCAGTGGAACGCGTCTGCCGGCCAGTCGTGACCTGGCCGCAGCGCTGGCTATTTCCCGTAACAGCGTGGTACGTGCCTATGATCAGTTGTACGCCGAAGGCTTCATTGAGGGGCGAGTCGGGGACGGCACTTATGTCGCACAACTGCCTCAGGCGGCATTGCCGGCAAAAAAACTATCCACAAAAGTATCCACAGGCTTTTCAACAGGGTTATCAACAGCCTTATCCACAAATTCGCTCGATTTACCTGTGGATCCATCCAGCAAAGTTATCCACAACGATCCATTGGCACGGGTAAAAAACAACCATTTACCCAGTCCGCCGAGCGGTCCGCCACGGGCATTTCGGGTCGGTGTTCCGGCGTTCGACCTGTTTCCATTCGAGGTCTGGGCCAAGCTGAATGCGGCTTTCTGGCGCAAACCGGATTTGCAGCAACTGTGCTACGGCGACCCGGCTGGCGATGCGCGCTTGCGCGGGATGATTGCTGCGTATTTGCGCAGTTCCCGTGGCATGCAGTGCACGGCTGAACAAATTGTGATCACCAGTGGCGCGCAGCAGGGGATCAGCCTTTGTGCACAGCTGCTGGTGGAGCCCGGTGACGGGGTGGCGCTTGAAAATCCCGGGTATCGGGCGGCCGGTCATGCGTTCGCCGTGGCAGGTGCGAAGTTGCATGGGGTGGCGGTGGATGGCGAGGGCATCGACTGCGCTGAACTGGCGCAGCTGCGCGATTGTCGTTTGACCTACGTCACCCCGTCCCATCAGTACCCCACCGGGGTGGTGATGAGCCTGGCTCGTCGTCTGGAGCTGCTGGCCTGGGCCGAGCGTACCCAGGGCTGGATCGTCGAAGATGACTACGACGGCGAGTACCGCTACAGCGGTGCGCCGCTGGCACCTTTGGCGGCACTGGATCGGCAAGGCCGGGTGCTCTACGTCGGCACGTTCGGAAAAGTGGCGTTTCCGGCGTTGCGCCTGGGTTACCTGGTGTTGCCGACAGGGCTGGTGCAGGCCTTTGCCCAACGCCGTGCCGTGGACGTACGCCATTCCGAGGTCAGTACACAGGCGGTGATGGCCGAGTTCATGGCGGCCGGGCATTTCCAGCGGCATATCCGCCGCATGCGCCGTGCGGCGTTGAGTCGCCGTAATACATTGCTCAATGGCTGGCCGGCGGAGATTCTCGGCGTCGGACCATTACCCACCGTCGCCGCCGGGCTGCACATGACCGTCCCCGTTGATAGCGTGGCGCGTGAACGTGAATTGATCGAGTTGGCGCAAAGCGTCGATGTCGAGATCAACGGATTGAGCAGTTATTGGTTGCCCGACTCCACGACGCCGATGGATCAGCGAGCGGGGCTGGTGTTGGGCTTTGCCGCGGTACCCGAAAAGGCAATCGAGGCGGCGCTGCAACGGTTGCGGGCGGTGTGGTGTGTCGGCTGAAGCGCAAGCCAAAAAAAGACCTGCGTAAACGCAGGTCTTGATGATGACGGGACGACGCGGTAGTCAGGTACCGGACTTGATCTTGGTCCAGGCCCGGGTCCGCGCACGTTCGGCATCGCGCGGCAACGGTTGCAGGGTGTAGAGCGTGCTCATTGCCGTGTCGGTCGGGTACAGGTTCGGGTTGTTGCGGATCGCCGGGTCGACCAGTTCCGTGGCGTCCTTGTTCGGGTTCGGGTAGCCGACGAAGTCACTGACCGGCGCAATCACTTGGGGTTGCAGCAGGTAGTTGATGAAGGTGTAGGCGTCTTCCGGGTTCTTCGCGCCCTTGGGTATTGCGAGCATGTCGAACCAGATCGGCGCGCCTTCCTTCGGCAAGCGCATGTCGACGATCACACCGTTCTTGGCTTCCTTGGCGCGGTTGGCGGCTTGCGAGAAGCTGCCGGAATAACCGACCGCGACGCAGATGTCACCGTTGGCAATGTCGGCCATGTACTTCGATGAGTGGAAGTAGGTGATGTACGGGCGGATCTTCATCAGCAGCGCTTCAGCCTTGTCGTAGTCCGCAGGCTTCTTGCTGTTGGGATCGAGGCCGAGGTGTTGCAGGGCCAGCGGCAAGATCTCCGAGGGCGAGTCGAGCAGGGCGACGCCGCACTGCTTGAGCTTGCTGATGTTCTCTTCCTTGAAGATCAGGTCCCAGCTGTCCACTGGCGCGTTGTCGCCGAGCACGGCCTTGACCTTGTCCGGATTGAAGCCGATCAGGATGGTCCCGTACATGTACGGCACGGCGAACTTGTTGCCCGGGTCGTTGGCTTCGATCAGCTTCATCAGCTTGGGATCGAGGTGGTTCCAGTTCGGCAACTTGCTGCGGTCCAGTGGCTGGAACACGCCGGCTTCGATCTGCTTGGCGAGGAACACGTTGGACGGCACCACCACGTCGTAGCCGGAGTTGCCGGTCAGCAACTTGGCTTCCAGTGCTTCGTTGGTGTCGAAAATGTCGTAGACCAGTTTGGTCTGGCTGTTCTGGGCCTTGAAGTCTTCCAGAGCCTTGGGGGTGATGTAGTCGAACCAGTTGTAGACACGCAACGTTCGTTCTTCAGCATGGGCAACGCCACTGAGCACCAGGGCGCCCAGGGCTGGAACGATCAAACGCTTGAGTCTTGTCATTGTTCTAATTCCTCATTGGGCGCTTTCGAAACCTTCGAGAACGTTCACGGCGTTGATGCCGATTTCTTCTACCGCGTAGCCGCCTTCCATCACGAACAGCGTCGGTTTGCCGAGCGCCGCAATGCGCTTGCCCATGGCCAGGTAATCCGGGCTGTCGAGTTTGAATTGCGAGATAGGGTCGTCCTTGAACGTGTCGACCCCCAGGGAGACCACGACGATGTCGGCGCCGTAGCTTTCGATCTCTTTGCAGGCCTGTTCCAGCGCCGCGCTCCAAGTGTCCCAGCCCGAACCCGCGGCCAGAGGATAGTTGAAGTTGAAGCCCTCGCCGGGGCCTTCGCCCAATTCGTCTTCATAGCCGAGGAAGAACGGAAACTCGGCTTCCGGGTGGCCATGGATCGAGGTGAACAGCACGTCGCTGCGCTCGTAGAAGATCGACTGGGTGCCGTTGCCATGGTGGTAATCGACGTCGAGGATCGCGACCTTTTTGTGGCCTTGATCGAGGAAGGCCTGGGCGGCAATGGCCGCGTTATTGAGGTAGCAATACCCCCCCATCAAATCGCTGGCGGCGTGGTGTCCCGGTGGACGGCACAGGGCGAAGGCCGAACGGGCGCCGCGCTGGATTTCCGCCTGGGCGGTGAGGGCGACTTGCGCTGCGCTATACGCCGCCTGCCACGTACCGGCGGTGATCGGGGCGCCGCCATCGAAGCTGTAGTAACCGAGTTCGCCATGCAGGCTAGTGGGTTTGATCCGGCGCAGGGTGCGGGCCGGCCAGGTGTAGGGCAGCAAGTCACCGTCGGTGTTGAACTCGGTCCAGCGTGCCCAGGCGCCTTTGAAGAAGTCGAGGTAGTCGCGGCTGTGAATGCGTTCGATCGGTCCGAGGCCGAAATCCTTCGGCGCTTCGACAGGGCCGAGATTTTGATTTTGCACCCGTGCCAGCACGTGGTCGGCGCGCGAAGGCATTTCGAAGCAGGGCTTGAGTTGCCCGTCTATCAATTCACAACGGCCGTGGTGCAGGTGGTGATCGTTCGAGTAGATCGTCAACATTTTGTTGTTCTCCGCAGGCTGATTCGGTTGAACACAGTCTTGCGGCACGGACGATTTCGGAGAACGGCAGGAAAGGCCAAAAGGGGATTGATATGGCCAAAACATTTGACCGAAATTCGCCCCTTTGAATATCAAAAGATCGCAGCCTTCGGCAGCTCCTACAAAGGCTGCGATCAAGGTCGGAACTGGCTCGGCGCCACACCGCTCCAGCGCACGAACGCATGGCGAAAGCTCGCGGTCTCGCTGAAGCCCAGCGCCTCGGCAATCTGGTAGATCGGCAATTGATCCTCGCACAGCATTTGCTTGGCCTGCTCGAAGCGCAGTTCGTCGAGCAGCTCCTGATAGCTGCAACCCATGTCCTTGAGATGCCGACGCAAGGTTCGCGCCGAGCAATTCATCTGCTCGGCCAGGCCCTCCAGCCCCGGCGCCGCATTCAATTGCGCACTGAGCAATTGGCGGATCCGTCCGAGCCATGCCTGACGCCCGGTGAACTCGATGTTCTGTTTGCGGCAGCGCTCGGCCATGGCTTGATGGGTGATGACATCGGCCAGCGGCAACGGCTGGTCGAGCCAGCGTTTGTCGAAGGCGAAGGCATTGTTGCGCGCGCCGAAATCCAGCGGGCAGTTGAAGTGCTCGGCGTAGCTCGTTTCGTAGTCGGGCGCGGCATGTTCGAAGCGCGCTCCGAGCAAGGGCAGGGGATGGCCAAGCAGGTCGTCGCAGGTGACTTTCAGCGATACGAGGCAGAACTCGGCGTTGAATACCGCCATGGCCGGGCTCTCGCGGTAATCGGCGGCGGCGAACCAGATGCGCTCGCCGTCGTCCTCCAGGCTCAGCTCGAAAAGTGTTCCCAGCAGCGCCGGATAGCGTATCGCCAGGCGCAATGCGTCACCGAAGGTGGCACTGGTGAGCAGGGCGTAACCGAGCATGCCGTAGCAGGAAACGTGCATCCGCCGACCCAGTTCCAGGCCGATGTCGCGCTTGAGGGCAACGGCGTTGGCACAGACCTGCATCTCTTGATTGGTGGTGATGCGCGTGTCGGCCCGGTTCAGATCCGCCGCACTGATGCCGCTGCCGGCCAGCAGCGCTTCGCTGGACAAACCTTGTGCCTTGAAGGCATCGAGTACCAGGGAGACGGCATTGAGGGTGGTGAGGTGGGAGTGGAGCATGAGGACTTCCAGCCTTGGGGATGGCTGGAAGGCAGCAAGTTACATGCCGGGTGAAGTACCTGTGGGAGCGAGCCTGCTCGCGATGACGGTGGGTCAGTCACATCAATGTGAATGGAAGACCGCTATCGCGAGCAGGCTCGCTCCCACAGGGAGGACGAGGGCGTCAGATGAGCTCGCCGCAAAGGTCGAGTTCGACAAGCCGACGGACTTCGTCCGTTTCAAGCCCTGCGCCCAGCAGTGCATGCAACTTACCGAATGCCGCTTCACGGGTCATGCCGCCACCGGACAGCACACCGACACCGCGCAAGCGACTGCCGGCCTCATAGACGTCCAGTTCAACCCCGCCTTCGTGGCATTGCGTCACCGCGACCACGACCACGCCGTTATCCCGAGCACGGCCGAGGCTGGCGAGGAACTCCGGGTTGTCGCTCGGCCCGGTGCCGCTGCCGTAGCACTCCAGCACCAGACCTTGAATGCCGCTGTCGAGCAGGCCATCGAGGATCTCGGCACCGATGCCGGGGAACAGCGGCAACACGGCAACCTTCGCCAGTTGTTTTGCCTGGTTGTAGTTCAACGCTGTTGGCAGCGAAGTGGCTTTCACACCACCGCCCTGTCGCTCCAGGCGCTTGAACGGATGACGGCCAAAACTGCGGACCTTGGCGCAACGGGTCGGGTCCAGCAGTTCGCCGTGGAAGTACAGATGCACGCCCGGCGCGAGGCCCTGGCCCAGTGCAACCAGCGCGCCGCCGAGGTTCTCCCAGGCGTCGCTATCGGTGACACCAGCCGGCAGCATGGATCCGGTAAAACACACGCGGGCATGCAGGCCGAGCAACTGGAAGCTCATGGCGGCGGCACTGTAGGCCAGCGTGTCGGTGCCATGCAGGATCAGCACACTGTCGCAGCCCTGAACATCCACCGCATCGACCACCGCTTCACGCAACTGCTGCCAGTACGCCGGGGTCATGTTGGCGCTGTCGATCAGCGGCGACATCTCGCGAAAACGCCACTGCGGCACGACAAGTTCGGGCTGGCTGTGCAGGTATTCGCGCATCCGCGCTTCAAAACCGGACGCCGGTGCAAGGCCGTGGGCACTGGCCTGCATGCCGATGGTGCCACCGGTGTAGAGCACCATGACGTGCTGGGCGGCAGGGTAGGTCGACGAATTCATGGAGGTGCTCCGAGAACGGTGAGTTCCTGTGGGAGCGAGCCTGCTCGCGAAAGCGGTGTGTCAGTCGACATCAATTTCGAATGTCAGTCCGCATTCGCGAGCAGGCTCGCTCCCACAAGGGATTGTGCACTTTAACCGATCAGCGTTGCGCTGCGGTCACACCTTGCGGCTCAGCCTGATTCTGAGCGGCGGCTGGCGGGTTGGCCGGCCATGCCTGGCGATCCAGATCCAGGTCCGGGAACTTCGCGGAGTCGAACACTGGAGTCTTGATGCCAGCGGCGCGCTGGTCATCGTAGTCACGCAGGATGCGCATGCCGACCTTGAACAGCAGGAACAGCGCGATCAGGTTGACGAACGCGAGCATGGTCATGGTGATGTCGGCGAAGGCAAATACGGTACCGAGGTTTTCGATGGCGCCCCAGAAGATCAGCACCAGTACCAGCGCGCGATAGCCCATCAGCGCCTTGCGGTTTTCGCCGATCAGAAAACGCAGGTTGCTCTCGCCCAGGTAGTAGTTGTAGAGGATCGAGGTGAACACGAACAACGCCAGGGCCACGGAGATGAACATTCGGCCCCAGTCACCGACCACGGCGGCCAGGGAGTTCTGGGTCAGGGCAATGCCGTCGCCTTCGAAGCCCGGGGTGTAGAAGCCCGAAAGCAGGATCAGCAATGCGGTGCAGGTGCAGATCACGAAGGTGTCGAGGAACACGCTGAACGCTTGAACCACGCCTTGCGCCACCGGGTGTTCGACCGCTGCCACAGCCGCCACGTTAGGCGCACTGCCCAGGCCTGCTTCGTTGGCGAACACGCCACGTTTTACGCCCATGACGATGGCGCTGCCGATCAGGCCGCCGAAGGCCTGGTCCAGACCGAAGGCGCTCTTGACGATGGTCATCAGCATGCCCGGCACCTGGTCGAATTGCAGCACGATCACGTAGATGGTCACGCCGATGTACACCAGGGTTTTCACCGGTACCAGCAGGTCGGCGACCTTGGCGATGCGCTTGATCCCGCCGATGAACACCAGGCCCAGCAGCACGGCCAGACCGATGCCGGTGTAAGTGGTGTCGAGGCCGAACGCGTTGTTCAGCGAATGCGTCACGGCGTGTGCTTGCAGGCCGTTGAAGGCGAAGCCGAACGTCACCAGCAACAGGAATGCCATGAGCATGCCCAGCCAGCGTTTCTGCAGGCCGTGCTGGATGTAGTAGGACGGGCCGCCTCGGAAGGTACCGTCGGAGTCGGTGCGTTTGTACAGCTGACCGAGGGAGCATTCGAAGAAGCTGCTGGACATGCCGACCAGTGCGGTCACCCACATCCAGAACACCGCACCGGGGCCGCCAAGGGTCACGGCGATGCCGACCCCGGCAATGTTGCCCGCACCGACGCGGCCGGCGAGGCTGAGCATCAGAGCCTGGAATGAACTGAGTTGCCCGGCGCTGCTTTTGAGGCTGTCGCGGAACACCGCGAACATGTGGAAGAAGTGACGCAGTTGAACGAAACGCGAGCGGATCGTGAAGTAGCTACCGAGCCCGACAATGAGCACGATCAGTACTTTCCCTGAGAGGAAGTCGTTAATGACTTCGAGCATGGATTATTCCTCGCTGTTTTTTGTGTTGGCAAATGCGTGCCGGGCAGACACATCGAGTTACACCGGTGGGCGCACGGCACAACGGGCGGTTCGAAGTTCGTCCCGGTTTCATATCGCGGGTTTGTTATTAGTTCGGGTTTCGCATGGGTTGTGGTCTCGCTACCGACGACCGCTCACGCGAAGAGGGGCGGCACTATACCGATGACAGTGCCGTCCGTCTGCACGGTTGTGGTGCAAGATCAAAAGATCGCAGCCTTCGGCAGCTCCTACAGGGGGCCGCATTTCAAATGTAGGAGCTGCCGCAGGCTGCGATCTTTTCCGCCGGTTAAAAAAAAGGGCCTGGAGAATGATCTCCAAGCCCTCAAAAGGTGAGAGGTGTCTAGTCCCTCGACCTGGTGAGCGGTGCTACAAGTAACGCGACGGGTTAGGCCTTCAGGGGCACCAGACGCGGAGCAATCATGTTTTCCGGGCGCAGGATGTCGGCGAGCATGGCTTCGTCGAGCAGACCTTCTTCGCGCACCAGTTCCAGCACGCCGCGGCCGCTTTCGAGGGCGATACGGGCGATGCGGGTGGCGTTTTTGTAGCCGATGTACGGGTTCAGTGCGGTGACCAGACCGATCGAGTGTTCGACCAGTTCACGGCAGCGGGCTTCGTTGGCGGTGATGCCGACGATGCAGTGTTCGCGCAGCATGTCCATGGCGCGTTGCAGCAGGCGGATCGAATCGAGGATCTTGAAAGCGATCAGCGGCTCCATCACGTTCAGTTGCAGCTGGCCGCCTTCGGCCGCCATGGTCAGCGCCAGATCGTTACCGATGACCTGGAAGGCCACCTGGTTAACGGCTTCCGGAATAACCGGGTTGACCTTGCCTGGCATGATCGAGCTGCCTGGCTGACGCGCTGGCAGGTTGATTTCGTTGATGCCGGTGCGTGGGCCGCTGGACAGCAGGCGCAGGTCGTTGCAGATCTTCGACAGCTTGACCGCGGTACGCTTGAGCATGCCGGAGAACAGCACGAAGGCGCCCATGTCGGAGGTGGCTTCGATCAGGTCGGCTGCCGGAACCAGCGGCTGACCGCTGATCAGGGCCAGGCGCTGTACAGCCAAGGCCTGATAGCGCGGATCGGCGTTGATACCGGTGCCGATCGCGGTGCCGCCCAGGTTCACTTCAGTCAGCAGTTCCGGGGCCAGCGTCTTCAGACGGGCCAGGTCTTCGCCCATGGTGGTGGCGAACGCACGGAATTCCTGACCCAGGGTCATCGGCACGGCGTCTTGCAGTTGGGTACGACCCATCTTCAGGACGTGGTTGAATTCTTCACCCTTGGCCGCGAACGCTTGAATCAGGCTGTCGAGGCTGGCGAGCAGGGCGTCGTGACCGAGCAACAGACCCAGACGGATCGCCGTCGGGTAGGCGTCGTTGGTCGACTGCGCCATGTTCACGTCGTCGTTCGGGTGCAGGTACTGGTATTCGCCTTTTTGGTGACCCATGGCCTCCAGCGCGATGTTGGCGATCACTTCGTTGGCATTCATGTTGGTCGAAGTGCCGGCGCCGCCTTGAATCATGTCCACCACGAACTCTTCGTGGAAGTCGCCGCGGATCAAACGTGCACAGGCTTCGCTGATGGCAGCGTGCTTGGCTTCGCTCAGGTGACCCAGCTCACGGTTGGCGTCAGCAGCGGCCTGTTTGACCATGGCCAGACCGACAACCAGTTTCGGGTAGTGCGAAATCGGAACACCCGAAAGGCGGAAGTTGTTCACCGCTCGCAGGGTCTGGATACCGTAATACGCTTGAGCCGGTACTTCGAGGGCGCCAAGCAGGTCATTTTCTGTGCGGAATGATGCAGCGGAGGACATGATAGAAATCATCTCAATATGGACCCGGGCTGTGCCGGAACGCTGTGAATGCTAGGCTTGTGCAGAATTTTGGGCCAATGCTGTTAAACACTAGCCTATGCATATTCGGCATAATGCCCGTGTGACGCCGGCTGGACGGCGAGCGTGTGACCTAAATTGGTGCGTGTCCGGGAGGACGTGATGAATCTGGAAAGCAAATGGCTGGAGGACTTTAGTGCCCTGGCTGCCACCCGCAGCTTCTCCCAGGCAGCCGAACGGCGCTTCGTGACGCAACCGGCGTTCAGCCGGCGAATCCGCAGCCTGGAGGCGGCGCTGGGGCTGACCCTGGTCAACCGCTCGCGCACGCCGATCGAACTGACGGCGGCGGGACAATTGTTTCTGGTCACGGCACGCACCGTGGTCGAGCAACTCGGCGAAGTATTGCGCCATCTGCATCATCTGGAAGGCGGGCAGGGCGAAGTGATGCAGGTAGCGGCCGCACACTCGCTGGCGCTCGGTTTCTTTCCGCGGTGGATTGCGCAGTTGCGCAACGAAGGCTTGAACATCGCCACGCGACTGGTGGCGACCAACGTCGGCGACGCGGTGCATGCCTTGCGCGAAGGCGGTTGCGATCTGATGCTGGCCTTCTACGATCCGGACGCTGCGATGCAGATGGACCCGGAAATCTTCCCCTCCCTGCACCTTGGCCACACCGAAATGCTGCCGGTCTGCGCGGCGGACGCCGACGGCAAACCGCTGTTCGATCTGGAAGGCGAAGCCAGCGTACCGCTGCTGGCGTATAGCGCCGGGGCATTTCTCGGCCGCTCGGTGAACATGCTGCTGCGCCAACGGGCGCTGCGCTTCACCACGATCTACGAAACCGCCATGGCCGACAGCCTGAAAAGCATGGCCCTGGAAGGCCTGGGCATTGCCTGGGTGCCGCAACTCAGTGTGCGCGCCGAACTGGCGCGCGGTGAACTGGTGGTCTGCGGCGGTCCGCAGTGGCATGTGCCGCTGGAGATTCGCTTGTACCGCTGCGCACTGGTGCGCAAGGCTAATGTGCGGTTGTTGTGGCGCAAGTTGGAAGGTGGGGCGGCGGGCTCGGCTTCGTGAGAATGTTTGTGGCAACTTTCCCAAGGCAACCTGAACTTATGGAAAGCGATTGAGATATTCGCGAATATTTTCCCTGTTTTTGTCGCTGAAGCGGTAAACGTTTCCACGTACTGTGGAGAAATCATCGGCGAGCATGATAGTGTCATGCCACCATCCGTCATAGATCACCTCACCGTCTTCGTGGGTTGCGCCAAACATATGACCAATTTCATGTGCGGGAACTCGGTAAGAGAAGATCGACGCAATTGCACAGTGACCTTTGACCATGGCTATTCCGCCTAACCCGCCGAGAAGTCCGCCTAACTTTACGTTGATGCTGTCTCGGGTAAGCAAGAGAAATTTGGTGAGATTCGCTTCATCACGATCCCTATTGGAAATTTTCGAGTACAAGTCGTGTAACACATTTATCCAGCCTTGCAGTGCTACCGAACTATCCTCGTTCTTGTAACTGTAATTTGCCAGATGCGGAGCCTCGTCCTGGTGATACATTGAAATCACGACTTCACGCCCAGAGATGAGCTCAAGTTCGGTTTTCAGCCAGGCAAAATAATCGGCGTATAATTTGTTCTTTTGATAATTCTGTAGGTCGCTATGAATAATAACCATTATGGTGATGGATTTTTTCATTTCTATTAAACTCCCTGTTTAATTTAATTCTTCCTGCCACTTGAATCTAAGCTTTTTAGATATTTTTAACTAGTCGTGGTTTGTTTTTTGATGTTTTATAAGCTTAATAGGTCGGCAACTAAAGGTTGTGAAAGTTTACGAACTTTGTTGAAGTAAAGAATAAAGCACTCCGCGATATGCAGGGATGTAATGGTTGACTTTATGGTCAAGAAGTATGGGTTTTTCGATGGCATGACAGATGGTCGCCACGGGGGCTGTTTATCTGCTTCATTGAGGTATACTGCGCGGCCTTCGGCCGGTTACGACTGGCCATAATTCGTACAATCAAGCCACGCATCCTGCGTGGCTTGTTGTTTTTTGATGCGCCTGCGGGCGCCCAGAGAGAAGAGGCACGACGATGAGTGCACTGGTTGGCGTGATCATGGGCTCCAAGTCCGATTGGTCCACCCTTAGCCACACCGCCGATATGCTGGAAAAGCTCGGCATCCCTTACGAGGTGAAAGTGGTTTCTGCCCACCGCACCCCGGACCTGCTGTTCCAGTACGCCGAAGAGGCCGAAGCACGGGGCATCGAGGTGATCATCGCCGGTGCCGGTGGCGCGGCCCACTTGCCAGGCATGTGTGCAGCCAAGACCCACTTGCCGGTGCTGGGCGTACCCGTTCAGTCCGCAATGCTGTCGGGCGTTGATTCGCTGCTTTCCATTGTGCAGATGCCGGCAGGCATTCCGGTTGCCACCCTGGCCATCGGCAAGGCCGGTGCGATCAACGCAGCGCTGCTGTCGGCGAGTATCCTTGGCGCCAAGCACCCGCAGTTCCATGCGGTGCTGAAAACCTTCCGTGCTGAGCAGACAGACAGCGTCCTGGAAAATCCAGACCCACGCATCGCCTGAG
Organism: Pseudomonas sp. GW821-FHT07G06; assembly: GCF_058986625.1. Lineage (NCBI taxonomy): Bacteria > Pseudomonadati > Pseudomonadota > Gammaproteobacteria > Pseudomonadales > Pseudomonadaceae > Pseudomonas > Pseudomonas sp. GW821-FHT07G06. Next base: position 153,609 of record NZ_JBYSVW010000003.1, read on the forward strand.
GTTGTTGACGATGAAGATCGGTGTAATCGGTGGCGGCCAGTTGGGTCGCATGTTGGCGTTGGCGGGTACTCCGCTGGGCATGAACTTCGCTTTTCTGGACCCGGCGCCGGATGCTTGCGCAGCCGCGTTGGGCGAACACCTGCGAGCCGACTACGGCGATCAGGATCACCTGCGCCAGCTGGCCGATGAAGTCGATCTGGTGACCTTCGAGTTCGAAAGCGTTCCGGCGGAAACCGTCGCGTTCCTCTCGCAATTCGTCCCGGTCTACCCGAGCGCCGAAGCCTTGCGCATCGCCCGCGACCGCTGGTTCGAGAAGAGCATGTTCAAGGACCTGGGGATTCCTACCCCGGCGTTCGCTGACATCCAGTCCCAGGCCGACCTGGACGCCGCTGTGGCCTCCATCGGCCTGCCGGCGGTGCTCAAGACCCGTACCCTGGGTTACGACGGCAAGGGCCAGAAAGTCCTGCGCACCCCTGAAGATGTGGTCGGCACCTTCGCCGAGCTGGGCAGCGTGGCCTGCCTGCTGGAAGGCTTCGTGCCGTTCACCGGTGAAGTCTCGCTGATCGCAGTGCGTGCCCGCGACGGTGAAACCCGCTTCTACCCGCTGGTACACAACACCCACGAAAGCGGCATCCTCAAGCTGTCCGTGGCCAGCAACGATCACCCGTTGCAAGCCCTGGCCGAAGACTACTCCAGCCGTGTGCTCAAACAGCTGGATTACGTCGGCGTGATGGCGTTCGAGTTCTTCGAAGTCGACGGTGGCCTCAAGGCCAACGAAATCGCCCCGCGAGTGCACAATTCCGGGCACTGGACCACCGAAGGCGCCGAGTGCAGCCAGTTCGAAAACCACCTGCGGGCCGTTGCCGGTCTGCCGTTGGGATCGACGGCCAAGGTCGGCGAAAGCGCGATGCTCAACTTCATCGGCAAAGTGCCAGAGACCGAGAAGGTCCTGAGCATCGCCGACTGCCATCTGCATCACTATGGCAAGGCGTTCAAGGTCGGTCGCAAGGTCGGTCACGCCAACCTGCGTTGTGCAGACCGCGAGACACTGGCGACCCAGATTCTCAAGGTTCAAGCACTGATCGCCGAATAGTTTTCTCTGGCAATGGCGGAACCTTCGGGTTGCGCCGTTCTCTCATGGCAGGTTGCGAAAGTCTGGCTAGGCTTTCGGATAGCTACTTCATTGAGAGGAGAATGCCATGGGAATTATCGGAACCATCTTTATCGGCTTGATCGTCGGCCTGCTGGCTCGGTTCCTGAAACCGGGCGATGACAGCATGGGCTGGATCATGACGATCCTGCTCGGTATCGGCGGTTCGCTGGCGGCCACCTATGGCGGTCAGGCCCTGGGTATCTATCAGGCTGGCCAAGGTGCAGGCTTCATCGGGGCGCTGGTGGGCGCCGTTGTGTTGCTGGTGATCTACGGATTGATCAAAAAGAACTGATCCAGGCGACAAAGCCCTCTCTGCCAGGCCGGTCGGGAGGGCTAGAATGCTCGGCGTTTCCTGTTCTTCCCATTGCCGAGCACTTTCATGCGCCGTCTTTTGCTGACTCTTGTTTTACTGGGTACGGGCCTTGCCCATGCCGGCGAACTGCCGGAGACCGACTGGCTCGAATTGATGCCCAAGTCGGACCAGAAGGCCCTCGAGGCCATGCCCGAAATCGACCACGACTCCCCGGAAGCCAATGGCACCTTCACTGAAAAAGGTGGCATGAAGCAGAGCAAGGGTTTGCCCGCGGTGATGTATTCGACCAAGACCGTAGCGTCGATGAATGACAAGGACATCCGTATCGGAGGTTATCCGGTACCGTTGGAGTCCGATGCCAAGGGCCGCAGTACGTTGTTCTTCCTGGTGCCGTACCCGGGTGCCTGCATCCACGTGCCGCCACCGCCACCCAATCAACTGGTGCTGGTGCGTTATCCCAAGGGCTTGAAGCTGGATGATATCTATACGCCGCTGTGGGTGACCGGCACGCTGAAGATCGAGAAGGTCAGCAATGACCTGGCGGATGCGGCGTATGCGTTGGATGCGGCGAAGGTGAGGGTGGTGCAGGAGTCGGATCTGTAATCGAGTGAAGCAAAAAGATCGCAGCCTTCGGCAGCTCCTACACCGATCCCTGTAGGAGCTGCCGAAGGCTGCGATCTTTTGATCTTAAAGCGGTTTGCTACCGATGCTGACACCCAAGGTGTGGCTCGCACCTGCTGCGAGCGTCACCACATCGCCCATCACGTTCGCCGTCTCGATGCACAGCATGCGCTGCCAACCGTCGTCGGCCATGTCGCTGAACGCAGCGGCGCGGTCGATCCACGGGTTCCAGATCACCGCCGTGCGCGATCCGCTGCTGGTCAACACGATGCGCCGTTCCCAGGCTGGATCGACGATGCTCAACTGTGGCGGGGCGTCGAGGTAGATGCGGTCGGTCTCGCCGGTAAAATGCAGATCCCCGGTCTGGGTGACGGTTTTCCAGTTGTCCAGGGTTTCGATGTAGCTGAGGCCGTCCACACCTTCGACGTGCACCTCGCGCACATCGCTGACGGCAAAGTAACTGTGCAGCGCCTGGCTGATGCTGACGGTATCTGTGCCCCGGTTGTGGCTGGTCAGCTGGATGTGCAATTGTTCGTCGAGGCGAATGGTCAGGGTCAAATCCACCTGGTGCGGCCAGCCGGGAAAGCCGCCTTCGGGGTAGGGCAGGAGGAATTCGACCTTCAGGCTTTCGCCTTCGGCTTCGATGCCACCCAGTTCCCAATCCATCGCTCGCACGAAGCCGTGAGCCGACGGCGCGTCATTGCTGACACGCATCGCCTTGACACTTTGCGGGTTGCGGTCGAAGACGCCGAACCACGGCCAGCACACCGGCACGCCGGCACGGATGCTCTTGCCGGTCTTGAATACGGCCTCGTCGTTGAGCCAGATCAGCGGCGGCTGGCCGGCCAGCTGATAGCTGAGGATGTGCGCACCTTGCTGGGCCACCAGTAATTCGGCCTGACCGTGGCGGATGCGCCAGCAGTTCAGTTCATCCAGTTTTACGGCTTCAACATTGGGCGTGCTCATGGGACAGCTCTCGATCAGTAACGTGGACGACTATCGACCGCAAAACGGCTTCCAGGTTTAGAAACTCTTTATCGAGCCCTGGGCGGAACCGAACGGGTGCGGCCACTGCCGTCGATGGCAACGAACACAAACACCGCTTCGGTTACTTTACGCCACTCGCTGGACAGTGGATCGTCGCTCCAGACCTCGACCATCATCTTGATCGAGCTGCGGCCGATTTCCAGGGCCTGGGTATAAAAGGAAAGCTGAGCGCCTACCGCCACCGGAACCAGAAATGCCATGCGGTCGATGGCAACGGTGGCAACGCGCCCGCCGGCGACCTTGCTGGCCATCGCAGTGCCTGCCAAATCCATCTGCGCCACCAGCCAGCCGCCGAAAATGTCGCCAAAGCCGTTGGTTTCGCGAGGGAGTGCGGTGATTTGCAGGGCCAGGTCGCCTTGCGGGATCGGATCTTCTTGTTCGAGCTCTATCATGCCGGGGGTGCCTCTGACCCGTGACTCTTCGTTGGTATTGCTGGTGGTAGCCGTCTTCGGGAAAAACGATTCAGCACCGAACATACTACGTTCGTCACGTTTTCCATAAGGCGCCTAAAGGGAAACTCTGCGAAATCGCCTATGAACCTGACAGGCGTTTTCGCACAGCAACCCTCAAAAACCGGAGCAAGGCTGCGAGTATATCGGTCGGTAGACTCCGCGACGACCGTCCGGTTCTCATTTTGACCGTCAAAAACGCACCTCTATGTGCTTTTTCGAACAATTTGCTATCGTGCCGGACCTGCCCAGACCTCAACCAGCGTTGTTGAGGTTGCAGATCCGACTATAAGAGAAGCCCTTGCCATGACCACAGCGCCCTCGAGCATCGCGCAGCCAGAACAACCCGCACGTCCGCTGACTCGCAGCGACTACAAGACTTTATCGCTGTCTGCCCTGGGTGGCGCGCTGGAGTTCTACGACTTCATCATCTTCGTGTTCTTCGCCACGGTGGTGGGCAAGCTGTTCTTCCCGGCGGACATGCCTGAGTGGCTACGCCTGATGCAGACCTTCGGCATCTTCGCCGCCGGCTACCTGGCACGGCCGTTGGGCGGTATCGTGATGGCGCATTTCGGCGACCTGCTGGGCCGCAAGAAAATGTTCACCCTGAGCATCTTCATGATGGCCGTGCCGACCTTGATCATGGGGTTGTTGCCGACCTATGCGCAGATCGGCATGTGGGCACCGATCCTGTTGCTGCTGATGCGGGTGATCCAGGGCGCGGCCATTGGCGGTGAGGTGCCGGGGGCGTGGGTCTTCGTTTCCGAACACGTGCCGCAGCGTCATATCGGCTACGCCTGTGGCACCCTGACCAGCGGTCTGACGGCGGGCATCCTGCTTGGCTCGCTGGTCGCTACGGCGATCAACAGCCTCTATACCCCGGTGGAAGTAGCTGATTACGCCTGGCGGATCCCGTTCCTGCTGGGCGGCGTGTTCGGACTGTTCTCGGTGTATCTGCGTCGCTGGCTGCACGAAACCCCGGTGTTCGCCGAGCTGCAACAGCGCAAGGCCCTGGCCGAAGAGGTGCCGCTGCGCGCGGTGCTGCGTGACCATCGTGGCGCCATCGCCATTTCGATGCTGCTGACCTGGCTGCTGTCGGCCGCCATCGTGGTGTTGATCCTGATGACCCCGACCGTGTTGCAGACGGTCTATCACTTCTCGCCAACCACGTCCCTGCAGGCGAACAGCCTGGCGATCGTGTTTCTGAGCTTTGGCTGCATCATTGCCGGCGCGCTGGCGGATCGCTTCGGTGCGGGGCGAGTCTTCGTCCTGGGCTGCGCTGCGTTGCTGGCCAGCTCCTGGACCTTCTACCACAGCCTGGCTGACCATCCCGACTGGCTGTTTCCGATGTACGCGCTGACCGGTCTGTTGGTCGGCACCATCGGTGCGGTGCCGTACGTGATGGTGAAGGCGTTCCCGCCAGTGGTGCGCTTCAGTGGCCTGTCGTTCTCCTATAACGTGGCCTACGCCATTTTCGGTGGTCTGACGCCGATGATCGTCAGTCTGCTGCTCAAGGAAAGCCCGATGGGGCCGGCCTACTACGTGGCGGTGCTGTGCGGGGTCGGGATTCTGGTGGGGGGGTATCTCTGGAAGAAGGGTCGCTAACCACAGGTATCGGCTGGCGCCGGAAGATCGCAGCCTGCGGCAGCTCCTACAGAGAATGCGTGCTTTTGTAGGAGCTGCCGTAGGCTGCGATCTTGGCAATCTGTGCATCACATACATCTGAAGTTACACACCAAAGGCCAGGCTTCCTGATGGAATACTGGCCTTTCATCCAATTGTCATATTTCAGCCATAGAGTGTTCACACGGCCTGCTGATACTTGGCCCCGACTTAACACACCCTATCTGCTAGGAGTAAGGCATGAAACTGAAGCGTTTGATGGCGGCAATGACTTTTGTCGCTGCTGGCGTTGCGACTGCCAACGCGGTTGCCGCTGTTGACCCTGCTATCCCGAGCTACACCAAGACCACTGGTGTGTCGGGCAACCTGTCCAGCGTTGGTTCCGACACCCTGGCCAACCTCATGACCCTCTGGGCCGAGAACTACAAGAAAGAATACCCGAACGTAAACATCCAGATTCAGGCCGCTGGCTCCGCCACTGCGCCACCTGCGCTGACTGAAGGTACCTCCAACCTGGGCCCGATGAGCCGCAAGATGAAGGACACCGAACTGGCTGCCTTCGAGCAGAAGTACGGCTACAAGCCAACCGCTATCCCGGTTGCCGTGGACGCCCTGGCGGTATTCGTACACAAGGACAACCCGATCCAGCACCTGACCATGGAACAGGTCGACGCGATCTTCTCGTCCACTCGTCTGTGCGGCGCTAAAACCGACGTGAAAACCTGGGGCGACCTGGGCGTGACCGGCGACCTGGCCAACAAGCCGGTTCAACTGTTCGGTCGTAACTCGGTATCCGGCACCTACGGCTACTTCAAGGAAGAAGCCCTGTGCAAAGGCGACTACAAGCCTAACGTGAACGAGCAGCCAGGTTCGGCTTCGGTCGTGCAGTCGATCAGCTCCTCGCTGAACGGCATCGGTTACTCGGGCATCGGCTACAAGACCGCTAGCGTGAAGACTGTGGCTCTGGCCAAGAAAGGCAGCCAGGACTTCATCGAAGACACCGAAGAAAACGCCCTGAACGGCAAGTACCCGCTGTCCCGCTTCCTGTACGTATACGTCAACAAAGCCCCGAACAAGCCTCTGGCCCCGCTGGAAGCCGAGTTCGTGAAACTGGTTCTGTCGAAACAGGGCCAGGAAGTTGTAGTGAAAGACGGCTACATCCCACTGCCAGCCAAAGTAGCTGCCAAAGCTCTGGCTGACCTGGGTCTCGCGGAAGGCGGCGCTGAAGTCGCAAAAAAGTAAAACCCTGAATCCGGGGTAATCCCGGATTCCTGTGTAGGAGCTGTCGAGCGGAGCGAGGCTGCGATCTTTTGATCTGGCTTTTCTCAACTGCAAGATCAAAAGATCGCAGCCTCGGTTCCCTCGACAGCTCCTACACAACCCCCAAATTCTCTATCCGCTGCCGGTTCCTCCGGGCGGCGGATTTGTTGCGTCACTGCACTGTCATCTTTCTGTCATACAGGATCGCTAGGGTGTGCGAATGAATGATCTGGCCAATTCCACAATGACTACTAATCCCCCCAAGCGAATTGACTTCAATACGCCTGAGCTACAACGCAAGCGTCGCATCCGCGCGCTCAAGGATCGCTTCACCCGCTGGTACGTCCTCATCGGCGGCCTGGCGGTGCTGGCAGCCATCACACTGATCTTCTTTTTCCTCGCCTACGTGGTTGCGCCGTTGTTCCAGGGTGCCAGCCTGACTGCGAAAGATGCGATCGTTCCAGCCTGGATGCAGGATTCCGGCAAGCCGCTGATGATCTCCCTGGAAGAGCAGAATCAGGTGGCGATGCGGGTGTCCGACAAGGGCCAGGCATTGTTCTTCGACATCGACAGTGGCGCCGAACTCAAGCGCGTCGATTTGCCTGTTCCGGCCGGCACCACCGTGACCTCCATCGGTGAAGACCAGCCAGGTCATCCACTGGTGGCTGTAGGTCTGTCCAACGGCCAGGCCCTGGTGTTCCGTCATACCTATAAAGTCAGCTATCCGGAAGGCAAGAAAACCATCACCCCGGCCGTCGAGTACCCGTATGGCGAAGCGCCAATCGCGGTGAACGAAGCTGGCGGTGCGCTGGAGCACGTCAGCCTCAACGCCAACGATTCGACCCTGATGCTGGTTGGCTCCACCGGTTCGCAACTCAATGTTCTGTCGCTGACCAGCGAAGAGAACATGATGACCGGCGAAGTCACCAACGAGCAGAAGCGCATCGACCTGCCGCAGATGACCGAGCCGGTGAAGAACATCTTCGTCGACCCGCGCCAGCAGTGGTTGTACGTGATCAACGGGCGTGCCCAGGCCGACGTGTTCAGCCTGCGCGACAAGAGCCTCAACGGTCGCTACAAACTGCTTGAAGACGGTGAAGCGCAAGTCACTGCCAGCACCCAGCTGGTGGGCGGCATCTCGCTGATCATCGGCGATTCCAAAGGTGGCCTGGCCCAGTGGTTCATGGCCCGCGACCCGGATGGCGAGCAACGCCTGAAGCAGATCCGCACCTTCCAGATGGGCACCACGCCTATCGTTGAAATCACTGCCGAAGAACGCCGCAAGGGCTTCATTGCCCTTGACGCTTCCGGCAAGCTCGGCGTGTTCCACAGCACTGCCCACCGCACCTTGCTGGTTGAGTCGGTTGCCGAAGGCCAGGGCATTTTCGGTCTGTCGCCGCGTGCCAACCGCGTGATCGTGGAAGCTGGCGGCAAGTTGCACCCGCTGCTGCTCGACAACCCGCACCCGGAAGTCTCGTGGAGCGCGTTGTGGAGCAAGGTCTGGTACGAGAACTACGACGAGCCTAAATACGTCTGGCAATCGACCGCCGCCAACACCGACTTCGAACCCAAGCTGAGCCTGTCGCCGCTGACCTTCGGTACTCTGAAAGCCGCGTTCTACGCCATGCTGCTGGCTGCTCCACTGGCCGTTGCCGCTGCAATCTACACCGCGTACTTCATGGCCCCGGGCATGCGCCGCAAGGTCAAGCCGGTGATCGAGCTGATGGAAGCGATGCCGACGGTGATCCTCGGTTTCTTCGCCGGCCTGTTCCTCGCACCTTATGTTGAAGGGCACTTGCCGGGCATCTTCAGCCTGCTGATGCTGCTGCCGATCGGCATCCTGGTCGCCGGTTTCACCTTCAGCCGCCTGCCTGAGTCGATCCGCCTGAAAGTCCCGGATGGCTGGGAAAGTGCATTGCTGATTCCGGTGATCCTGTTTGTGGGCTGGCTGTCGCTGTACATGAGCCCGTTCATGGAGAACTGGTTCTTCGGCGGCGACATGCGCATGTGGATCTCCCACGACCTGGGCATCACCTACGACCAGCGCAACGCCCTGGTGGTCGGCCTGGCCATGGGCTTCGCGGTCATCCCGAACATCTACTCCATCGCCGAAGACGCCGTGTTCAGCGTGCCGCGTGGTCTGACCCTGGGCTCCCTGGCCCTCGGTGCCACGCCGTGGCAGACCATGACCCGCGTGGTGATCCTCACCGCGAGCCCGGGCATCTTCTCGGCGCTGATGATCGGCATGGGCCGTGCGGTCGGTGAAACCATGATCGTGTTGATGGCCACCGGTAACACCCCGGTCATGGAAATGAACCTGTTCGAAGGCCTGCGCACCCTGGCGGCCAACGTTGCGGTGGAAATGCCCGAGTCGGAAGTCGGCGGCAGCCACTACCGCGTGCTGTTCCTCTCGGCGCTGGTGCTGCTGTTGTTCACCTTCGTCATGAACACCCTCGCAGAACTGATTCGTCAGCGTCTGCGCAAGAAATACTCGTCGCTTTAAGAAAGGTAGAAGTCTGTGAAACAGAACTCCCTGAAAGGATGGTTCAAGAGCGGCGCCCCCGGCGTCTGGATCAGCGGTGGCGCGGTGTCCATCGCGGTCATCATGACCATTGGCCTGCTGGCAGTGATTGCCGTGCGCGGCCTGGGTCACTTCTGGCCGGCTGACCTGGTACATGCCAGTTACGACGTACCGGGCCAGGCCAATCACCTGGTGATCGGCGAAATCGTACAGAAGGAAGAAGTGCCACGTGCCCGTCTGAAGAGCGCCGGCCTGCCGGTGCCTGACGACGGCCCGGAGTTCATGACCCGCGAGCTGATCAAGGTCGGCAACCGTGACCTGAACGGCAACGACTTCACCTGGGTCGTCGGCGAGTGGCTGACCAACCAGACGACGCCACCGGAGCTGATGGCGATCGAGCGGCGTGAGTGGGGCAACTTCTACGGTTACCTGGTCAACGTCAAACAGGACGGCAAGGTTGTCGCTGAAGGCGAGGCCGCATGGCCTGAGTTGCAAGCCCGTGTCGACCGCGTCAACAAGCTGGCGGCACAGCTCAAGAGCCTCGAAAAAACCGACATCGGCGCGATCAACGCCGGTCTCGAGCGCGTCCGCTTGCACGGTCGCAAGCTGGAGCTGGATGGCAAGCTCGACGCCACCGCACAAGCGGACATGGAATCGGAGCGCGCCGAACTCAATGCCCGCTATCAGGATGTTGAAGCGCGCCTGAACGATCTGCATGCGCAGTTCAACCGCGACAGCCTGACCGCCCGCGACGCGAACGGTAAGGAAATCGAAATCGGCATCGGCAAAGTGGTTCACGCCTACCAGCCGAACGCCATGAGCACGACCACCAAGATCGGCTTCTACTTCAGCAAGGTCTGGGAGTTCCTGAGCGACGACCCGCGTGAAGCGAACACCGAGGGCGGTATCTTCCCGGCCATTTTCGGCACCGTGATGATGACCCTGATCATGGCGATGATCGTGACCCCGTTCGGCGTGCTGGCCGCGGTATACCTGCGTGAATACGCCAAGCAGAACACCCTGACCCGGGTGATCCGCATCGCGGTGAACAACCTGGCCGGTGTTCCGGCCATCGTTTACGGGGTGTTCGGCCTGGGCTTCTTCGTCTATGTGCTGGGCGGCTCGCTCGACCGTCTGTTCTTCCCGGAAGCCTTGCCGGCGCCGACCTTCGGCACGCCGGGTCTGCTCTGGGCTTCGCTGACCCTGGCACTGCTGGCGGTGCCGGTGGTGATCGTGGCCACTGAAGAAGGCCTGGCGCGGATTCCTCGCACCGTGCGTGAAGGCTCGTTGGCCCTCGGCGCGACCAAGGCTGAAACCTTGTGGAAGATCGTATTGCCGATGGCCAGCCCGGCGATGATGACCGGCATGATCCTCGCCGTGGCTCGCGCCGCGGGTGAAGTGGCGCCGCTGATGCTGGTGGGTGTGGTGAAACTGGCGCCGTCGTTGCCGGTTGACGGTAACTACCCGTACCTGCACCTGGACCAGAAGATCATGCACCTGGGCTTCCACATCTATGACGTCGGCTTCCAGAGCCCGAACGTCGAAGCCGCACGACCGCTGGTGTACGCCACGGCGCTGCTGCTGGTGCTGGTGATCGCCACGTTGAACCTGTCGGCGGTGTACATCCGTAACCACCTGCGCGAGAAGTACAAAGCTTTGGACAGCTGATTTGCAGCACTGATTTCTATGTGGGAGCGAGCCTGCTCGCGAAGGCATCACCGCGGTTTCAGAGTCAAACCGCAGTGCCTGAATCGCGAGCAGGCTCGCTCCCACAAAAAACGAACCGAATTTGTTAGCACAGGGAGCCTCCCATGCAGCACGAAGCACATACCCACGGCATCAACATGTCGGCACTGGGTCGCGATAAACAGAGCCTGAGCCTCGAGCAGGAAACCGTAGCCATCGAAGTACCGGGCCTGAGCCTGTTCTACGGTGAGAAACAAGCGCTGTACGACGTCAGCATGAACATCCCGAAACAGCGCGTGACCGCCTTCATCGGCCCGTCCGGCTGTGGCAAGTCGACGCTGCTGCGCACCTTCAACCGCATGAACGACCTGGTGGATGGCTGCCGCGTCGAAGGCGAGATCAACCTGTACGGCAACAACATCTACCGCAAGGGCGAAGACGTGGCCGAGCTGCGTCGTCGCGTCGGCATGGTGTTCCAGAAGCCCAACCCGTTTCCGAAAACCATCTACGAAAACGTGGTTTACGGCCTGCGCATCCAGGGCATCAACAAGAAGCGCGTGCTCGACGAGGCCGTTGAGTGGGCGTTGAAAGGCGCGGCACTGTGGGATGAGGTCAAGGACCGTCTGCACGAGTCGGCACTGGGCCTGTCCGGTGGCCAGCAGCAGCGTCTGGTCATCGCCCGCACCATCGCCGTTGAGCCGGAAGTGTTGCTGCTCGACGAACCCTGCTCGGCACTCGACCCGATCTCCACGCTGAAAGTCGAAGAGCTGATCTACGAACTGAAATCCAAGTTCACCATCGTCATCGTGACCCACAACATGCAGCAGGCGGCGCGGGTTTCCGACTACACCGCGTTCATGTACATGGGCAAGCTGGTGGAGTTTGGCGACACCGACACCCTGTTCACCAATCCGGCGAAGAAGCAGACCGAAGACTACATCACCGGTCGCTACGGCTAGCAGCAGCTACGAGCCGCAAGCTTCAAGCGGCAAGTCAGGGCAGTTCGGGTACAACACATCAGCTTGCAGCTTGTAGCTTGCAGCTCACAGCTTTTGCGGAGCAGACAACATGATTTCTAAGGAAGGCCTTACACACCACATCTCCCAGCAGTTCAACGCCGAACTGGAGGAGGTGCGCAGCCACCTCCTGGCCATGGGCGGGCTGGTCGAGAAGCAGGTCAACGATGCGGTCACCGCGCTGATCGAGGCCGACTCCGGCCTGGCCCAGCAGGTGCGCGAGATCGACGACCAGATCAACCAGATGGAACGCAACATCGACGAAGAATGCCTGCGCATTCTGGCCCGTCGTCAGCCGGCAGCGTCCGACCTGCGACTGATCATCAGCATTTCCAAATCGGTGATCGACCTGGAGCGCATCGGTGACGAAGCGACCAAGATCGCCCGTCGCGCCATTCAGCTGTGCGAAGAAGGTGAAGCGCCGCGCGGTTACGTCGAAGTGCGCCACATCGGTGACCAGGTGCGCAACATGGTCCGTGATGCACTGGACGCCTTTGCCCGTTTTGATGCCGAACTGGCCTTGTCGGTGGCGCAGTACGACAAGATCATCGACCGCGAATACAAGACCGCCCTGCGTGAGCTGGCGACCTACATGATGGAAGATCCGCGTTCTATCTCGCGGGTTCTGAGCATTATCTGGGTACTGCGTTCGCTGGAGCGTATCGGCGACCACGCACGCAATATCTCGGAGCTGGTGATTTACCTGGTACGTGGCACCGACGTGCGGCACCTGGGTCTCAAGCGCATGAAGGAAGAAGTCGAAGGAACAACCGGCGAAACCGCTAATGTTCCGGGCAAAACTGACGATAAGTAAGGTTGCCCAAGTAAAGCGCCCGGCCTGTTGGCCGGGCGTTTTTGTTTGTGGCCTACGCATTCGAAAAGCAGCACCCGTGAACGAAAAGTCCGGCGTGACTGAAGGTTTTTTGGCAATGTGCCATCAGCAAGGCGGTATGCTGGCCGGGATTTTTTAAAGGGGTGGTGGATGAGTAAGGTCAGTGTGTTGGTCGTGGACGACGCGTCGTTCATTCGTGACTTGGTGAAAAAGTGCCTGCGCAATTATTTCCCGGGCATGCGGATCGAAGACGCGATCAACGGCAGAAAGGCCCAGGCCATGCTGGCCAAGGAAGCATTCGACCTGGTCCTGTGTGATTGGGAGATGCCGGAAATGTCCGGCCTGGAACTGCTGACCTGGTGTCGTGAGCAAGACAGCCTCAAAGCCATGCCCTTCGTGATGGTGACCAGCCGTGGCGACAAGGAGAACGTCGTCCAGGCGATCCAGGCCGGGGTATCCGGTTATGTCAGCAAGCCGTTCACCAACGAACAACTGATTACCAAGGTCAAGCAGGCGCTGCACAAGGTCGGCAAACTCGATGCCTTGATCAGCGTAGCTGCGACGAAAACCAGCCCTGCATTCGCCAACGACTCCCTCTCAGCCCTGACCGCTGGCAAGGCGCCTGTCACCACGCCAACAGCCTCACCTGCACCGTCCAAAGGCTTGCTCAACAGCCCGCCGGTCAAGGCGCCTGCGGCCTCTTCGGCACCTGCCAGCGGCCGTGGCCAGGGTCAGCTGCGTTTGCCGAACGGCATCCAGCAGTGCGTGATCAAGGCCCTGAGCCTCAAGGAGGCCCTGTTGGTGGTCAAGCGCACCGAGACCCTGCCGCAGATCCTCGACAGCGCCGTGCTGGACCTGGAGCAGGGCGACAATGCCGAAATCGCCCGCCTCAACGGCTATCTGCATGCCGTCGTGGCCCACGAACCGAAGCCCGACAGCGACTGGCTGCAATTGACCTTCCGCTTTGTCGATCAGGATGCGCAGAAGCTCGATTACATCTCGCGCCTGATTGCGCGGGGGACGGCGCAGAAGCACTTCATTCCTGGCGCTTGATATAGGGTCGCCTGACAGTCCGCTTTCGCGAGCAGGCTCGCTCCCACATTTGTAATGCGTTCTCATGTGGGAGCGAGCCTGCTCGCGAAGGGGCCGACACTGTAACCGCAAATCTGCTGAACACCTTTTCTGAAACATCTGCCGACTACCCGGGTCCATAGCAGCTGCTAGGCTCCATCTCAGTTCCCACTCGACAGAATCCTTCCCCATGCTCATGCGCCTGCTGTTTTTCTGTGGCCTGTTCATGGTCGCCACCTCAGCCGTGGCCATGACCATCTACAAGTCCAAAGACGCCAATGGCGTGGTTTCCTACAGCGACCGCCCGAGCAAAGGCGCCCATGTGCTCGTTTTCCGCGATGGCATGGTCGAGCACCTTGAGCGTCAGGTGCGCCTCATCATCACGAAGAAGAACGGCGTGCACAGCGTGTATGTACGCAATGACCTGTATGCGCCGGTAGAAGTCGAATTGAGTTTTGCCGGGGTGAAGAACGCCAGCGGTGTGCCGGGCAGGACGATTCGGCGCGTGATACCGCTGCGCAGCAGCGTTCGCCTGGCGCAGCTCACGGCGGCCAAAGGTGGAAGGCCGCTGGCGTACGTCCCGAAGTTCAAGTATTCCCTGGGCGACCCCTCAGGACCCACGGTGGGCTATCGGTACCCGTTGCCCTGGCGTGGCGGCCCGTTCCAGATCAGTCAGGGTGCCAACGGGCCCTATAGCCACTTTGGTCCCAAGAACCGTTACGCCATGGATATTGCGATGCCCGAGGGCACGCCGATCATTGCCGCGCGAGGCGGGGTGGTGGTGAAGACCGAGAACAGACAGAGTGGGCGCGGCACCGACGCTTCCGGCAATTTCGTGCGGGTACTGCATGATGACGGGACCATGGGTGTTTACCTGCACCTGAAGAAGGGCTCGGTCCGCGTTCGGGAAGGTCAGCGGGTAACGGTAGGGAGTGCTTTGGCGTTGTCCGGCAACACCGGCAACAGCACCGGGCCGCATTTGCACTTCGTGGTGCAGCGCAATACCGGGCTTGGGCTGGTGTCGATTCCGTATCAGTTCAACCAGCCGGTGGGTGCTTTGCCCAACTTTGCGTTGGGCAAGCAATAAAAGATCGCGGTGTTCACATAGCCCTGTAGGAGCTGCCGAAGGCTGCGATCTTTCAGGTCAATACGTTTAATCGAGCATCAACACCTTGGCCAGGACAATCTTCGGCCCCTTCATCTTCTTGATGATGATCCGCAGACCTTCGACTTCCAGCACTTCTTCCTCTTCGGGAACGCGCTTGAGACTCTCATAGACCAGCCCGGCAAGGGTTTCGGCTTCGACGTGGTCGAGGTCGATGCCCAGCAGCCGTTCAACCTTGAACAGCGGCGTATCGCCCCGTACCAGCAACTTGCCCGGCTGGTACGCGAGGATCCCGCGCTCGGCCTTGCGGTGTTCGTCCTGGATGTCGCCCACCAGCACTTCCAGCACGTCTTCCATGGTCAGGTAGCCGATGATGTTGCCGTCGGCCTCTTCGACCACGGCGAAGTGCGAACCGCCCTTGCGGAACTGCTCCAGCAACTGTGACAGCGGCATGTGCCGCGACACGCGCTCCAGCGGGCGGGTCAGCTCGGCGAGGTTGAACGATTCGGGAATGTGGTCCAGCGCCGCCAGTTCCAACAGCAGATCCTTGATGTGCAGCAGGCCGACGAACTCCTGGCGTTCGCTGTCGTACACCGGATAGCGGCTGAACTTGTGGCGACGGAACATCGCCAGGATCTGCTTGAGCGGTGCGTTGAACTCCAGGGTCACCAGGTCTTCGCGGGAGTTGGCCCAGTCGACCACTTCCAGTTCGCCCATTTCCACCGCCGAGGCCAGCACGCGCATGCCTTGGTCGCTCGGGTCCTGGCCACGGCTGGAGTGCAGGATCAGCTTCAGCTCTTCACGGCTGTAGTGATGCTCGTGATGCGGGCCGGGTTCACCTTGCCCTGCAATACGCAGGATGGTGTTGGCGCTGGCGTTGAGCAGGTAGATGGCCGGGTACATGGCCCAATAGAACAGGTACAGCGGCACGGCGGTCCACAGCGACAGCAATTCGGGTTTGCGGATCGCCCAGGATTTCGGGGCGAGCTCACCGACCACGATGTGCAGGTACGAAATGATGAAGAACGCGGTGAAGAACGAGATGCCTTTGACCACTTCGGCTGATTGAACGCCGACCGCGCTCAATACCGGCTCAAGAATGTGGGCAAACGCGGGCTCACCGACCCAACCCAGGCCCAGGGAGGCCAGGGTGATACCCAATTGGCAGGCCGACAGGTACGCATCGAGCTGACTGTGCACGGTGCGCAGGATGTGCCCGCGCCAGCCGTTTTTATCAGCGATGGCCTCGACCCGGGTCGAGCGCAGCTTGACCATGGCAAATTCCGCCGCAACGAAAAAGCCGTTGAGCAAAACCAGGATCAGAGCAAAAAGAATCATGCCGAAGTCGGCGAAAATTGTAGCGAGGGTCAAGCCAGGGGAAGGGTCCATGATGGAGTTTTGCGGGTTCCGTGTATTCGAAAGGGAAGTAAGAATCGCGCCTGAAAGGCAGACGCAAGTCAGCCAATGTAGCGGCTGACTGGGCGGTTGCCTAGTGGCGCGTGCTGGCCGGTATCAGTCGGCGGTGCTGATAACCCGTGATTTGGTGACCTGCGCCGGCGCAAAGTGGCAGGTAAAGGTACTGCCGTGGCCCGGTACGCTGCTGATTTCCATCCGTGCCCGATGACGTAACAAAACGTGTTTGACGATCGCCAGCCCCAGGCCGGTGCCACCGGTATTGGAGTTGCGGCTGGAGTCGACGCGATAGAAGCGTTCGGTCAGGCGCGGCAGGTGTTTGGCATCGATGCCGATCCCGGAATCCTGCACGCTCAGGTGCGCCCCCTGGTCATCGCCCCACCAGCGAATGCGGATGTTGCCTTCGGCCGGGGTGTATTTCACCGCGTTGAACACCAGGTTGGAAAACGCGCTGCGCAACTCCGCCTCGCTGCCCTTGAGCAGAATCGTCGGGTCGGCGTCCAGCGTGATTTTCTGGTTTTTCTGGCCGGACAACTGCTGCGCGTCGCTCTTGATCGATTGCAGCAAGCCGTCGATCGGCACCGGCTGGTTGTCCGATGGATAATCGGTGGCTTCCAGCTTGGCCAGCAGCAACAGGTCGTTGAGCAGGGTCTGCATGCGCCCGCCTTGTTGCTGCATCTGCTGCAAGGCACGGCCCCAGCGCGGGTTCACCTCGTCGACGTTGTCGAGCAGGGTTTCCAGGTAACCGCAGATCACCGTCAACGGCGTGCGCAGTTCATGGGACACGTTGGCGATGAAATCCTTGCGCATTTGCTCAAGCTGATGGATGCGTGTCACATCGCGCACCAGCATCAAGTGTTCGTTGTTGCCGTAACGGGTGATGTACAGCTGAATGCGCACGCGGTCGTTGGTCGGCGAAGGAATTTCCAGCGGCTCGGCGTAGCTGTCTTGCTCGAAGTATTCCTTGAAGCGCGGATGGCGCACCAGGTTGGTCACCGGTTGGCCGCTGTCCTGTGGGGTCTTGAGGCCCAGCAGGGTTTCGGCGGCACGGTTCCACCATTCCAGGTTACCGTCGGTGTCGAGCATGATCACCGCGTCTTTCAGCGCGGCGGTGGATTCCTGAACCCGGTCGATCACCGCTTGCAGGCGTCCGCGTACCCGTTGGTCGCGGCGTTGCAGGTGGTAGATGCTGTCGAACACCTCGCCCCACAGGCCGTAGCCGTCGGGCGGCGCTTCATCGGGTTTGTGCAGGCGCAGCCACTCGTGCAGACGCAGCAATTGCTTGAGGGTCCAGGCCAGGTAAAGACCCAGGCCTGCGGCGAGGCTCCAGCCGTAATAGCCGGTGATCAGGCCGATCACCAGGCAGGCGGTGACCAGTAGCAGCATGTGGCGAATCAGGGTGCCATGCCAGTTTTGGTTCACTTGACGCGCGTCCTTGTCAGCTTGTCGGGCGGTAAGGGTCCGAGTCAGGCTTTGGTGGAAAAGCGGTAACCGGTGCCGCGCACGGTTTGTACCAGATTTTCGTAAGCATCGCCGAGGGCTTTGCGCAGGCGTCGAATGTGCACGTCGACGGTACGCTCTTCGACATAGACGTTGCCGCCCCAGACCTGATCCAGCAACTGGCCACGGGTGTAGGCGCGCTCCTGGTGAGTCATGAAGAATTGCAGCAGGCGGTATTCGGTCGGGCCCATCTCGGCAGGACGGCCGTCGATGGTCACGCGGTGGCTGATCGGGTCCAGCAGCAGGCCGCCGACTTCGATCGGCGCCTCGCCATCGGTCGGGCCGGCACGGCGCAGCACGGCCTTCAGGCGCGCTACCAGCTCACGGGGGGAAAACGGCTTGGTGATGTAGTCGTCGGCGCCGACTTCCAGGCCCTGGATCTTGTTGTCCTCTTCACCCTTGGCGGTGAGCATGATGATCGGGATGTCCCCGGTCAGTTCATCACGCTTGAGCCGACGGGCCAGCTCGATGCCGGACGTGCCGGGCAGCATCCAGTCGAGCAGGATCAGGTCCGGTTTGCGGTCGACGATAATGGCGTGGGCCTGCTGGGAGTTTTCAGCCTCCAGGCAGTCATAGCCGGCCATTTCCAACGCAACGGCGATCATTTCGCGAATAGGCGCTTCGTCGTCGACGATCAGAATGCTCCTGCCAACCATGCCCTTAATCCTCTTGTCATTTAACTGTCTTGCGCCGCATTAGATAACGGAATTATTGCAGTCGTGTGACAGTATTTTAGTCGGCCGGCGATTGGCTGGATCCTGGGCTAAGCTCTAAGTCCGGATCCTGACAACCACAAGAGGAAGGTTTCCATGAACTACATTGCTCAATCCTGGAAGGCTTTGCTGGTCACTGCGGCGTTAACGCTGCCGACACTGGCCTTTGCCGCCGACCCGGCGATGATGAAAGACGGCATGATGGTCGACCATAAGGGCATGACCTTGTACACGTTCGACAAGGACACTGGCGGCAAGTCGGTGTGCACTGGCGACTGCGCCAAATACTGGCCGCCGTTCAAGGCAGAGGCGGGTGCCAAGGCTGAAGGTAAATGGACCGTTGTCAAGCGTGACGACGGGACCATGCAATGGGCCTATGACGGCAAGCCGCTGTACTACTACGAGGACGACAAAAAGCCCGGAGACATGACGGGTGACAAGAAAAAAGATGTCTGGCACGTCGTTCGCGAGCATATGTAACACCGCAAAAGGATCGCAGCCTTCGGGTAGGAGCTGCCGAAGGCTGCGATCTTTTCAACAGTCAACGCAACGCGTAATCCAGCACAATCCCGACGAAAATCGCCAATCCCGCCCAGTGATTGTGCAAAAACGCCTTGAAGCAACGCATCCGGTCCTTGTCGCGGGTATACCAGAACTCCCAGGCAAAGCAGCCCGCTGCCACCAGTAATCCGAGGTGGAACCAGCCACCCAGGTCGAACTTCGACCCCGCCAGCAACAGGCAACCCAGCGCCAGTCCCTGCAGGGTCAGGATGATCGCCCGGTCCGCGTCGCCGAACAGGATTGCCGTGGATTTCACGCCGATCTTCAGGTCGTCATCGCGATCGGTCATCGCGTAATACGTGTCGTAACCCACGGTCCACATCAGGTTGGCGATCCACAGCAGCCATGCGGCAGCCGGCAATTCACCGGTTTCTGCGGTGAACGCCATCGGCATCCCCCACGAAAATGCGGCGCCCAGCACCACTTGCGGGTAATAGGTGTAGCGTTTCATGAAGGGGTAACTGAACGCCAGCGCCAGGCCGCCCAGCGACAGCCACACGGTCGCGGCGTTGGTGCACAGCACCAGCAGGAAACTGATGCCCATCAGCAAGGCGAAGAACACCAGCGCCTCTTTCGAGCTGATCTTGCCGCTCACCAGCGGGCGCTGCTCGGTACGTTTCACATGACCATCGACCTTGCGGTCCGCCCAGTCGTTGATCACGCAGCCACCGGCGCGGGTCAGCACCACGCCCAGGACGAAAATCACAATGTTGGCCAGGGACGGCGAACCCTTACCGGCAATCCACAGCGCCCACAGCGTTGGCCAGAGCAGCAGGTAAATGCCGATCGGCTTGTCCATCCGCGTCAGCTGAATGAAGTCCCAGGCCCGAGGGTTCAAGCGGTTCAAGGACTTGAGCAGGCTTTGGTACATCAGAGGTTCTCCGATCGGGCGCGTGCGGCGTCCCACAGGGAAGGCAGGAAGATTTCGGCCACCAGTACACTCAGCGCGCCGCGGTCAAAACGTGAACGGCGGCCCCATAGGTCCGGCGCCCGCACCTCGCTTGGCAACCATTCTTGAGGATAATGACAAACCTCGATGGCCCGGCGCTGAAAGGCCTGGTCGCAGAACAGCAATTCACCCAGGGAGCGGCTGCCCAATTCGTCCATGTGCAAGCCGTCGCCTTGCAATGCACTGCGTGCCGCGACGCTGCGGGCGAACACCCAGGCTTCACCATGACCGCGCAGATACACCTCGCGCACCCAACCTTCACTGCCGTCGGCCAGGTCCAGCGCTGCGCATTCGTCGGCGCGCAGGGTTTGCCAGCCTTCGAACATCGGCGAGACGCTGAAGGCATCATTCGACAGATGAATCAGGCGTCGGGTCAGCGAGCCTTCGTCGAACAGCCAGTCCAGGATAGAAGCATCGGGGAGGGGCGCCAGTTCGCTGCGCGAGAGCCAGAGAGGAGCTGGAGAGGGGGATTCTGTGTGTTGCACAATGAGTCATTATTGGCAGCAAATGAGGCGGCGAGCTTAACATGTCAGCCGCCGATATCGATTGAATTGGCCTGCCGTTGCGCCGAACAGGCTTGCATCCGGCGGCATCGATCAGTACAAAACGCGCTGAGCTGGACGGCAGTGCTACAACCATCGACCGTCCGGCCGGCAAAACGCCTGAACCCTGAGGAAGTACCTGATGAAAAAGTGGCAATGTATCGTCTGCGGCCTGATCTACAACGAAGCCGACGGTTGGCCGGATGACGGCATTGCGCCGGGCACCCGTTGGGAAGACGTGCCGGAAGACTGGCTGTGCCCGGACTGCGGTGTGGGCAAAATGGATTTTGAAATGATCGAAATCGCTGCCTGAATAATTGAGGAGTAAGGAATGAACGCACCTGTCGTCATCATTGGCACCGGTCTGGCTGGCTACAACGTCGCCCGCGAGTTTCGCAAGCTCGACAGCGAAACCCCGCTGCTTTTGATTACCGCCGATGACGGGCGCTCCTACTCCAAGCCGATGCTCTCCACCGGCTTCGGCAAAAACAAGGATGCCGACGGCCTGAGCATGGCCGAACCCGGCGCCATGGCCGACCAACTCAAGGCCGAAATACGCACCCACACGCGCATCAGCGGCATTGACCCGGGCCACAAGCGCCTGTGGATCGGTGAAGAGGCGGTGATGTACCGCGACCTGATCCTGGCCTGGGGCGCCGAAACCGTGCGCGTGCCCATTGAAGGTGACGCGGCGGATTGCGTATTCCCGATCAACGACCTGGAAGATTACGCACGCTTCCGGGCGGCAGCCGCTGGCAAGCGCCGCGTGTTGCTGCTCGGCGCCGGTCTGATCGGCTGCGAGTTCGCCAACGACCTGACCCTGGGTGGCTACGAAGTGCAACTGGTTGCGCCGTGCGAACAAGTCATGCCGACCCTGTTGCACCCGGCGGCCGCGGCTGCGGTGCAGGCTGGCCTGGAAAGCCTCGGCGCACGTTTCCACCTCGGGCCGGTGCTCAACCGCCTGCAACGAGTGTCGGACGGCCTGGAAGCGCACCTGTCCGATGGCCAGGTGATCCCGTGCGACGTGGTGGTCTCGGCCATTGGCCTGCGCCCGCGTGTCGACCTGGCGGCAGCGGCCGGTTTGCAGGTCAACCGCGGCATCATGGTCGACCGGCACCTGAAGACCTCCCACGCGAACATCTACGCCCTGGGCGACTGTGCCGAGGTCGATGGGCTGAACCTGCTGTACGTCATGCCCCTGATGAGCTGTGCGCGAGCGCTGGCGCAAACCCTGGCCGGCAACCCGACCGCCGTCACTTATGGCCCGATGCCGATCACCGTCAAAACGCCGGTGTGCCCGCTGGTGGTGTCCCCGCCACCACGGGGCGCAGAAGGCATCTGGACCGTCGAAGGGCAGGGCGCCGACATCAAGGTTTTATGCCGCGATGCCGCAGGCAAACTGCTCGGTTATGCCCTCACAGGCGCCGCCGTGATGGAAAAACTGGCCCTGAACAAAGAGCTTCCAGCCCTGTTGGCATAAATACCGGTCGTTCTGTCGGAATCACCCCCCTTTTGCCCTAACAATGGCCGCGCCGATACTGGCGCGGGGCCTCACTGCGTGCCATCCTCACTCCCGTCTGCCGCAGAGTAGAGCACCTGCGGCGCTTTTGGCGCTGCTCCGCAGAGAGCAGCACGGACATAACAACAACAAACCGTCAAAGGGGCTTCACTCACATGCGTAAACCAGACCTCGCTGCAGCCATTGCTGAAAAAGCAGACCTCACCAAAGAACAAGCCAACCGCGTTCTCAACGCCGTTCTTGAAGAAATCACCGGTGCCCTGCACCGCAAAGACAGCGTGACGCTGGTGGGCTTCGGCACCTTCCTGCAACGCCATCGCGGTGCCCGCACCGGCAAAAACCCGCAAACCGGTGAACCCGTCAAAATCAAGGCCAGCAACACCGTTGCGTTCAAGCCAGGCAAGTCGTTGAAAGACAGCGTCAATCCGTAAGCCGTTTTCGCCTCTCGCGTAGCGGGGGGGTGGAATAAAAATGGGCACGCCAACCTGGGTTGGGTGCCCATTTTTTGTGGGGTTAACAGAGCTTGTTGAAATCCGTCCCCTGAAATCTGGTTTAAAGGTCTGAAAAACTATAGGGCTGAAGCTCGGTGATCTGAGACAGCAGGATCAGATGCTCCACCGCCTTCACCTTCTCTAGATGATCGAGGGTGTCGGGGCCGCCGAACATCAGTGCTGGAACAAAGCCGTACATCTCGTCGTGACGCAGGGTGCCGAGCTTTTTCTTTGCGGGTTGGAACAGGTCGCCATAATCGTTGGAATCCACATTCCTGGAAAGCAGAAAACCTTGTAGTTCTCTGTCCATCTCTTCACTCGTAATTTCGAGGTTTTTAATCACAACACGAGAAAGAACACTGGTTATTTTGAGCGAAAATCCCGTTCTTTCGCCCCAAAGGTACAAGTCACCAAATGCGCTACGGGCAATCAGGTGGTAGATGTCAAACGCTTCAAATTCCGTCCCCTCAAGCCAGGATGCTACGACCCCTTCGTATTCCTGAGGATTCACTATCCAAAAAATCCCATCACCGTAACCGCACCAGCCGTACTCAGCCCAGTACTCCAGCAATTGATTGGGCAGCTTACCCCTGTAGCGTTCGATACTTGAAGTCGGTACTTCCTGACGATCAACGGGTCCGCCAAACGTCTCCAGAAAAATCGAAAATATTTCATCCATTCAATATCTCATTAAGAGTTGTGAGGGCGCCAGGCCAGTAACCCTGTTCAGAGCGCGGCCTAGGGGCGAAACTACATTCTTTACAGGTCTGAAAAACTATAGGGCTGAAGCTCGGTAATCTGAGACAGCAGGATCAGATGCTCCACCGCCTTCACCTTCTCTAGATAATCGAGGGTGTCGGGGCCGCCGAACATCAGCGCTGGAACAAAGCCGTACATCTCGTCGTGACGCAGGGTGCCGAGCTTTTTCTTCGCAGGCTTGAACATGTCGCCATAATCGTTAGAGTCAACCTCCCGCGACAACAGAAAATTTCGCAGCCCCTTATCCATTTGCTCTCCTGTAAAGATAGATGTGTGTGTTGTATAGCGGGAAAGGACACTAGTTATCTTGAGAGAGGCACCCGTTTTTTCGCCCCAAAGATACAAGTCGCCAAAGGCACTGCGAGCAATTAGGTGGTAGGTGTCAAAGGCTTCAAACTTCGTCCCCTCAAGCCATGACGCTACCACCCCGTCGTATTCCTGAGGATTCACTATCCAAAAAATTCCATCACCGTAACCGCACCAGCCGTGTTCAGCCCAGTATTCCAGCAACTGATTGGGCAGCTTTCCTTTATATCTTTCGATACTTGAAGTCGGCACTTCCTGTCGTTCAACAGGTCCGCCAAATTTCTCTATAAACCTAGCAAATACTTTGTCCACGCTATACCTCCTTATTAATTAGCATTTATGTAGTTTTACATTGATAAAAGTTGACTCTCGCATTGATCGGGGCACGTTTTCAGCCGCCGCCTTCAAATTTGCGATTTTCGGCCTCCACTGAGGACCAATACTGGAGTTCACTTGTCGATCACCAAAGTCCGCAATGATATCCTTACCTCCAGCCCTCAGATCAGGATTATGCAGCCCTGCAAGGTTTGACATTGTTTCCTTCGCTTTTTTGATGGCAGCTACTTCAGCGTCGAGTTCGTCCATGAACTGGGAAAAGTCTTCTTGGAAGCGCGCTTGTAACGTGTCTTGTAAATCCTTACGGGCTTGCTTGGCGGCTTTTTGGCTACGCTTCACCGGATTAGCAATATTCTCGAGATATTCATCAACCGTCAGCCGATTCAGCCCGTCCTCTTGCCCCTTCAACTGCCGCTCGAACTCTCCGATTTTAGACGCTGGCATCTTGTCCGCTTTGAAGCATTCGACTTTATGAAGCGGCATGGCGTTCGGTTTGTCACGGGGCGAGTCCTTGTCTTTTCCAGATGGGCGATTTGCGGGTGACGCAGGCTCCCGCGGGCCAAGTGCACCTCTGCGCGGCTCTGCGGTTTGCAGGTCTGGTCGTTTTTTCAGTGCCTCCTCATGCTTGAGCATCCATTCGCCAAGCCGTGCCCCTTTGGGACTTGCTCGCATTTCCTGGGCGAGGACATTTGCATTGCCTCGACCACGCGTAATGTAAGCGACGATGGCTCCCAGCAGCAGGACGACAACCTCTACATGCCCCAGTGCGATGTGATGGGAGGCTCTTTTTTCGGCAAAAGGATCGTCCCGGCTGAACGGGTTCAACCCTTCCTCGCCGCGTGGGCCTTTCCACGCGATGTTGATGCCCGTCAGGTAATACTCGCCAATACGCGGCAATCCCTCGACGAAAAACGCGGCGATGGACGTCAGGCCAAGTATCCCTAATATCCAGGTGCTGACTTGCAATCCCATTGCGGCGCCAGCGGCACCCATGGGAATGGCACCTGCCCCTCCGAGGAATGCGCCTGCTCCCGCGCCAATTGCCCCTCCAGTCAGCACACTGCCGGCGACGATCATTGCCATTTGAGTAACAACTTCGATCAACTCGTTGAGGATGCTGGAGATGTCGAGGTCAGAGAACCGTTGCCTCAATAGGCGGCCGGCTTCCCACTCGGCTTGGTTGAATGCGTAGCGGACACTGTTGATCCGTCGGATGTTCAGAGAAAGGGAGGGGGCAGGTTCGTTGAATTGCGTGCGAAAGCTGGCTCCTCCCTGGTAACCCATTTCATGGGTTATACGTTTTTCAATCTCGTGCCATGTGGGCACGATTTGCCATAAAAACATTCGAGTGTCTCCCTGACAGTTCGCCCTCTCGTGGACTAGTAACTCCGGTGTCCATGACCGAAATACGCTAACAAGAACTTGGAGGAGGTGATGTAGGAAGACTCTCCTTCAGCGATCGGAAACTTCCCGCGTTTCAGAATGTTGCATGTCTCAAGGCGGGACGATCCAAGCTGGCACCTGGATTTTTTCCTGGAGCCGTGGCGCGGGTGAATTTGATGGCGAACAACGTGATACTCAGTCTAAGGAACGACCGGATTGTGAAGATCAAAAGATCGCAGCCTGCGGCAGCTCCTACAGGAATGTGTTTAAAATCGTGACTTGGCAGTCATCATGCGGGGAATGTGGCTCATCTTCTTCTAACGCATCTAGATGGTGGCGTTCTTGTTTTAAGTCGCTAAACTGCCCCGGCCGTTCATTTTCCTTCTGAGGCTGTGCGCATGAAATTTCGTTTTCTGCTGTGGATGCTGGGTTTGTTGATGGGTAAGGCCAGCCGGACCAATCCGGCGTTTCAGCAGCAGTTGGGTGACAAGGACCTGGTGTTCCAGCTGCAGACCCTGGACGGGAAAGTGGCGCGGCAATTCCGCGTGAAGGACCAGCGCATCACCAGTCAATCGGGTGTGCATGCCGATCCTGCGTTTGCGATTGCCTTTAAAGACGCCGCGTATGGCTTTGCCACGATGCAGGCGAAGAACAAGCAATTGGCGTTCATGACGGGGATTCAGGACAAGTCGATTCAGATCAAGGGCAACCCGGCGCTGGTGATCTGGTTCCAGGGGTTGACCAAGTATTTGAAGCCGAAAAAGGCGAAGCCCAAGGCTTGAGGTCTTTCAGTTAGACCGAGTGATATTCATCGCGGGCAAGCCCGCTCCCACAGGATTTAAGCGATCCCTGTGGGAGCGGGCCTGCTCGCGATGCTGTTCAGCCTTGGCTGAATTGCGAAGCCAGTTCGCGCAGCAGCACTTCAGCTTCCAGCACTTTGCTGACCACGTCTTCGGCCTTGGCGCGGCTCAGGCCGAGGCGTTCCAATAGTGCGTCCGGAATGCCTTCGTCGGGGCCGGAGCCGATGCCTCGGCTGCGCAGCAGGCGCACCGACAGGCAGACCAGGTTCGGGTATTCGGCGTAGGTGCCGTCGTAGGCCGGGTCGTGCTGGAAGCGCAGGGCGGTGGACAGCTCTTCGGGCATGTCCCAGTAGCGCATCAGCCACGAGCCGATCTGTTCACGGCTGATGCCCAGCAGGTGTTGTTCCACGAAACTGTGGCACAGGTGCGGGTTGACCTCCAGGTGGCGGCAGATCAGCGAGAAGTGTGGCGGGAACACGTGGGCCAGCAGCAGGTAGCCGAAGTTGTGCAGCAGGCCGGCCAGGTAGGTCAGGCCTGCTTCCGGGCGCTGGGTGCGCGGCATGGCGCGGGTCAGGCCTTCGATGACGGCGGCGGTGTAGATGGATTGCTGCCAGTACGGCGTGGTTTGTTGCGGGTGGTCCTTGGGCAGGCTCAGGGTTTTACCCAGGGCCAGGCCCAGCGCCAGGTTGATCACCAGGTCGAAGCCCAGCACGCGCACGATGGCGTCTTCCACGGAGCGGATCTTGCCCGGCGAGGCGTAGTACGGCGACGCCGCCCAGCTCACGACTTGCGCGGCCAGCGCCGGGTCGGTTTCGACCACGCCGGTGATGTCGTCGATGGTGGCGTTGGGGTCGACACGCAGCTTGATGATCTTTTGCGCGGTTTCGGCCAGCGGTGGAATCTCGATGGTCTCTTCCAGACGCTGCTGGATGCGCCGCGCGGTGAACGCCTGGACGGCCTGGGTGATTTCCTCGCGGTCGTCATCGGGGCGGTCGAGGTTGGGACGGATGCTGGTCAGGTTTTCGCCGAAGTTGGCGGCGCTGGCCTTGGTCAGCATGGTCGCCTTGAAGTCTTCGCTGGTGATTTCCAGCAGCACGCCCGGCTCACCGGAGTTGATCAGCAACTTCGGCTCGCGCAGCAGGCTTTCGTCGTACAGGCACGGTGAGCTGCTTAGCGCCGGCAGGCCCGGCAGCAAGCTGAGGTTGTGCTTGCCGAGCATTTTTTTCAGGCGCTCGGTGGGTACGGCAGTGAGGCGGCGACCCGTGAGCTCGGTCAGGCGATTGAGGTCCAGCAACTGGCTCTGCGGGAACAACACCATCAACGCGCCGACGCTGTCATCGAGCAGAACGGCCTGCACTTTGCGCGCGGCATTGAGGCCGTGACGGTCAAGCACTTCTTCGTAGGCAATGCCCAACTTGCCCAGCATCAGCCGAATAACCGACGGAGCGTGCGGGGTGTCGGGTGCGAAGGCAACTTCGGTCATGGTCTGTATCCGTACTTAAACAATTGCAGGAGTATAACCAGCTTGCCTAAGGCCACGCCTCAGAAACTGTGACGGTTGTCACACTTGGCCGTATTGTTGGCCATGACGCAGCCAACGGTCGAGTAGCGGGCTGACATGGGTCGGCCAGCGTTCGAGCAATGCCTGGGCGGCATCCCGTACGGCGGGCAGCAAATCGGCATCGCGCATCAGGTCGGCGACCTTGAATTGAAGCAGGCCGGTTTGGCGGGTACCGAGCATTTCGCCGGGGCCGCGCAATTCCAGATCCTTTTCGGCGATGACAAAACCGTCGTTGGTTTCACGCATGATGCCCAGGCGCTGACGGCCGATTTGCGACAGCGGCGGATGGTAGAGCAGCACGCAATGGCTGACAGCGCTGCCGCGGCCGACGCGGCCGCGCAACTGGTGCAGTTGCGCCAGGCCCAGGCGCTCGGGGTTTTCGATGATCATCAGGCTGGCGTTGGGTACGTCAACGCCCACTTCGATCACCGTGGTCGCGACCAGCAGTTGCAGGTTGCCGGCCTTGAACTCGGCCATCACCGCGGCTTTTTCCGCAGGCTTCATGCGGCCGTGGATCAGCCCGACCTTCAGCTCGCCGAGGGCGGCGGTCAGGTCTTCGTATGTGGTTTCGGCGGCCTGGCAGGTCAGCTCTTCCGACTCTTCGATCAGTGTGCATACCCAATAGGCTTGTCGCCCTTCGGCGCAAGCGCTGCGCACTCGCTCGATGACTTCGACGCGCCGGGTGTCGGTGATCAGCACGGTGTTGACCGGGGTTCGGCCGGGGGGCAGTTCGTCGAGGATCGAGGTGTCGAGATCGGCGTAGGCGCTCATGGCCAGCGTGCGCGGAATCGGCGTGGCGGTCATGATCAACTGATGCGGACACATGCGTCCGCCGACGCCTTTCTGCCGCAGGGCCAGACGCTGCTGCACGCCGAAACGGTGCTGTTCGTCGATGATCACCAGCGCCAGGTTCTTGAATTGCACTTCGTCCTGGAACAGCGCGTGAGTGCCAACCACCATGGGCGTGCCATTGGCGATTTGCTCCAGCGCGGCGGTGCGGTTCTTGCCCTTGAGCTTGCCGGCGAGCCACGCGACTTCGATGCCCAGCGGTTCGAGCCAGCGCTTGAAGGTGATGAAGTGCTGCTCGGCGAGAATCTCGGTGGGTGCCATCAGCGCGACTTGATAACCGGCCTCCAGCGCTTGCAGCGCGGCAAGGGCGGCGACCACGGTTTTGCCGGCGCCGACGTCGCCCTGGATCAGCCGCAGCATCGGTTCGTGCTGGCTGAGGTCGTAGGCGATTTCGTTACCGACCCGTTGCTGGGCGCCGGTCGGGTTGAAACCGAGGTTGGCCAGGTACTTGGCCGGCAACTGGGTGGCTTTGGGCATCGCCGGCGCGCGCAGGGAGCGCATGCTTTCACGAAGGCGCTGTTGCGACAGTTGATGGGTCAGCAGTTCTTCGAAAGCCAGACGGTGCTGCGCCCAGTGATGGCCGAGGGCGAGTTCATCGACGTCGGCATCGGCGGGCGGGTTGTGCAGGTAGCGGATTGCATCGGCCAGCGGTGCCAGTTGGTAGTCGCGGGCCAGCTCGTTCGGCAGCCAGTCGGGCAGGCTGCTGGGGCCGAGCAGGGTGAGGGTCTGCATGCACAACTGGCGCAGGCGCTGTTGGGTCAGGCCTTCGGTGAGCGGGTAGACCGGGGTCAGGGTTTCATCTACCGGCGGTGGTTCGTCGCCAGTGATGGCGCGATATTCCGGGTGGTAGATTTCCAGCCCCGAAGCACCGGGCCGTGCCTCGCCGTAGCAGCGAATCCGCGTGCCGCGTTTGAGGCCTTCCTTCTGCGCATTGCTGAAATGGTAGAAGCGCAGGCTGAGTCCGCCGGTGCCGTCCTGCAAGCGCACCACGAGGCTGCGCCGACGGCCCATGACCACATCGGCGCCGCTGACCGTGCCTTCGATGACTGCATCCTGTCCGGGTCGCAGCGCGCCGAT
Source organism: Pseudomonas sp. GW821-FHT07G06 (assembly GCF_058986625.1). Taxonomy (NCBI): domain Bacteria; kingdom Pseudomonadati; phylum Pseudomonadota; class Gammaproteobacteria; order Pseudomonadales; family Pseudomonadaceae; genus Pseudomonas; species Pseudomonas sp. GW821-FHT07G06. The sequence goes on from NZ_JBYSVW010000003.1 coordinate 183,065, forward strand.
CGGGACCACACGGGTGCGATCCTGATAGCGCAGGGGCAAGTGAAACAACACGTCCTGGAGGTTTTCCAGGCCGACCTTGGCCAGTTTCTCGGCCATGGCTTCACCGACACCCTTGAGTGCCGTCACCGACACTTGCGACAACTCGCTCATGACCGTCGCTTAGCCCGCAGCGACCTGCGCCGCTGGCTTGGCCACCGAGCACAGGCGAATGGAGTCGGCGAGGATTTCAATCGCCTTCGGACGCGGGAAGCTGGCGCGCCAGGCAATGGCCACGGTGCGGAACGGTACGGGTGCCGACAACGGACGCACCTCGATCACGCCGGGGGCGTAGTGATGGCTGTCGACTGCCGACAACGGCAGGATCGAAATGCCCAGGCCGGACGCGACCATGTGGCGAATGGTTTCCAGGGAGCTCGATTCCACCGTGGTGTGCTTGGCGCCGTCGTTGCCTTTGGTCAGGGTCGGGCAGGCTTCCAGTACCTGATCGCGGAAGCAGTGGCCTTCGCCGAGCAGCAGCAGGCTCTTGTCGTTAAGCAGGCTGGCGTCGATGGACTCTTTTTGCGTCCATGGGTGCTGGGCTGGCATCAGTACGTAGAACGGCTCGTCGTAGAGCTGCAGGGTCAGCACGTCGGCTTCGCTGAACGGCAGGGCGATGATGATCGCGTCGAGTTCGCCGTTGCGCAGTTTGTCGCGCAGCACGTGGGTGAAGTTTTCTTCGATGTACAACGGCATCTGCGGGGCGACCCGGTGCAGTTGTGGAATCAGGTGCGGAAACAGGTACGGCCCGACGGTGTAGATCGCGCCGACTTTGAGCGGGGCGGTCAGCTGGTTCTTGCCGGCCTGGGCCAGTTCGCGGATGCCCTGGGCCTGTTCCAGTACCTTTTGCGCCTGGGCCACGATGCCTTCGCCGACCGGCGTCAGGCGCACGGCGCTTTTGCTGCGCTCGAAAATCAGCACACCGAGTTCGTCTTCAAGCTTTTTCACGCCCACCGAAAGGGTCGGCTGGCTGACGTGGCAACGCTCGGCCGCGTGGCCGAAGTGCTGCTCTTGGGCGAGGGTAACGATGTAGCGTAATTCTGTGAGGGTCATAGCAAGCGTCCATGAGTTTGCGTGCCAAGCATACCGGCTGCAATCGATAGACGCACGTTATCAGACTGAACGTGTCGGGTGACACCGGGTAATGCCGGTTTGCCGCTGGCAGATAAGAGAAAGGCACCTTTCGGTGCCTTTTTGGCTTGGAGCGCGACCTTCCTGCTGGCAGAAATCTCTGTGGGAGCGAGCTTGCTCGCGATGAGGGCCCAACATTCGACATCTACGTTGAATGTTAGACCGCTATCGCGAGCAAGCTCGCTCCCACATGGGGCGGTGGTGCGTTTACCGACGGCGTTTTTCCAGCGAATACACAAAGGGTGCAACGATTTCGATGGAGCCATTGGTCAGCATGTCGGCCGGCGGCTTTGGCAGCGGTTGAGCGCGGCGGATCATTTCCAGGGTGGCCCGGTCCAGATCGGCAGTGCCCGAGGCGCCTACCAGTTCAAACGACAACACATTGCCTTCGGCATCCACGACGAAACGCAGACGGTTCATGCCTTCCTTGCCCCGTGCCTGTGCACTGGCAGGGTACTTTTTGTACTTCTGCAGGTGCGCCAGCAGCGTGCCTTGCCAGCTGGCCTTGGCCGCCAGTTGAGCCGGCGAAGGACCCGGCGCAGGCTGAGCGGATTTCTCCGTCGGTGCCTGAGTCTGTTGCGTTTCGGCAGGCTTTTCCTCGGCCGGTTTTTCCTTCGGCGGTTCGGGTTTCTTCTCTACCGGCTTGGGCGGCTGTGGCTTGGGCTTTGGCTTGACGGGCTTGGGCACGGCAATTTCAGCTTTCGGCGCTTCGGCGAGCTTGGGGATCGGCAGTTCTTCAACCGGAGCCGGTGGCTGCGGTGGGGTGACGACCTTTGGCGGAGCAGGCGGTGGCGGGGCGGGAACCGGTGCCAGTTCGACCATCATTGCCTGGGGCGGCAATTCGATGGGCGGGCGGACGGACCAGTTCAGCGCCAGCGCGATGGCCAGCGCGTGAACGCCCAGCACCACAGCCAGGCTACCGCTGTAACGCGTCAGCTTATGGCGCGTCGTGATCATTTCTTGGCTGCCGTCTCGAGTCCGACCAGACCTACCTTCAGGTAACCGGCCGATCGCAGGTTGTCCATCACGCTCATCAGGTCGCCGTAATCCACGCCTTTGTCGGCCTGGAAGAAGATCGTCGTGTCCTTCTTGCCCTGGGTCCTGGCGTCGAGCGTGGCGCCGAGTGCTTCGGCTTTCACTTCGTCTTCACCGAGGAACAGGCGCTGGTCAGCCTTGACGCTGAGGAACACCGGTTTCTCTGGCCGCGGCGCCGGTTTGGCGGTGGAGGCGGGCAGGTCGACCTTGATGTCCACGGTGGCCAGCGGGGCCGCCACCATGAAGATGATCAACAGCACCAGCATCACGTCGATGAACGGCGTGACGTTGATTTCGTGGTTTTCGGACAGATCGTCGTCTGCCCCTTCTTTCAAATGCAGGCCCATGGCCGATTACCCCATTTTCACCATGTGCGGTTGCGAGCTGCGCTCAGGCTGGTGGTCGAGGTCGCGGCTGACCAGCAGCAGGACCTGTGCCGACGCATCGGACACCTGGGCCTTGTAACCGGCGATGGAGCGGGCGAAGACGTTGTAGATCACGACCGCAGGGATCGCTGCAACCAGGCCCAGTGCGGTGGCCAGCAGGGCTTCGGCGATGCCGGGAGCGACGACGGCGAGGTTGGTGGTCTGGGTCTTGGCGATGCCGATGAAGCTGTTCATGATGCCCCACACGGTACCGAACAGGCCGACGAAGGGCGCGGTGGAACCGATGGTCGCCAGCACGCCGGTGCCGCTGCTCATGTTGCGACCGCAGGCCGCGACCAGGCGCTCAAGGCGGAAGCTGACGCGTTCCTTGATGCCTTCTTTCTCGCGGCTGTTGACCGACAGGCGCATCTCTTCGAGAGCATCGTGCACCAGCAGGTTGGCGAGTGTGCCTTCCTTCGCGGCCGTGGCGCTGGCTTCCTTGAGGGAAGTGGATTTTTTCAGTTGGGCGATTTCACCGCGCAGGCGACGCTTGGCGCCCATCAGCTCAAGGCCCTTGGCGATCCAGATGGTCCAGGTGATGATCGAGGCGATGGCCAGGCCGATCATCACGATTTTCACGATGATGTCGGCGTTCTTGTACATGCCCCACGGCGACAGGTCATGGGCCATGCCCAAGGTGTTGTCGGCTTCGAGGACTTCAGGAACGTCTTCACCCAGGATTTCTGCCGGCGTTGCCTGGGCAGGATCGGTCGCGGCGGGAGCGACGGCCGGGGCGGCTTGATCAGCCGGTGCAGGGGCTGCGGCGGCCGGAGTAGCTGGCGCCTGGGCATCGGCGAAAGCGGCGACTGGCGCGAGCATCAGGCTGAGGAGCAGGGCGGCCGCCGCGCTCCAGGCGCGAGGTCGTTTGGTTGGCGAAGCGGAGAGTTGATTACGTGTCATGCTGGCCGGACCTGAGAGAAAAAACGGGTGATGTTCTTCCAGGCCTCGAAGGGCCGAGAACAAAAGTGGGGCGTATTATTGCAAGTAATTCTTGTTAACAGAAGTAATAGCGTCTCTTTTTTTCCTGCATTGCTAGCCGCCTGTCTGTTGTCGGCGCTAGTCTGTGGCTTTGCGATGGGAGTTTTCTGATGTCTGCGCCTACTGTTTTGATCGCCGGTTGCGGTGATGTCGGCAGCCGCCTGGCCACACAACTGCTGGCGGCGGGATGGGAGGTTCATGGCCTGCGGCGGGATGTTTCGCGCCTGCCCGCGGGCGTCATCGGCGTTGCCGGTGATTTGTTCAACAAGGACTGCCCGGCCACTTGGCCGATCGGTGCCGTGGATTACCTGGTGTATTGCGCGGCAGCCACCGATCACGACGAGGCCGGCTACCGTGCTGCCTATGTCCAGGGGTTGGAGCATGTGCTGGAGTGGCTGAACGACTACGGTCAGGTGCCCAATCGCCTGTTGTTTGTGTCCAGCAGCAGTGTTTACGGGCAGCAGGATGGCGAGTGGGTCGATGAGCATTCGTCTACGGTGGCGTCCGGTTATTCTGGGCGTGTGATGCTGGAGGCCGAGCAGATCGCGCTCAAGAGCGGTATCCCGGCCAGTGTCGTGCGACTGACCGGCATCTATGGCCCGGGGCGTGAGTGGTTGCTGACTCAGGTTCGCCGGGGTTATCGCGTGGCAGTCGAGCCACCGTTGTATGCCAACCGGATCCATGCGGACGATGCGGCAGGGTTGATGGCGTGCCTGCTTGAGGCGGACCGGCGTGGCGTGGCGCTGGAGGATGTCTACATCGGCGTCGATGACGAGCCGGCAGCGCTGGTCGACGTGGTGGGCTGGTTGCGCGGGTATCTGGGCGTGACTGAGTGGGACGACGATTCAAGCGTGCGGCGCACCGGCAGCAAGCGTTGCAGTAATGCGCGGGCCAAGGCCTTGGGCTGGGCGCCGAAGTATCCGAGTTTTCGCGAGGGGTATGCGGCGATTCTTGAAGGGCGCTGAACAACAAAAAAGATCGCAGCCTTCGGCAGCTCCTACAGGTGTTTGCATGACCCTGTAGGAGCTGCCGGAGGCTGCGATCTTTTCAGATGGTTACTGTTTTTCCAGCAGCCACTTGCGATCACCGGGCGTGTACTGAGGCATTTCGTCCGCCTGCGCCGTGTTCACGGTCTGGAATATTTCCAGCTCTTTGCCCTTGCGCGCAAAGATCCAGGCGTTTCCTTGCCCATTGAGCTGCAGCCACATGTTGTCGTTGCCGCCACTCATCGAGGCGCAATCGCCGGCCAGGCACAACGCATAACGGTCAGTACCCGGCAGGCCGGTCACCTGGCCATCGGCCTGGAATTGAACCGTGTTGCCTTCGCCGGTACCGCTGACGATTGTCCAGTTGCCGCCCATGTAGGCTGAATACAGCGCACGTTCGAAGCTGGCGCCGATTGGAGCGCCGTCCGGCACCGGAATCAGGGCGCGGTCGAAAACCTGCTCGGGCTCGTTGTCGCTGGCGGACTGGCTGAGTTGCTTGCCGTCACGCTTCAGCTCGCTGGCCGAGCTGCCATAAAAGTCGATTTTCCAGGCGCCGGATTCTTCACCGAGCAGCTTGCCGTCGACATTTTCAAAACCATTGGTGTAGCGGGCCTGGCCGGCCTTGGTGTTGATGTCCCATTCCAGGTTCGGGCCATAGGCCTGGAGCGCTTCACGCAGGGGGACGCCTTTGGCGGCAGCATCGATCGCCACCTGATTGATCCAGGTGCCGCTGATATCACGATCGGCAGGGTTGCTGGCACATCCGCCCAGGAGCAGGGCGAGCAGCGAGAGAGCAAGCGCATTGCGCATGGTGGAATCCTTTCAAACTTTCTTTACAGCAGAGCAGTCGGCGCAGCCCCAGGCTGCGCCGTGCACATTACTCGATGACCAGGATGGCATCCATTTCAACCTGCGAACCCTTTGGCAGGGCTGCAACGCCGATGGCGGCGCGGGCTGGGTAAGGCTGGTCGAAGTACTTGCCCATGATCTCGTTGACCTTGGCGAAGTGGCTCAGGTCCGTGAGGAAGATGTTCAGCTTGACGATGTCCTTGAACGAACCGCCGGCCGCTTCGGCTACGGCCTTGAGGTTCTCGAACACCTGGACGGTCTGGGCTTCGAAGCCTTCGACCAGTTCCATGGTTTTTGGGTCCAGGGGAATCTGGCCCGACATGTAGACGGTGTTGCCAGCCTTGATCGCCTGGGAGTAAGTACCGATGGCGGCCGGGGCCTTGTCGCTGGTGATAACAGTCTTGGACATGAATGACTCCTTGTAAGTGGGCTTAAGCACGCATGCGGGTGATGCGGATCACCCCGGTCAAGGCGCGCAGTTTTTTGATCACGCGGGCCAGGTGCACACGGTCGTGCACGCTGACCACCAACTGGACCACGCTGATGCGACCATCGCGTTCGTCCATGCTGATTTTCTCGATGTTGCCGTCGGCGGCGTTGACGCTGCTGGCCAGCAGGGCAATCAGGCCGCGCTGGTGTTCCAGTTCGACGCGCAGTTCGACGTTGAATTCGCCGGTGACATCCTTGGCCCACGAGAGCTGGATGCATTTTTCCGGGTTGTGGCGGATTTCGCTGATGTTGCGGCAGTTGTCCAGGTGCACGACCATGCCCTTGCCCGCGGACAGGTGGCCGACAATCGGGTCGCCCGGGATCGGTGTGCAGCACTTGGCGTAGCTGAGTACCAGGCCTTCGGTGCCGCGAATCGCCAGCGGGCCTTCCGGACTTGGCAGCTGTTCGCCTTCGCCGAGCAGGCGGCGGGCGACCACATAGGCCATGCGATTGCCCAGGCCGATATCCTCGAGCAAATCCTCGATCAGTTCGAGGCGGTACTCGGCGAGCATCGCCTTGACGCGTTCGGCCGGGATTTTCTCCAGCGCGCTGTCGAATCCGTTGAGGACCTTGTTCAGCAGGCGTTCGCCGAGGCTGATGGATTCGGAGCGGCGTTGCAGCTTCAGGGCGTGGCGGATGTGCGTGCGCGCCTTGCCGGTGACCACGAAGTTGAGCCACGCCGGGTTCGGTCGTGCGCCAGGAGCGCTGACGATCTCGACCGTGGAGCCACTTTGCAGCGGTTCGGACAGCGGTGCGAGACGACGGTTGATCCGGCAGGCAATGCAGCTGTTGCCCACGTCGGTATGCACCGCGTAAGCGAAGTCGACCGCCGTGGAACCCTTGGGCAGCTCCATGATCCGGCCTTTGGGCGTGAACACGTAGACCTCGTCCGGGAACAGGTCGATCTTCACGCTTTCGATGAATTCCAGCGAGTTGCCGGCGCGTTGCTGCATTTCCAGCACGCCCTTGACCCACTGGCGGGCGCGGGCATGGGTGCCTTTTGGCTGCTCGTCGCCGCTGGATTTGTACAGCCAATGGGCGGCGATGCCGTTGTTGGCCATCTCTTCCATTTCACGGGTACGGATCTGGATCTCGATCGGAACACCGTGCATGCCGAACAGCGTGGTGTGCAGCGACTGGTAGCCGTTGGCCTTGGGGATCGCGATGTAATCCTTGAAACGCCCCGGCAACGGTTTGTACAAATTATGTACAGCACCCAGCACGCGGTAGCAGGTATCGACCTTGTCGACGATGATCCGGAACGCGTAGACATCCATGATCTCGTTGAAGGCCCGACGCTTGCCGCGCATTTTCTTGTAGATGCCGTAGAGGTGTTTCTGGCGACCGCTGACCTCGCCCTGGATGCCATCGATGGCCAGGCAGTGGCTTAAGGACTCTTCGATCTTGTTGACGATTTCCTTGCGGTTGCCCCGGGCGCGCTTGACGGCCTGGTAGATCCGCGCGGAACGCATCGGGTGCATGGCCTTGAAGCCGAGGTCTTCGAATTCTATGCGGATGGCGTGCATGCCCAGCCGGTTGGCGATGGGCGCATAGATTTCCAGGGTTTCCTTGGCGATGCGCCGGCGTTTTTCACCGGACAGCACTTCCAGGGTGCGCATGTTGTGCAGGCGGTCGGCCAGCTTGACCAGGATCACGCGAATGTCGCGGGCCATGGCCATGGCCATCTTCTGGAAGTTTTCGGCTTGGGCTTCGGCCTTGGTCTCGAAGTTCATCTGGGTCAGTTTGCTGACCCCGTCGACCAGTTCGGCCACGGTTTCGCCGAACTGCGCTTGCAGCGCTTCCTTGGCAATGCCGGTGTCTTCGATCACGTCATGCAGCATCGCGGCCATCAGGCTCTGATGGTCCATGTGCATGTCGGCAAGAATATTCGCCACCGCGAGTGGGTGCGTGACGTACGCTTCGCCGCTACGGCGGCGTTGGCCGTCGTGGGCTTGTTCGGCGTAGAAATACGCTCGGCGGACCAGGTTGACCTGGTCATTGCCGAGGTAGGTCGATAAGCGATCGGCGAGGGCGTCTATGCTCGGCATGATGTCTCCTGCCGTAAGCTGTGATCCCGCGCCGTGCTACGTCGACCAGGCATAGGCTTAGACGGCCTCGTTGGACTCGTCCTCGAATGCAGCAAAAAGCGGTTCATCTTCAACGATTTCGGCTTCGGCGATAGCTGCGTAGTCGATCAGGCCTTCAGCGATTTCGCGCAGGGCGACGACGGTAGGCTTGTCGTTTTCCCATGCTACTTTCGGCTCTTTGCCGCCGGTGGCCAGTTGACGGGCACGCTTGGTAGAGAGCATGACCAGCTCAAAGCGGTTATCCACGTGTTCTAGGCAGTCTTCAACGGTTACGCGGGCCATGGTCTTCCTCGTAGCAAATGCAATATGCGCGCTGCCCGGATGGGCGAGCGGACTCAACAGTTTAAAAAATCACCAGCGATTAGGGAAGCGCTGATTTTTTGACCAAGCCCTTCAACGCGCTGCAAGTGCCAATGTAAAGCCCTCGCAGCGGTTTTGGGAAGAGCTGATTAACCGAGCAATTCAGCCAGCAATTTGCCGTGACGCTGCTGCTGACGCTTCTGAATCAGCTGATTGGCGCGGAAAATCGCCTTCAGGTCGTGCAGTGCGTGGGCAAAATCGTCGTTGATGATCAGGTAATCGTAGTCGACGTAATGGCTCATTTCGCTGACGGCTTCGCGCATGCGGCCGTCAATGATCTCGGCGCTGTCCTGGCCACGGTTGGTCAGGCGCTGGTGCAGGGCCTGCAGTGACGGCGGCAGGATGAAGACCGAACGGGCCTGCGGCATCAGCTTGCGCACTTGCTCGGCACCTTGCCAGTCGATTTCCAGGATCAGGTCGTGGCCTTCGTCCAGGGTCTGCTGCAGGTGGCTTTGCGAGGTGCCATAGAGATTGCCGAACACTTCGGCGCGCTCGAGGAAGTCCCCGTGTTCGATCATCTTCACGAACTCTTCGCGGGAGACGAAGTTGTAGTTCACGCCGTCCACTTCGCCCGGGCGCATGGCACGGGTGGTGTGGGAGACCGACACGCGGATCTCCGGATTCGCGTCGGTCAAAGCCTTGACCAGGCTGCTCTTGCCCGCGCCTGAAGGGGCGGAAATGATGTAAAGGGTGCCAGTGCTGTGGGTCATGTCGGGGTAGCCTTACTCAATATTCTGCACTTGTTCGCGCATCTGCTCGATCAACACCTTGAGGTTGACCGCAGCCTGGGTGCTGCGCGGGTCGAAGGCTTTGGAGCCCAGTGTGTTGGCTTCGCGGTTGAGTTCCTGCATCAGGAAGTCCAGGCGCCGACCGGCAGCGCCGCCGGATTTGAGTACCCGGCGAACTTCGATGATGTGAGTGCTCAGGCGATCCAGTTCTTCGGCAACGTCGCTTTTTTGCGCGAGCATGACCATTTCCTGCTCCAGGCGCTGCGGGTCCATCTCGGCCTTCATGTCGGCGAAACGGTCGAGGACTTTCTGGCGCTGGGTGGCGAGCATCTGCGGGACCAGTTCGCGCAGGGTCACCACGTCTTCTTCGATGGAGGTCAGGCGCTCGTTGATCAACCGTGCCAGCTCCGCACCTTCGCGCTCGCGACCGGCCTTGAGTTCCTTGAGGCCCTGGTTGAACAGTGCCAGCGCTTCGGCGTTCAAGGCTTGCGGGTCGGTGGCGTCGCCCACCAGTACGCCGGGCCAGGCCAGGACTTCCAGCGGGTTCAGCGCGGCCGGGTTCTTGATCAGGCCGGCGATGGTCTCGGCGGCGGCGACCAGTTGCGCAGCGCGCTCCTGATCGATCTGCAGCGCTTTGCCGGTGTTTTCTTCGGTGAAGCGCAGGGTGCATTCGAGCTTGCCCCGCGATACGCCTTGGCGCAGGGCTTCACGTACCGCACCTTCGAGGTCGCGAAAGGACTCCGGCAGGCGCAGGTGGGGTTCCAGGTAGCGGCTGTTGACCGACCGCAGTTCCCAGCTCAGGGTGCCCTGGACGCCGGCTTTTTCGACGCGGGCGAAGGCGGTCATGCTGTGCACCATGGCGGTACCTCGCAAGGCAGATCGGCGCAGAACCGTGGTTCCGGGAATCCGATATCAATGAATTAAAGCCGACTGGCAGCAAAGGCGCAGGATTGTAGCGCAGTGGCGCGGATGCGCCCAAACACAGGGTGTGACAAAGAGCGGCAGGCCTGCGCCGGCGTGCAGTGCAGAGCCTTCGGTCGTCGGCGGATTTTTTTAGAAGTGCCCAGGGGCGGCCGTCGGCTCTATAATGCTCCGCAGTTTTCCGTCCCCAGTACAGGTATTCCCTATGATACGTCCAAGTGGTCGCGCTGCCGATCAGCTCCGCTCGATCCGCATCACCCGCAACTACACCAAGCACGCCGAGGGTTCTGTGCTGGTCGAGTTCGGTGATACCAAGGTCATCTGCACCGTCAGCGTTGAACCGGGCGTACCGCGTTTCCTGAAAGGCCAGGGCCAGGGCTGGCTGACCGCCGAGTACGGCATGCTGCCACGTGCCACCGGCGAGCGTAACCAGCGTGAAGCCAGCCGTGGCAAGCAAGGCGGCCGTACCCTGGAAATCCAGCGTCTGATCGGTCGTTCCCTGCGCGCTGCGCTGGACATGACCAAGCTGGGCGACGTCACCCTGTACGTAGACTGCGACGTGATCCAGGCAGACGGTGGCACCCGTACGGCGTCGATCACCGGTTCCATGGTCGCGCTGATCGATGCCTTGAAAGTGATCAAGAAGCGTGGCGGCCTGAAAGGCGGCGACCCGGTCAAGCAGATGATCGCTGCTGTTTCCGTGGGCATGTACAAGGGCGAGCCTGTGCTCGACCTCGACTACCTGGAAGACTCGGCTGCCGAAACCGACTTGAACGTGGTGATGACCAGTGCTGGCGGCTTCATCGAAGTCCAGGGTACTGCCGAAGGCGCACCGTTCCAGCCTGAAGAGCTGAACGCCATGCTGGAGCTGGCGAAGAAAGGCATGAACGAGATCTTCGAACTGCAAAAGGCCGCATTGGCCGACTGACCGGACCGCTCCAGGCAAGGAGGACACCATGAGTGACGAACAACTGCCGCTGCCCACGCCGAGCCAGGAGGTGCGTCAGTGGGCGATGTTCTGTCACCTGTCCGCCTTGCTGGGGATCTGGATTCCGTTCGGCACGCTGATCGGTCCGCTGATTCTCTGGCAAATGAAACGCGAGATGGACCCGTTCATCGACGCCCAGGGCAAGGAGGCTTTGAACTTTCAGATCACCGTCGCCATTGCCTCGGCCATCTGCTTCCTGCTGATGGTGGTGATCATCGGGTTCTTCCTGTTCGGACTGGTGGCGATAGGTGCGCTGGTGCTGACGATTATTGCCGGGGTGAAAGCCAATGAAGGGTTTCCTTACCGGTACCCGTTTACCTGGCGGCTGATCAAATAATGATCAATCCTCACTTGTAGGAGCGAGCCTGCTCGCACTCACAGAGGCAAAGCAAAAGCAGCGTCAACCAAGGTAATAAGCAAATGCCCCGATAATTCGGGGCATTTTCGTTTGTCATAACAAATAAATGTTTCAAGTTGTAATGTTTACTAGTTGTAACAACCATTATGGCAAGTACTGCTGAGTTAATACATTTTTAGTCACAACTGTACAGTGTCGATATTGCCCTTGTGCTTGGCAATAAGTCAGGGTGATTGATAAAGTTGCCCCCACGAAATATTTCAAGAAATATTTTGATATATTCAGACCATTGAAGGTCCTTGAATTCACAATCAATCAGTGTTGAGAAATTCAACCTGTTCAAGAGGCGTGTCCAGGTAAAAAGTTCGCCCCTGAATATATATCCAAGAATAAGTGCAAAATGATTCAGCTTGATTTTTATGGAACATTAGTCGCCGCCTCCCTGGTGCTGTTATTGGGTCGCGGGCTTGTCACACGTGTCGGTTTTTTACGCGCCTACAATATCCCCGAACCTGTAGCGGGTGGCCTGGTGGTTGCCCTGGTTCTCCTGGTCTTGCGCAGCTTCGATGTTCAAGTCCGGTTCGACACTTCGTTGCAGACCCCCTTGATGCTGGCATTTTTCGCCACCATTGGCTTGAGCGCCGACTTCGCCAGCCTGAAGAAGGGCGGGCGCGTCGTGGGGATTTTCATTCTTGCGGTCAGCGGCCTTCTGCTGGTCCAGAATGCCATGGGCATTGGTCTTGCCAGCCTGCTGGGGCTTGATCCTCTGATGGGCCTGCTGACAGGCTCGGTGACCCTGGCGGGCGGTCACGGCACAGGCGCTGCCTGGAGCGCGACATTCAGCGAGAAATACGGCCTGGCTTCGGCTTCCGAGCTTGCGATGGCTTCTGCGACATTCGGCCTGGTGCTGGGCGGTCTGATTGGTGGGCCGGTCGCCCGCTTGCTGATCAAGCGTGTACAGGTACCCGGTTGCGTTGAGCAGGCTAAGCCGCGCGCGCCAAAGGGCTTTGAGCAACCGAACAAGGAGCGCTCGATCACGCCTTTCTCGTTTATCGAGACACTCGCGCTGATCGCCGTCAGCTTGCTGGCAGGTAATCTTCTCAATGGGCTGTTGCTCGGCAGTGCATTCGAGTTGCCGACTTTCGTTTGTGTGTTGTTCGTCGGTGTTGTTCTGCGCAACGGGCTTTCGGCACTTGGCTTGTATCAGGTGTTTGAGCGCGAAGTCTCGGTACTTGGGAATGTAAGCTTGTCGCTGTTCCTGGCAATTGCCCTGATGTCCCTCAAACTCTGGGACCTGGCATCGCTGGCTTTGCCGATCTTTATCATTCTGGCTGTGCAAACAGTCGTCATGGCGCTGTTTGCGATATTCGTGACGTTCAGAATAATGGGGAGCAACTACGATGCGGCAGTACTGTCCGCAGGACATTGCGGTTTCGGGCTGGGTGCCACGCCAACAGCCATTGCTAATATGCAGGCCGTGACACAACGCTACGGACCTTCACAGATTGCGTTTCTGGTGGTGCCAATGGTGGGCGCTTTCTTCATCGATATCATTAACGTCATCGTGATCAAGTTGTTCCTGGCGCTGCCATTTTTCGTCGCTGTCTGAAGTTCAGCCGGCTTGCCCCATAAAAAATGCCCGTATCTTGCGATACGGGCATTTTTTTTGACCGTCCTGGGCGTCTGCGAAACGACGCCTCAGATGGTCAGCGTCCAGTCGTAGTCCACGATCAGCGGCGCGTGTTGCGAGAACCGCGGCTGGCGTGGCAGGCGTGCACTGCGTACGAAGCGGCGCAGACCCGGGGTCAGCAGTTGATAGTCGAAGCGCCAACCGAGGTTGAGCATCTCCGCCTGTTCGTTATCCGGCCACCAGCTGTACTGGTCGCCTTCGCGGCTGACTTCGCGCAGGGCGTCGACATAACCCATGTTGCCGACAATCTCGTCCATCCAGGCACGTTCAGGCGCCAGGAAACCCGGAGATTGCTGGCTGTCGCGCCAGTTCTTGATATCCAGCTTCTGTTGCGCCACGTACAGCGAGCCACAATAGATGTACTCGCGACGTTTGCGCCGCTGTTTATCAAGATAACGGGCGAAGTCGTCCATTAGCTTGAACTTCTGGTTCAAGTCTTCATCGCCGTTCTGCCCCGAAGGGAGCAGCAAGGTCGCGATGCTGACCTTGTCGAAATCGGCTTGCAGGTAGCGCCCGTAGCGGTCGGCCGTCTCGAAACCGAGACCGCTGATGACAGCCTTCGGTTGCAGCCGCGAATACAAAGCCACGCCACCTTGGGCGGGGACTTCGGCATCGCAGGCATAAAGGAAGTATCCATCCAGTTGGAAGGCTGGATCGTCCAGTTCAAAGGCGGAGGCGCGGGTGTCCTGCAGGCAGATGACGTCGGCATTCTGTGCCTGCAGCCAACTGAGCAAACCGCGCTCGACTGCAGCCTGAATACCATTGACGTTCACACTGATGATCCGCATAAATGGCCCCAAAAATCGCGTGCGTGTATGATACACGGCGTCAAGCTAATTAGCTAAATCCGTGGTATTTGGGGTTTTTTCATGCAAGCGTATCAGCGCGATTTCATCCGTTTTGCCATCGATCGCGGCGTTTTGCGCTTCGGTGAGTTCACCCTGAAGTCCGGGCGCACCAGTCCTTACTTCTTCAATGCCGGGCTATTCAACTCGGGTTCGGCCCTGGCGCAGCTGGGTCGTTTCTACGCCGCTGCCATTGCCGAGAGCGGCATTCCGTTCGACGTGCTGTTTGGCCCGGCCTACAAAGGCATCCCGTTGGCGGCGACTACGGCCGTGGCCCTGGCCGAGCATCACAACCGTGACCTGCCATGGTGCTTCAACCGCAAGGAAGCCAAGGCCCACGGCGAAGGTGGCAGCCTGGTTGGCGCACCCTTGACCGGCGAAGTGCTGATCATCGACGACGTGATCACCGCCGGTACAGCCATCCGTGAAGTGATGCAGATCATCGCTTCCCAGGACGGCGCCAAGGCCGCCGGCGTGCTGATCGCCCTCAACCGTCAGGAGCGCGGCAATGGCGAGTTGTCGGCGATCCAGGAAGTCGAGCGCGACTTCGGCATCCCTGTCATCAGCATCGTTTCGCTGAACCAGGTGCTGGAATTCCTGGCGGATGATCCGCAGCTCAAGCAGCACCTGCCAGCCGTCGAAGCCTACCGCGCCCAGTTCGGCGTGTAACGGCAAACCCCTGTAGGAGCTGCCGCAGGCTGCGATCTTTTGATCTTGTTTTTAAAAGCAAAATCAAAAGATCGCAGCCTGCGGCAGCTCCTACAGGGGGTGGGTCGCAGGGATTGCAGGCAAAAAAAGACCCCGCTCAGCCAGGCCGAGCGGGGTCTTTTTGTTTGCGTTATCGCTTAAGGACGCTTGCGATTGCTGATCAAAGTACCCACACCGGTATCGGTGAAGATTTCCAGCAGGATCGCGTTCGGCACACGACCGTCGATGATCAGCGAGCTGCCCACGCCGCCCTGGACCGCTTCCAGTGCGCAGCGGATCTTCGGCAGCATGCCGCCGTAGATAGTGCCGTCGGCGATCAGTTCGTCGACCTGTTGAGTCGTCAGGCCGGTCAGGACCTTGCCCGACTTGTCCATCAGGCCGGCGATGTTGGTCAGCAGCATCAGCTTCTCGGCTTTCAACGCTTCGGCGACTTTACCGGCCACCAGGTCAGCGTTGATGTTGTACGACTCGCCGTTGGCGCCGACGCCGATTGGCGCGATCACCGGAATGAAGTCGCCCTTGACCAGCAGGTTCAGCAGATCGGTGTTGATTCCGACCACTTCGCCCACATGGCCGATGTCGATGATTTCCGGGGTGGTCATCTCCGGGGTCTGGCGGGTGACGGTGAGCTTCTTCGCACGAATCAGCTCGGCGTCTTTACCGGTCAGGCCGATTGCGCTGCCACCGTGGCGGTTGATCAGGTTGACGATGTCCTTGTTGACCTGGCCGCCGAGGACCATTTCCACCACGTCCATGGTCGCGGCGTCGGTGACGCGCATGCCGTCGACGAAATGACTCTCGATCGACAGGCGCTTGAGCAGGTCACCTATTTGCGGGCCGCCGCCGTGAACCACCACCGGGTTGATGCCCACGGCCTTCATCAGCACGATGTCGCGGGCGAAGCCGGTTTTCAGCTCCTCGCTTTCCATCGCGTTGCCGCCGTATTTGATCACCAGTGTCTTGCCGACGTATCGGCGGATATAAGGCAACGCTTCGGACAGGACCTTGGCGGTGTTGGCGGCGGCTTCGCGTTCGAGGGTCATTCAGGGCTCCGGGTGAATCAGAACGGTAGTTGGAGATCAGGTGCAACGCGCTTCAACTGGACTTTGAAAACGTCCTTGATGCGCTGCAATTCAGCCTCGTCATCGGCCTCGAAACGCAGCACCAGCACCGGTGTGGTGTTGGATGCGCGTACCAGGCCCCAGCCTTTGGCGTAGTCGACTCGCACGCCGTCAATGGTGGTCAGGTCGGCGCCTGCGCCCCACTGTGCGTCGTGCAGTGCATCAATGATGCTGAATTTGCTCTCTTCGGTCACATGGATATTGATTTCCGGCGTAGAAATATCGTTCGGGAAGGTTGCGAACAGCTCTTCCGCCGAGGATTTTTCCTTGCTGAGGATCTCCAGCAACCGCGCGGCGCTATAAATGCCGTCGTCGAAACCGAACCAGCGCTCCTTGAAGAAGATGTGCCCGCTCATTTCGCCAGCCAGCAGGGCGCCGGATTGTTTCATTTTCTTTTTGATCAACGAGTGACCGGTCTTCCACATTAACGACCGGCCGCCGTACTCCTTGATCAGCGGGATCAGGCGCCGGGTGCATTTGACGTCGAAGATGATCTCGGCGCCCGGGTTGCGCGCTACGACGTCGCGGGCGAACAGCATCAGCAGGCGGTCCGGATAGACGATGCTACCGGTGTTGGTCACCACGCCGACGCGGTCGCCGTCGCCGTCGAAGGCCAGGCCGATGTCGGCGTTGGTTTCCTTGACCTTGGCGATCAGGTCGACGAGGTTTTCAGGCTTGCCCGGGTCCGGGTGATGGTTCGGGAAGTTGCCGTCGACTTCGCAGAACAGCGGGATGACTTCGCAGTTCAGCGCTTCGATCAGCTGCGGGGCAATCACGCCGGCCGCGCCGTTGCCGCAGTCGACGACCACTTTCAGGCGACGGGCCAGCTTGATGTCCTGGACAATTTCGGTGGTGTAGCGGTCGAGGATTTCGACCTGGGTGATGCTGCCCTGGCCGCTGCTCAGGTCATTGGTCTTGAGGCGGTCGTGCAGGGCCTGGATCTGTTCGTTGGCCAGGGTGTCGCCGGCAATGACGATCTTGAAACCGTTGTAGTTCGACGGGTTGTGGCTGCCGGTGAGCATCACACCGGATTTGCCGGCCAGCACGTTGGCGGCGTAGTACAGCGCCGGCGTCGGGACCAGACCGACATCGCTGACGTGGCAGCCGCTGTCGGCGATGCCTTTGATCAGTTGCGCGACCAGCTCCGGACCGGACAAGCGACCGTCGCGACCGACGGACACATTTGGCTCGCCCTGGGCCAGGCTTTGGGAGCCGACGGCGCGGCCAATCCAGTAAGCGGTCTCGGCGTTCAGGAATTCCGGGACGGTGCCGCGGATGTCGTAGGCGCGGAAGATGCTGTCAGGGAACTTGGGTGCAATTTTGGCCGGGGTGTTCATCTGTGGAAATGCTCCATCTCGAAAGTGGCTGGACAGGCCGCCGAGTCATTCGGCGACAGGTTCAAACTGAAGGGTATGACGGCGTTTTCCACAGAGAGTTCGTGGTGTGAAAGGGCCATGACGCCCCTGATGGCAAGGGTTTGGCCGGGCAATGCCTTGATTTTCGGTGCTAAACGTTGCAGATGACAATTTGAATTTTGTGGGGAGGGAGCAAGCTCCCTCCCCACCATGGATCTGTATCAACGGGTACCGGTATGGCCGAAACCGCCAGTGCCACGCTCGGTTTCAACAAACTCGTCAACCATCTCGAAGTGAGCCTGCACCACCGGCACCAGCACCAGTTGCGCCAGGCGCTCGCCGACCGGCATGGTGAATTCGGTCTGGCCACGGTTCCAGCAGGAAACCATCAGTGGGCCCTGGTAGTCGGAGTCGATCAGGCCGACCAGATTGCCCAGCACGATGCCGTGCTTATGGCCCATCCCCGAGCGCGGCAGAATCAGCGCCGCCAGGTTCGGGTCACCGATGTAGACCGACAGGCCGGTAGGGATCAGCACGGTTTCACCCGGCTTGATCACGGTGTCCTGCTCCAGCATGGCGCGCAGGTCGAGGCCGGCGGAGCCCGGTGTGGCGTATTGCGGCAGCGGGAATTCGGTACCGATGCGGGGGTCGAGGATCTTGGCTTGCAAAGCGTGCATGTAAATTAAACCTGGTTCAGACGTTCGGTGATAAAAGTGATCAGCTGGCGAGCAATCTTGCTCTTGCTGGTCTGGGCGAAAAGTGTGGCGTGAAGCTTACGATCGATGACGCTGCAGGCGTTTTCTTCGCTGTTGAAGCCAATACTCGGGTTGGCGACGTCGTTTGCGACGATCAAATCGAGGTTCTTGTCTTTCAACTTGCGCGCAGCGTAATCGAGCAGGTGTTCGGTCTCGGCGGCGAAACCGACACTGAACGGGCGGTCGGGGCGGGTGGCGATGGTGGCCAGGATGTCCGGGTTACGCACCATCTGTAGCAACAAGCCGTCGCCGTTCGTAGGATCTTTCTTGAGTTTCTGTGGGGCGACGACTTCCGGGCGGTAGTCCGCGACGGCTGCCGAGGCGATGAACAGATCGCAAGGGATGGCTGCTTCGCAGGCGGCCAGCATGTCGCGGGCACTGACCACGTCGATGCGAGTGACGCGATCCGGGGTCGGCAGATGCACTGGGCCGGTGATCAGGGTCACGCGGGCACCGGCTTCCACGGCGGCTTCGGCCAGGGCAAAGCCCATTTTCCCGGAGCTGTGGTTGGTGATGTAGCGCACCGGGTCGATGTTTTCCTGGGTTGGGCCGGCAGTGATCAGCACGTGTTTGCCGGTCAGGGCCTGGCGCTGGAAGCAGTCGGCGGCGCACTGGGCCAGCTCAAGGGCTTCGAGCATGCGCCCCAGGCCGACGTCGCCGCAGGCTTGGCTGCCGGAGGCCGGACCGAAGACTTTGATGTCGCGGCTCTCGAGGGTTTGCAGGTTGGCCTGGGTCGCCGGATCGCGCCACATGGCCTGGTTCATGGCCGGGGCAACGGCGACCACCGCGTCGGTGGCCAGCACCAGCGTGGTCAGCAGGTCATCGGCAATGCCTTGGGCCAGGCGGGCAATCAGATCCGCCGTGGCGGGGGCGATCAGCACCAGGTCGGCCCATTTCGCCAGTTCGATGTGGCCCATGGCCGCTTCGGCCGCCGGGTCCAGCAGGTCCAGATGGACCGGGTGCCCGGACAGGGCCTGCATGGTCAACGGGGTGATGAACTCTGCGCCGCCACGGGTCATGACCACACGCACTTCGGCGCCCTGGTCGATCAGGCGGCGAACCAGGTCGGCGCTCTTGTAGGCAGCGATACCGCCGCCGACGCCCAGAACAATGCGTTTCCGATACAGCCGCTGCATAGGCCTGCCTTTCAATTCGTTGGTGACATACGTGGCGAAACCCCCTCCCCAGGGTGAATTCGCCCGCAAAAAAGATGGGCTACGATATCACAGCGACCGCTACGGAACAGCGGCGCCCACAGACAGGGAGGTGTTATGAGTATTCGCGATTGGCCGGCGGCGGAACGGCCGCGGGAGAGGTTGCTTGAACAGGGCTCGGGAAGCCTTTCGGACGCCGAGTTGCTGGCGATATTTTTACGGACGGGCGTGGTCGGTAAAAGCGCCGTGGATTTGGCACGACACCTGTTGAATCAGTTTGGCAGCCTGCGTTTGCTGCTTGAGGCCGACCAGGAAGCGTTCAGCAAGCAGTTGGGGCTGGGTCCGGCGAAATTTGCACAGTTGCAGGCTGCGCAAGAAATGAGCAGGCGCCATTTGGCCGAGCGTGCGCGTCAAAAATCGGCACTTGAGAGCCCGCAAGCGGTTCGCGAGTACCTGAAATCAATGCTGCGCCATGAGCCGCACGAGGTGTTTGGTTGCCTGTTTCTCGATTCCAGGCACCAGGTACTGGCGTTTGAGACGCTGTTTCGCGGCTCCATTGACCACACCAGCGTTCATCCGCGAGAGGTGGTCAAGCGCGCCTTGGCCAACAATGCAGCGGCATTGATCCTCTGCCACAACCATCCTTCGGGCAACAGTAACCCCAGTCAGTCCGACCGGGTGTTGACCAAGCGTCTGCAAGAGGCGCTGGAGTTGATTGACGTGCGGGTGCTCGACCATTTCATCGTTGGCGATGGCGATCCGCTGTCGATGGCTGAGTATGGGTGGATGTAGGGCGCCCTGTAGGAGCGAGCTTGCTCGCGATAAACCCGAGAACGCTGCGGGGTGTCTGGCTCCCCGCGTTATCGTTGACGTCCATCGCGAGCAAGCTCGCTCCTACAGGGTTTTGTAGTGGGGCGGATTATTTGAGGTTGACCTTTGAGTAGTCCTGCCGCCCGAACGGGCTGACCGAATACCCTTCGACATCCTTGCGCGTCAGCGCGAAGGCCGTCGGGTGGGCCAGGGGCAACCACAGCGCCTGTTGCTGGATCTGCGCCTGCGCCTGTTCGTAGAGCTTGGTGCGCACGCCTTGCTCGCCGGTGGTCTTGCCGGCGCTGATCAGCTTGTCCAGGTCTGCATTGCAGTAGCGCGCGAAGTTGGTGCCGGACTTGACCGCGGCGCAGGAAAACTGCGGCGTGAGGAAGTTGTCCGGATCGCCGTTGTCACCGGCCCAGCCCATGAACAGCAAGTCGTGTTCACCGGCCTTGGCGCGGCGGATCAGTTCGCCCCATTCGATTACCCGGATTTCGGCCTGAATGCCGATTTCCGCCAGGTCGGATTGCAGCAGTTGAGCGCCAAGGCTCGGGTTGGGGTTGAGGAGACTGCCGGAAGGACGGGTCCAGATGGTGGTCTGGAAGCCATCCTTGAGCCCGGCCTTGGCCATCAGCGCCTTGGCCTTCTCGACGTCATGCGGATACCCCGGAAGGCTTTTCGCATAGCTCCAGGTGTTCGGCGGATACGGACCATTGGCCGCTTCGGCGGTGTCTTCGAACACGGCTTTGATGTAATTGGACTTGTCGAAGGCAAGGTTGATGGCCTGACGCACTTCTGGCTTGTCCAGCGGTGGATGCTGGCTGTTGATGCCGACGAATGCGGTCATGAACGCGTCTGTCTTTTCGACTTTCAGGGTCGGCTCTTTCAGCGCTTCCTGTACGTCCAGAGGCTTGGGCGACAGGGCGATCTGGCATTCATTGCGCCGCAATTTCTGCAAGCGGACGTTGGCGTCCGGTGTGATGGCAAAGATCAGCGGATCGACAGAGGGTTTGCCGGCGAAGTAGTCGGGGTTGGCTTTATAGCGAACCGAAGCATCCTTCTGGAAGCGCGTGAACACGAACGGACCCGTGCCGATCGGTTGGCTGTTGAGTTTTTCAGGCGTGCCGGCCTTCATCAGCTTGTCGGCGTACTCGGCCGAATAGATCGAGGCGAAGCCCATGCTCAGGGTCGCCAGGAAGGTCGAATCCGCGTGGTCGAGGGTGAAGCGCACGGTCTGTGGGTCGAGGGCGTCGATTTTCTTGATCAGCGCCGGCAACTGCATCGATTGCGCATGCGGGAAGCCGCTCTGGGCGACTTTGTGCCACGCATTGGCCGGGTCGAGCATGCGGTCGAAGCTGAAAATCACGTCTTCGGCGTTCAGGTCGCGCGTTGGGGTGAAGTACTCGGTGCGATGGAATTTTACTTGCGGGTGCAACTTGAAGACGTAGATCAGGCCGTCGGGGCTGACTTCCCAGCTGTCGGCGAGACTGGCGACCACCTTGCCGCTGGCCGTGTCGAAATCCACCAGGCGGTTCATCAGCACGTCGGCCGAGGCGTTGGTGGTGGTCAACGAGTTGTACTGCACCACATCGAACCCTTCAGGGCTGGCCTCGGTGCAGACGCTCAGGGCGGCGGCAAAGGCTTGTGGACTCAGCAGAAGCGGGGCGAGCAACAGCGGTAGGGCAGCGAGGCGCATGGTCGGCTTCCTTTACAGATCGAAGGCCCATCTGCAAGTGCAGTCTGGAAAAGCCTTACCCTAGTGGGCTCTTTTGCAAATGACTATCCCCTTTTTCATTTTGAGAGGACTATAGGCGACTGTTTTGCTGTGCAGCGGTTGTGAAACCCCCCTGGTTGGCCCAATGCCCGATTCTCTGCGACGAGCGGTCGCCATCGACGATAGCCTTTGTCCAAAGCGCTCGGAGCCCGGAAAACGGGGATTTTGTGAATTCAACGCACACTGAATGTTGTTGCTCTCCAGTCTTTCTGGTATAAAGCAGCGCTCTTTTCTAGGGGCCCGGTTCCTTCACTGTAGGTGTAGCCGGTAAGACCTCTAAAGAAACGCGGCGCCTGGCGCCAAATGACTGAGAGATTAAGCGGCCAACCCATGCCGGGTTGGGCATGTGGTTTTAGAGGGCTGAGGCATGTCTAGAGTATGTCAAGTTACCGGTAAGGGTCCGGTAACCGGGAATAAC
The DNA here is from genome assembly GCF_058986625.1 of Pseudomonas sp. GW821-FHT07G06. NCBI lineage: Bacteria > Pseudomonadati > Pseudomonadota > Gammaproteobacteria > Pseudomonadales > Pseudomonadaceae > Pseudomonas > Pseudomonas sp. GW821-FHT07G06. The sequence continues at coordinate 205,066 of NZ_JBYSVW010000003.1, forward strand.
ATTTCCCACGCAAACAACAAAACCCGTCGTCGTTTCCTGCCGAACCTGCAGCATCACCGCTTCTGGGTTGAAGAAGAGAAACGTTTTGTGCGTCTGCGCGTATCTGCCAAAGGCATGCGTATCATCGACAAGCGTGGCATCACTGTCGTGCTGGCCGAACTTCGCCGCGATGGCAAGGTTTAAGGGAGCTAATCATGCGTGAATTGATTCGTTTGATTTCGAGCGCCGGTACTGGTCACTTCTACACTACCGACAAGAACAAGCGTACTACCCCGGACAAAATCGAGATCAAGAAATATGATCCGGTTGTTCGCAAGCACGTGATCTACAAAGAAGGCAAAATCAAGTAATTGATTTTTCTCTCTTACGAAAAAGGCCCGTATCGCGAGATACGGGCCTTTTTTGTTGTCTGATGGTTATGCGCTGCCTGTCAGGGCCTCATCGCGAGCAGGCTCGCTCCCACAGGTTTTGTGGTCATCACAGATCCCTGTGGGAGCGAGCTTGCTCGCGATAGCGTCGGCCCGGACAGCGATATTCTTTAGGCCTTCTGTTCAAACGCCACGTAGATCTTGCGGCACGCCTCCAGCACTTCCCAGGTACCGCGAAAACCTGCCGGAATCACGAAGCGGTCGCCCACGCGCAGGGTCTTGGCATTACCGTCGAGGTCACGCAGCACGGAAACACCCTGCACGATTTCGCAGTATTCGTGCTCGGTGAAATTCACCGTCCACTGTCCGACTTCACCTTCCCACACGCCCGCATTCAACTGACCACAAGGGCTGTTGTAGTGGTTGTACACCGCTTGTTCCGGGTCGCCCTTGAGCACTTTGGTCGGGTCCGGGCGGTAGCGCTCGGCGGCGGTGGTGGCCTGGCTGAAGTCGACGACGTTCTGGATGTTCATTGTTGTTATCTCCCCGTGATTGCGGCGCGGTTGGTTGATGAGCCCAAAGTCTATGTTTATTAAAATGAACATCGCAAGGCCGTTTGCCGGCGTTATGTCAAATATATTGAAACTTCATGGGTGGCTGGTTTAGGGTGGTGGATGCCTTGGGCCGAAAAGCAGGCTGGCCGGGCAGAATTCCTGACAGCACCCGCGAAGAACGCGGGTGTCGTATCAATAAGAGGAGGACACTCGCATGACCACCCTGACCCGTGCCGACTGGGAACAACGTGCCCGCGATCTGAAAATCGAAGGCCGCGCCTATATCAATGGCGAATACACCGACGCCGTTTCCGCCGAGACCTTCGAGTGCATCAGTCCGGTCGATGGCCGTCTGCTGGGCAGGATTGCCAGCTGTGACGCCGCCGATGCCCAGCGCGCCGTGGAAAACGCCCGCGCCACCTTCAACTCCGGTGCATGGTCGCGCCTGGCGCCGACCAAGCGCAAAGCCACCATGATCCGTTTCGCCGGCCTGCTCAAGCAGCACGCCGAAGAGCTGGCGCTGCTTGAAACCCTGGACATGGGCAAGCCGATCAGCGACTCCCTCTACATCGACGTCCCTGGCGCGGCGCAAGCCCTGAGCTGGAGTGGCGAAGCCATCGACAAGATCTACGACGAAGTAGCCGCCACCCCGCACGATCAGTTGGGTCTGGTGACCCGTGAGCCGGTCGGCGTGGTCGGGGCCATCGTGCCATGGAACTTCCCGCTGATGATGGCGTGCTGGAAGCTGGGTCCGGCGCTGTCCACCGGTAACTCGGTGATCCTCAAGCCTTCGGAAAAATCGCCGCTGACTGCCATTCGCATCGCCGCTCTGGCCGTCGAAGCCGGCATTCCGAAAGGCGTGTTGAACGTGCTGCCAGGTTACGGCCACACCGTCGGCAAGGCTCTGGCCCTGCACAACGACGTCGACACCCTGGTATTCACCGGCTCTACCAAAATCGCCAAGCAACTGCTGATCTACTCCGGCGAGTCGAACATGAAGCGCGTCTGGCTCGAAGCCGGCGGCAAGAGCCCGAACATCGTCTTCGCCGATGCGCCGAACCTGCAGGAAGCTGCCGAAGCCGCTGCTGGCGCCATCGCCTTCAACCAGGGCGAAGTCTGCACCGCCGGTTCGCGTCTGCTGGTGGAGCGTTCGATCAAGGATAAATTCCTGCCGCTGGTGATCGAGGCGCTGAAAACCTGGAAGCCTGGCAACCCGCTGGATCCGGCGACCAATGTTGGCGCGCTGGTCGATACCCAACAGATGAACACCGTGCTGTCCTACATCGAGTCCGGCCATGCCGACGGCGCCAAGCTGGTGGCCGGTGGCAAGCGTACCCTCCAGGAAACTGGCGGCACTTACGTTGAACCGACGATTTTCGACGGCGTGAGCAATGCGATGAAAATCGCCCAGGAAGAAATCTTCGGCCCGGTACTGTCGGTCATCGCATTCGACAGCGCCGAAGAGGCCATCGCGATCGCCAACGACACGCCGTACGGCCTGGCCGCTGCGGTCTGGACTGCCGACATTTCCAAGGCGCACCTCACCGCCCGCGCACTGCGTGCCGGTAGCGTGTGGGTCAACCAGTACGATGGCGGCGACATGACCGCCCCGTTCGGTGGCTTCAAGCAGTCCGGCAACGGTCGCGACAAGTCCCTGCACGCGTTCGACAAGTACACCGAGCTGAAGGCGACCTGGATCAAGCTGTAAGTCTTTAAGGGAGGCCGGTTGTAGAACCGGCCTCCCTAAGCGACACAGATCCCCTGTGGGAGCGAGCTTGCTCGCGATAGCGGTGTGACAGTCGACGAAAATGTTGAATGTTGTACCGGTATCGCGAGCAAGCTCGCTCCCACAGTGTTTTGTGTTGTCTGTAAAAACAATAAATCCACAGGAGCGTGGAACATGCGTTGGGCGACTTATTTCGCCGTATTGGCATCTGTCCTGAGTGTCGGCCTGGCCCTGGGCGTCAGCATGCCGCTGGTGTCGTTTCGCCTGGAGAGCTGGGGCTACGGCTCGTTTGCCATTGGTGTGATGGCCGCGATGCCGGCCATCGGCGTCCTGTTGGGCGCGAAAATCTCCAGCCACCTGGCGGCGCGATTCGGTACCGCCAATCTGATGCGCCTGTGCCTGTGGGCCGGGGCGGTTTCGATCGGATTGCTGGCGCTGTTGCCGAGTTATCCGGTCTGGTTGGTGCTGCGGTTGATGATCGGGGTGATCCTGACCCTTGTGTTCATCATCGGTGAAAGCTGGATCAATCAATTGGTCGTCGAGGAGTGGCGCGGGCGGCTGGTGGCGCTGTATGGCAGCAGCTATGCGCTGAGTCAGCTGGCAGGCCCGGTGTTGCTGGGCTTTCTCGGTACCGAACACGATTATGGCTTTTGGGTGGGCGTCGGTTTGTTGATGGCGGCTCCGTTCCTGTTGCTGGGCCGCAGTGGTGCACCGAGCAGCGAAGCCAGCAGCGTGACCTTGAGTGATTTGCTTGCTTTCTGTCGTGGCCTGCCGGCGATTGCCTGGGCGGTGTCGCTGTTCGCCGCGTTCGAGGCGATGATTCTGACCCTGCTGCCGGTCTATTGCCTGCGCCAGGGTTTCACCACGGAGATCGCCCTGGCGATGGTCAGTACGGTGGTGGTCGGCGATGCGGTGCTGCAATTGCCGATCGGTGCGTTGGCCGATCGCTTGTCGCGCCGGGCGTTGTTTACCGGCTGCGCAGTCGTCTTGCTGGTGTCGAGCCTGGCGATTCCGATGTTTATCGATACGCTGCTGATCTGGCCGCTGTGGGTCTTGTTCGGCGCCAGTGCCGGCGGCTTGTTCACCTTGTCGCTGATCCTGATCGGCGAGCGTTATCGCGACGATGCGCTGGTGCGGGCCAACGCGCATATTGCACAGCTGTGGGGCATCGGTTGTCTGGTCGGGCCGCTGCTGGCGGGCGCCGGCAGCCAGTGGATCAGCGGCCATGCGTTGCCGTTGCTGATGGCGGTCGGGGCTTTGGGTGTGTTGATCGTGGTGTCGCGGCAGGGGGCGTTTGGTGCGGTGCAACCGGCATAGATCAAAAGATCAAAAGATCGCAGCCTTCGGCAGCTCCTACGGGGTTTTGAGGGGGCTACAGCATCCGCTCCAGCCCGACCGTGTTGCTCAGCCACGCATTGAAGCGACGCCACCAGCTCCCAGGCTCCTTGGTCAGGATGTGCATTTTTCCGTCATCTTCCGTGCTCCAGACAATCTGACCGTTCTCCAGCTCCACTTGATAGCTCAGGGCTGGCGCCATGCCCTGCAGCGCCAGTTCGCGGACCCGTGCAGCCAACTCCGGGCTGTCCACCAGCACGCCGACCTCGGTGTTCCACAGCACTGAGCGTGGATCGAAATTGAACGAGCCGATAAAGGATTTCTGCTGGTCGAAGATCATCGCCTTGCTGTGCAGGCTGGAGTCGGAGCCGCGATAGGAGCTGCTGGAAAACAGATGCGGCCCGCTACCGCTGCCGCCTTCCTCGCCGGGTTGGCGACGCAATTCGTACAGCTTCACGCCGTGTTCCAGCAATGCCCTGCGATAGGGTGCATAACCACCGTGAACCGCGGGAACGTCCGTGGCTTCCAGTGAATTGGTCAGCAAACTCACCGAAACGCCGGCATCGGCGCGCCCGGTCAGGTACACCAGCCCCGGTTGACCTGGCACGAAATAAGCCGAAATCATGATCAGCTCTTTGCGGACACCGTCGAGTTCAGGCGCCAATTGCGTGGTCAGCAGCAACTGTGGATCGGGCTCGCCCTTGGCCAGCACCTTGCTCGGCGCGTCCCACAATGCCTGGTTCCAGGCCCAGATCAGTTCGCGGCGCCAGATGTCCAGACGCGGATGGGTGGTGAAGGTCATCAAGTGTTTGTAGAGCGCGTGATCCTGCTTGCGGGTTTCCGCCAGGGACTCTTCCAGTCGGGTGCGGGTGTTTTCCAGGTCGTGGAGGGTGGGTTTGCTCGACAGGAATTCGTCGATCGGCTTGCTCAGGGCGCTGTTCCAGTATTGGTCGAAACTGTGCCCGAGTTGCTCGGCAACCGGGCCGACACCGAGCAAGTCGATGTCAGTGAAATTCATGTTGGGCTCGGCATCGTAATACTCATCCCCCAGATTTCGCCCGCCGACGATGGCCATGCTGCTGTCCGCCAACCACAACTTGTTATGCATGCGTCGATGCTGTTGCGACAGGTTGAGCAGGCGGCCGACGGTACGTGTCACCCCCGTACTGCGGCCCAGGTTCAGCGGATTGAACACGCGGATCTGGATTTGCGGGTGCGCGGCGAGGGTGGCAATGACGCGGTCCAGGCCGTCGCTGGTCGTGTCATCAAGCAGTACCCGCACCCGCACGCCCCGGTCAGCGGCCTTGAGCAATTCCTCGATCAACATGCGTGTGCTGATGCCGTCGTGCACGATGTAGTACTGCAAGTCGAGGCTGCTTTGGGCATTGCGGATCAGTTCGGCACGGGCGGTGAAGGCCTCGGTGCTGTCCGATAGCAGGCGGAAGCCCGATTGTCCCTTGTAAGGCGCGGCCTGCGCCTGGACCGAGCGGCCGAATGCGGAGTCTGAAGCCGGCAACGCCTGGCTCGGTACACGCTGTACGTCGAGGCTGGCGCAGCCGCCCAGGAACGCGGCGAGTAGCACAAGAGCAAGCAGGGGCTGTCTGACTCTCACGTAGGGTCGTTCCGTTTGGCGGCATAGTCAGGCATATGGACGCTGAATCCAGTATAAAAGTCAGTCGCTGAGCTGATCGGTGTCCGCCAGCAGTTTGATCGCTGTCGCACCGACCTTGCGAACCGCGTCTTCGATCTGCGGTGTTGGCTTGGCAGCGTAGTTCATGCGCAGGCAATTGCGGTACTTGCCCGAGGCGGAAAAAATACTGCCCACGGCAATCTGTACGCCCTGGTCGTGCAAGGCGCGATTCAGTTTCAGGGTGTCGAAACCTTCCGGTAGTTCGACCCACAGCATGAAGCTGCCTTGTGGGCGACTGGCGCGGGTGCCGGCCGGGAAGTAGCGGGTTACCCAATCGATCATCATGTCGCGATTGCGCTGGTATTGCGTGCGCATCCGCCGCAAATGCGGTTCGAAATGGCCGCCCTTGAGAAATTCGGCGATGGCGATCTGCGGTTGCGGCGCGGTGGAGCCGGTGCTGATGTATTTCATGTGCAGCACCCGTTCCAGATAGCGGCCGGGCGCGACCCAGCCGATGCGCAGGCCTGGGGCCAGGGTCTTGGAAAACGAACTGCACAACAGGACGCGACCGTCCTCGTCGAAGGACTTGATCGTGCGCGGACGCGGGTAGGTGTAGGCCAGTTCGCCATACACATCGTCCTCGATGATCGCCACGTCAAACCGCTGCGCAAGCGTCAACAACGCGCGTTTGCGCGACTCGGGCATGATGTAGCCCAGCGGGTTGTTGCAGTTGGGCGTCAGCTGTATGACCTTGATCGGCCACTGCTCCAGGGCCAGCTCCAGCGCTTCGAGGCTGATGCCGGTCAGTGGATCGGTGGGGATTTCCAGAGCCTTCATGCCCAGGCCCTTGAGGGTCTGCATCGCACCGTGAAAACTTGGCGAGTCCACCGCCACAATGTCTCCCGGTTCGCAGATCGCGCGAATGCTGGTGGACAGCGCTTCGTGGCAGCCGGTGGTCACTACCAGGTCGCTGGCGCCCAACTGGCAGCCGGAATCGAGCATCAGGCGGGCGATCTGTTCGCGCAGTTCGAGGTTGCCGTGGATGTTGTCGTAATACAGACCGGGCATGTCCTGCCGCCGGCTGATCCGTGCCAGGTCGCGCAACAGTGGCTTCATCGTTGGACTGGTGATGTCCGGCATGCCGCGGCCCAGTTGCACCACGTCTTTGCGTGGCACGGCGCGAATCAACTCCAGCACCTGATCCCATTGGGAGATGTCCACCGGCCGTTGGGCCGGGCGGCCGACTGCCGGCAAATCCGGCAGTTCGCGGCTTGCCGGGACGAAGTACCCGGACTTGGGACGTGGCGTGGCCAGTCCGCTGTCTTCCAGCACCCGATAAGCCTGCTGCACCGTGCTCAGGCTGACGCCGTGCTCGACGCTCAGCGCCCGTACCGAGGGCAGCCGATCACCGGGGCGATAGAAGCCCTGTTCGATACGCGTGCCGAGCAATTCGGCCAGGTTGACGTAAAGGGTCATGGTGCAGCCTCGATAGGGATGATTCGGTCAACCAGTACAGATCAGACGAAAAATCGTGATTCAGTGGCGGAATCGGTAAAACTGTATGGAGTTAATACAGTCTCGTTGAATCTGTAATGCTTTTTCCCGCCCGCGCATCATGGAACCTCTGGCTACCCAAGTAAACAGGAGCATCCAAGATGAACGGTTTGAGCGATGTGCGGCTGACATTACACAGTCAGGAACTGGCGACAGGGCAGAACAACGGCGCGCGGGAGGCGGGCATGCACAATGCGTCGTCCGGCCAGAGTCGTTGGGATCAGTTCTGGCGTCGGCTGCACACGCGCAAGGCGTTGCTGGCGCTGACCCCCGACCAGCTCAAGGATATCGGACTGACACGGGAGCAGGCGCGCGAGGAGGGGCTAAAACCCTTCTGGAGACAGTAACCGTCCCTCGTAGGAGCTGCCGCAGGCTGCGATCTTTTGATCTTGTTTTTTAAAAAGGCAAAGTCAAAAGATCGCAGCCTGCGGCAGCTCCTACAGGTTTTGATTAAACCAATTCCTTAAGCCGATGCCACAACATCCCCAGCGCCAGCAACGGCGAGCGCAAATGCTTCCCGCCAGGGAAGGTGATGTGCGGCACCCGGGCGAACAGATCGAAGCCGCCGCTGTGCTGACCGCTGATGGCTTCGGCCAGCAGCTTGCCGGCCAGGTGGGTGGCATTCACGCCATGACCGGAGTAAGCCTGGGCGTAATACACATTCGGCTGGTCCTTGAGCCGGCCGATCTGCGGCAGGCGGTTGGCGCCGATGCCGATCATGCCGCCCCATTGGTAATCGATCTTCACTGCGCTCAGCTGCGGGAAAACCTCGAGCATTTTCGGACGCATGTACGCGGCGATGTCTTTCGGGTCGCGGCCGGAGTAATGGCAAGCGCCGCCAAACAGCAGGCGTCGGTCCGCCGAGAGCCGGTAGTAGTCCAGCGCCACCCGTTGGTCACAGACCGCCATGTTCTGCGGCAGCAGGGCGTGGGCCTGTTCTTCGCTCAGTGGTTCGGTGGCGATGATGTAGCTGCCGGCGGGCAGGACTTTACCGCTGAGTTCCGGGTTGAGGTTGTTGAGGTAGGCGTTGCAGCCCAGCACCAGGGTTTTGGCGCGCACCGAGCCCTCGGCGGTATGGACCTTGACCTCGGGGCCATAGTCGATGCGGGTCACGGCCGATCGCTCGAACAGTCGGACCCCAAGTTGTTGCGCCGCCGCCGCTTCACCCAAGACCAGGTTCAGTGGGTGCAGGTGCCCCGAGCCCATATCGATCAGGCCGCCGACGTACCGTGTGGAGCCGACCACCGTGTGCATCTCATTGGCTTGCAACAAGCGGGTCTCGTAGCGATATCCGAGGCTGCGCAGTTCTTCGGCATCCTCGGCGAACCCTTCAAGGTCGCGTGGCTTGTTGGCGAGGTCGCAGTAACCCCAGGTCAGGTCGCAGGGGATCTGGAAGCGCTCGACCCGTTGCCGGACGATTTCCACGGCTTCCAGGCCCATGAGTTTCATTTGCCGCACGCCTTCGGCACCGATGACGTTGGTGAACTGATCAAGGCCGTGGCCGACGCCGCGAATCAGCTGCCCGCCATTGCGTCCACTGGCGCCCCAACCCATTCTGTGGGCTTCAAGCAACACCACGCTGAGGCCGCGTTCGGCCAGCTCAAGCGCCGTGTTCAACCCCGAAAACCCGCCGCCCACCACGCAGACATCGGCCAGCACTTCGCCTTTGAGCACCGGAAGTTCGGGCTGCGGCAGGCTGGTGGCGGCGTAGTAGGACGCGGTGTGGTTCAGAGCAGGCTGTTGAGCACGGGGGGTCATGTGCGTGTTCCTGATTCTTGCGTTTAGAAAATTTGACGGAGCATAAGCCGGACCTTCCCGGACGGGCAACATTGGTCGGCTGGTGCTGTCTGGATCGAGGCTTTTGCGTCAGAATCGCGCTCTATTCCGCTTTGGGTCACCGCTGCAATGAGCTGCAACAGCCAGACAATCCGCACATTGCGCCAACAGATTCCCTCATTCGAGTGCGTGCCCGGCTGTCATGACTGCTGCGGGCCGGTGACCACCTCGCCGGAAGAAATGTCGCGCCTGCCGCGCAAGACGCGCGCCGAGCAGGATGCCGCCATGGAAGCACTCAACTGTGTGCATCTGGGGCCCAATGGCTGCACGGTGTATGACGAGCGGCCGCTGATTTGCCGGTTGTTCGGCACTACCAAGACCTTGCCATGCCCCAATGGGCGCGGGCCGGTGGAGTTGATTCATCCGCGGGTGGAGAAGCAGGTGTTCGAGTATATGGCCAGCACCCGGCAGGTGCTGGTTTAAAGGATCGCAGCGGACCACGCGCTCCTATGTAGGAGCTGCCGAAGGCTGCGATCTTTTGATCTTTTGTTCGTCAATCCGGAATCGGCAGAGTCAAACTCTCCTTCACCTCTTCCATCACGATATAGCTCTTGGATTCCCGCACATGGGGCAGCTTGAGCAGGATGTCGCCCAGCAACTTGCGGTACGAGGCCATCTCGGAAATCCGCGCCTTCACCAGGTAGTCGAAATCCCCTGACACCAGATGACACTCCAGCACATGGGGCAATTTCAGCACCGCACGCCGGAACTCTTCGAACGTATCGCCGGATTTGTAATCCAGGCTGATCTCGACGAACACCAGCAGACTACCCTTCAGGTGTTGCGGATTCAGCCTGGCGTTGTAGCCCATGATGATCCCCTCGCGCTCCAGGCGCCGGACCCGTTCAGTACAGGGCGTGGTCGAGAGCCCGACCTTTTCCCCAAGCTCGGTAAAGGAAATCCGCCCGTCCGCTTGCAGGATCCGCAGGATGTTGCGGTCGATCTTGTCCAGCTCACGTTTGGTCTGAGTGTTGGTACGCATAGGGGATGCGCCTCCGTGAAAAGGGTTTTTGCCGAGAATTGTCGCCAAATATAGGCGCTTATATAGTGAAAAGCACTGGCAAATCTTTTTTACACTGCGCGCATCTAAAGCTCTGAACAACAAACGTCAGCGGTTAGCCGCGATGAGGGATATGAAAATGCGCGTCATGGTCTTGGGCAGCGGCGTCATCGGTACCACCAGTGCTTATTATCTGGCCCGTGCCGGGTTTGAAGTGGTGGTCGTCGACCGGCAGCCGGCTGCTGCCATGGAGACCAGTTTCGCCAACGCCGGGCAGGTCTCGCCGGGTTATGCCTCGCCGTGGGCCGCACCGGGTGTGCCGCTCAAGGCCATCAAGTGGCTGTTGCAGCGCCACGCGCCCCTGGCAATCAAGGCCACTGCCGACATCGACCAGTACCTGTGGATGGCACAGATGCTGCGCAACTGCACGGCCAGCCGTTATGCAGTGAACAAGGAGCGCATGGTCCGCCTGTCCGAGTACAGCCGTGACTGCCTCGATGAACTGCGTGCCGAAACCGGCATCGCCTACGAAGGCCGCAGCCTCGGCACCACCCAACTGTTCCGCACCCAGGCTCAACTGGACGGCGCCGCGAAAGACATCGCCGTGCTGAAAGAGTCCGGCGTGCCGTTCGAACTGCTCGACCGTGAAGGTATTGCCCGCGTTGAGCCGGCGCTGGCCAGCGTGACTGACATCCTCGCCGGTGCCCTGCGCCTGCCGAACGACCAGACTGGCGACTGCCAGATGTTCACCACCAAGCTCGCCGAGATGGCCGCGAACCTCGGTGTGCAATTCCGTTTCGGCCAGGACATTCAGCGCCTCGACTTCGCCGGTGACCGCATCAACGGTGTATGGATCGACGGCAAGCTGGAAACCGCCGACCGCTACGTGCTGGCCCTCGGCAGCTACTCGCCGCAACTGCTCAAGCCGCTGGGGATCAAGGCGCCGGTGTACCCGCTCAAGGGCTACTCCCTGACTGTGCCGATCACCAACTCGGCGATGGCCCCGACCTCGACCATTCTCGACGAGACCTACAAGGTCGCGATCACCCGTTTCGACAACCGCATCCGCGTCGGCGGCATGGCTGAAATCGCCGGTTTTGACCTGTCGCTGAACCCGCGTCGCCGGGAAACCCTGGAGATGATCGTCAACGATCTTTATCCTCAGGGCGGTGATCTGGCCCAGGCCAGCTTCTGGACCGGCCTGCGTCCGACCACCCCGGACGGCACGCCGATTGTTGGCGCCACCCCGTTCAAGAACCTGTTCCTGAACACCGGTCACGGCACGCTCGGCTGGACCATGGCTTGTGGCTCGGGCCGTTTGCTGGCTGACCTGATGGCGAAGAAAAAGCCGCAGATCAGCGCCGAAGGCCTCGATATTTCCCGTTATGGCAACAATACCCAGGAGCCTGCAAAGCATGTCAGTCCAGCGCCAGCTCACCAATGAGCGCATGAGTCAGATCGTCACCCATAACGGCACGGTTTACCTGGCCGGACAGGTAGGCGACGACATGAACGCCGGGATTGAACAGCAGACCCGTGAAACCCTCGCCAACATCGAGCGTTTGCTCGATCTGGCCGGCACCGACAAGCACAACCTGCTGTCGGTGACGATTTACCTGAAAGACATCGATGCGCACTTCGAAGGCATGAACGCGGTGTGGGACAACTGGCTGCCAAAAGGCGTCGCTCCGGCCCGTGCCACCGTTGAATCGAAATTGTGCGAACCGGAAATCCTGGTCGAGCTGTCGGTTGTAGCCGCTCTGCCATAAGCTTTCAGACAGATCCCTCTCCCGGTGCTGTTGGCGGTTCACGCTGTCAGCCAGCGCCGGTTTTTTTTCCCGATAACCCGACCAGAAGTCTGCCGCCATGCGTCCTGCCCGTGCCCTGATCGACCTTCAAGCCCTGCGCAACAACTACCGAATCGCCCGTGAGCTCACGGGGGCCAAAGCCCTCGCGGTGATCAAGGCCGATGCCTATGGCCATGGCGCGGTGCGTTGCGCCCAGGCGCTGGAAGCCGAGGCGGACGGGTTTGCCGTGGCCTGCATCGAAGAGGCGCTGGAGCTGCGGGCGGCGGGCATTCGTGCACCGGTCCTGCTGCTGGAAGGTTTTTTCGAAGCCGATGAACTGGCGCTGATCGTCGAGCATGATTTCTGGTGCGTGGTGCATTCGCTGTGGCAACTCGAAGCCATCGAGAAAGCGGCGTTGAGCAAGCCGATCACCGTGTGGCTGAAGCTTGATTCGGGCATGCACCGCGTGGGGCTGCACCCGGCGGATTATCAGGCCGCCTATCAACGGCTGCTGGCCAGCGGCAAGGTCGCGAAGATAGTGCTGATGAGCCACTTTGCGCGTGCCGATGAACTGCACGAACAAGCCAGTGCCGATCAGGTGGCGGTATTTGAAGCGGCGCGCAAGGGCTTGTCCGCCGAGATCAGCCTGCGCAACTCGCCGGCGGTGCTCGGTTGGCCGCAGATTCCGAGCGATTGGGTACGTCCCGGCATCATGCTCTATGGCGCCACGCCGTTCGAAGAGGCCAATGAAGTGGCATCGCGGCTGCAACCCGTGATGACCCTTGAGTCGAAAGTCATCAGTGTCCGCGAACTGCCGGCTGGCGAGCCAGTCGGTTACGGCGCCAGATTCATCACGCCCAAACCGATGCGCATTGGTGTGGTGGCCATGGGTTACGCCGACGGCTACCCGCGTCTGGCACCGACCGGCACCCCCGTGCTGGTTGCCGGGCAGCGCAGCCAGTTGATCGGCCGGGTGTCGATGGACATGCTCTGCATCGACCTGACCGATGTGCCGCAGGCCGGTCTCGGTTCGACCGTCGAGTTGTGGGGCAAAAACATCCTCGCCAGCGATGTAGCCATGGCCGCCGGGACGATTCCTTACCAGATTTTCTGCAACCTGCGCCGGGTGCCACTGCTCTATTCCGGGGCTTAGTGCGCAAGGCTCCAGACCGGAAGTCGCCTCACTGAGCAGGATTCAGGTCAAGGTGTTGTAAATACTGAACGCTGTCGCCATGATAACGTCCACTATTCCAACAATCTTGAATCCTGGAGGCGCAAGCTTTGGACGTCGGTGAACGACTGCAATCCATCCGTAGGCTCAAAGGCCTTTCCCAGCGTGAGCTCGCCAAACGTGCGGGTGTCACCAACAGCACCATTTCGATGATCGAAAAGAACAGCGTGAGCCCTTCGATCAGTTCGTTGCGCAAGGTGTTGGGCGGGATTCCCATGTCCATGGTCGAATTCTTTTCCGAAGAAATCCTGCAGGAAAAGCCGACCCAGATCGTCTACAAGGCCAACGAGCTGATCGATATTTCCGATGGCGCCGTGACCATGAAACTGGTCGGCCGGGCGCACCCGAGCCGGGCTATCGCATTCCTCAATGAAATCTATCCGCCAGGCGCCGACACCGGTGACGAGATGCTCACCCATGAGGGTGAGGAAACCGGCATCCTGGTCGAAGGAAAACTGGAACTGGTGGTCGGTCTCGAAACTTTTGTCCTCGAAGCCGGCGATAGCTACTACTTTGAAAGTACCAAGCCACACCGTTTCCGGAATCCGTTCGATGCGCCTGCGCGACTAATCAGCGCAGCCACGCCGGCGAATTTCTAAGAAAAGAGGCGTCCTGCCAGCATCGCAGAGGCGCCCGGGCCGTTTTTCCGCCGCAGCCTAAGACCCTTGCGACTTTGGGGTTGTTTCAGTGCGACGGGCTTACCGCTATACTTGCGCCCGCCTGCGAACCGTGGCCGTAGGCGTGACTAGCCACCATTGAGGGTGAACGCGTGAACCTAATTATGAAAATGCTGGCTGCACCAGCAACCGTATTGGCCCTATGGGCTGTCAGTGTCAGCGCTCAGGCTGCGACCAACGACGATATCGCCAAACGCCTTGAGCCAGTCGGCCAGGTCTGTGTTCAGGGTAAAGAGTGCAAGGGCATGGAAGTGGCCGCTTCCGCCGGCGGCGGGGGTGGTGCAAAAACCCCGGATGAAGTGATTGCAAAACATTGCAACGCTTGCCACGGTTCAGGCCTGTTGGGCGCACCGAAAATCGGTGATGCTGCCGCTTGGGGCGAGCGCGCCAAGAAAGAAGGTGGTGTTGACGGCCTGCTTGCCAAAGCGATCTCCGGTATCAACGCGATGCCGCCAAAAGGCACCTGCGCCGATTGCGCAGACGCCGAACTCAAAGGCGCCATCCAGAAGATGTCCGGCTTGAAATAAGCCAGGGTCTTGCTGCCGAAAAGCCGCTTTCGAGCGGCTTTTTTGTGCCTGTCGGTTCCCTGTAGGAGCTGCCGCAGGCTGCGATCCTTTGATTTTACTTTTTATGATCAACATCAAAAGATCGCAGCCTGCGGCAGCTCCTACAGAGATTTTTGTGTCGGGCGGTTGGCCGATACAGGCTGTTCATTGCAGCAAAGACCCGGCAAGCTCGGTCCAACCCACTTCATGGAATGTAAGGGAGGATCGAATGGTGCAGCTGTGTTCTATCGAACAGGCAGTCGATGACGTCTTGGCGCGGTTGCCGGCGCATATCCACATGGGCTTGCCTCTGGGGTTGGGTAAACCCAATCACTTCGTCAACGCGTTGTATCGACGAATCGCACAGTTGCCCGAGCGGCGGCTGACGATCTACACCGCGTTGTGCCTGGGCCGCCCGCCCTTGGGCGACGGATTGCAAAAGCGCTTCCTCGAACCTTTTGTCGAACGGGTTTTCGGCGATTATCCGGAGCTGGATTTCCTCGCCGATCTGCGTCGCGATCAGCTCCCGGGCAACATCCACATCCAGCAGTTTTTCATGCAGCCCGGCAGCCTGCTCAACAGTGCCACGGCGCAGCAGGATTACGTCAGCAGCAACTACAGCCATGCGGCGCGGGACATCAACGCCGCCGGGTTGAACCTGGTGGCGCAACTGGTGGCCAGCCATGCCGAGCATCCCGACCGCTTGAGCCTCAGCTGCAACCCCGACATCACCCTCGACCTGTTACCGATGATCGCCAAGCGCCGCGCCGCAGGAGAAACCATCCTGATGGTCGGCCAGGTGCACAACGAACTGCCTTACATGCCCGGCGATGCGGAACTCGGCATCGACACCTTCGACCTGCTGATCGATGAGAAAGACCACACCACGCTGTTTTCCACGCCGAACATGCCGGTGGGGTGCCAGGACCATTTCATCGGCTTGCATGCCAGCACCCTGGTGCGTGACGGTGGCACCTTGCAGATCGGCATCGGCTCCATGGGCGATGCGCTGACGGCGGCGCTGCTGGCGCGGCAAGCGGACAACGACGCTTACAAGGCGTTGCTGGCCGACGTAAACCTGAGCCACTGGGCGCAACTGATCGAGCGCGAGGGCGGCATCGAACCGTTCGCCAAAGGCCTGTATGGCTGTAGCGAAATGTTCGTCAACGGCTTGTTGGTACTGGCTGATGCCGGGATCGTGCGGCGCAAGGTTTATCCGGACGTGGCGACCCAGCAGCAGGCGAATGCCGGCACCCTCGACGAGCCTGCGCAAACCGATGGCATCTCGGTGCACGGCGGTTTCTTCCTTGGTCCGCGCAGCTACTACGAACGCTTGCGCGAATTGCCACAAAACAAGCGGCTCGAATTCAACATGACCCGCATCAGCTACATCAACGAGCTCTACGGCCAGGAAGAACTCAAGCGCTTGCAGCGCCTGGATGCGCGGTTCATCAACACCGCGTTCACTGTGACCTTGCTCGGTGCCGCGGTGGCGGATCAGCTCGAAGACGGACGTGTGCTCAGCGGCGTAGGCGGGCAATACAACTTCGTGGTTCAGGGGCATGCGCTGCAAGGCGCGCGCTCGGTGTTGCTGCTGCGCAGCTGGCGTGAGTCTGGCGGTGATGTCAGCTCGAACATCGTCTGGGAGTATGGCCACTGCACGATTCCCCGGCACTTGCGGGACATGGTGGTCACCGAATATGGCATCGCCGATCTTCGTGGCAAAACCGATGCGGCAGTGATCGAGGCCTTGCTCAATATCAGCGACTCGCGTTTTCAGTCGGGATTGATTGAGCGGGCACAGAAGGTCGGCAAACTGCCCAAGGACTTCCGACTCGAGCCGCGCTTTACCGATAACACTCCGCAGCGGTTGCAGGAGATCCAGGCGCGGCATCCGCGGCTTTTTCCAGAGTATCCGCTGGGCTGTGATTTCACCGAGGTCGAGCGAGATGTGTTGCGGGCGCTGAACTGGCTCAAGAGCAAGTTCAAGCTGAGCGAGGTGCTGGAACTGGGCAAGGCAGCGCTGGATGCGCCGGAGGCAGCAGCGTTCCCGGAGCATCTGGAGCGCATGCAACTGGCCAATCCTGAAGGACTGAAGGAGGATTTGTATCAGCGGTTGCTGCTCACCGGCCTCAAGGCCACCGCGCAATAACTGCCCACCCAAAATCAACTGTGGGAGCGAGCCTGCTCGCGATAGCGGTGTATCAGTCAACGAAGATATCGACTGACACTATGCAATCGCGAGCAGGCTCGCTCCCACAAGGTATTACTGTGTCCCGGCTTACTCGATAAAGGTCACGACACCATCGGCCAGCGACTTCACGCGAGCCAGGGACTCCACGCGATAACCCTGCGAATCCAGCTCCGCACGGCCGCCCTGGAACGACTTCTCGATCACAATGCCCAGGCCCGCCACGGTCGCACCGGCCTGTTTGATGATCGAAATCAGCGCCTGGGACGCCTTACCGTTGGCCAAAAAGTCATCGATGATCAGCACGCGGTCGCTGCTGGTCAGGTGGCGAGGGGAGATGGCCACGGTGCTTTCGGTCTGCTTGGTGAACGAGTACACGGTCGCCGACAGCAGGTTTTCGGTGAGGGTCAGGGACTGGTGCTTGCGGGCGAAAATCACCGGCACACCGAGGTTCAGGCCGGTCATGATCGCCGGGGCGATGCCCGAGGCTTCGATGGTGACGATCTTGGTGATGCCCGAGTCCTTGAACAGCGTGGCGAATTCGTCGCCGATCAGCTTCATCAAGGCCGGGTCGATCTGGTGGTTCAGAAAGGCGTCGACCTTCAGGACCTGGTCGGAAAGCACAATGCCTTGTTCGCGAATTTTCTGGTGCAGGGCTTCCATGAAGCTGTCCTCTTTTGGCGCCTGTGCGCCGAAGGTCATATAAAAGTGGTCAATTCTAGCGCTTTAACATCGCGCGTATATCTGCCAATGCGTTGTTGCCCCGCACGGCTTTGACTTCGGTCGGTGTGTCGTCGTTGCCTTCCCAGGCCAGATCGTCCGGTGGCAACTCATCGAGGAAGCGGCTCGGCGCGCAATCGATGATCTCGCCGTACTGCTTGCGCTTGGCCGCGAAGGTGAAGGCCAGGGTCTGGCGGGCGCGGGTAATGCCCACGTAGGCCAGGCGACGTTCTTCTTCGATGGTGTCGGCTTCGATGCTGGAGCGGTGCGGGAGGATTTCCTCCTCCATGCCCATGATGAACACGTAGGGGAATTCCAGGCCCTTGGACGCATGCAGGGTCATCATCTGCACGCCTTCGGCGCCGTCTTCCTCTTCCTGCTGACGCTCGAGCATGTCGCGCAGGACGAGTTTGCCGATGGCGTCCTCGACGGTCATTTCGCCTTCTTCGTCTTTTTCCAGGGTGTTCTTCAGCGCCTCGATCAGGAACCACACGTTACCCATGCGGTAATCGGCGGCCTTGTCGCTGGAGCTGTTGGTGCGCAGCCAGTTCTCGTAGTCGATGTCCATGACCATGCTGCGCAGGGCCGAGATCGGGTCTTCGCCGGCGCACTGCTCGCGCACCCTGTCCATGAAGCGCTTGAAGCGCGACAGGCGATCGGTGAAGCGGCTGTCCAGATGCTCGCCCAGGCCGATTTCGTCGGTGGCGGCGTACATCGAGATCTTGCGTTCAGTGGCGTAGTTACCCAGTTTCTCCAGCGTGGTCGAGCCGATCTCGCGGCGCGGCACGTTGATCACCCGCAGGAAGGCGTTGTCGTCATCCGGGTTCACGATCAGGCGGAAGTAGGCCATCAGGTCTTTCACTTCCTGGCGGCCGAAAAAGCTGTTGCCGCCGGACAGGCGATACGGCACCTGGTGGTGCTGCAATTTCAGCTCGATCAGCTTGGCCTGGTAGTTGCCGCGATAGAGGATCGCGAAATCGCTGTACGGACGGTCGGTGCGCAAGTGCAGGCTGAGGATTTCCATGGCCACACGCTCGGCCTCGGCATCCTCGTTGCGGCAGCGGATCACGCGGATCTCGTCGCCGTGGCCCATTTCACTCCACAGCTGCTTTTCGAATTCGTGGGGGTTGTTCGAGATCAGCACGTTGGCGCAGCGCAGGATGCGGCTGGTGGAGCGGTAGTTCTGCTCAAGCATCACCACTTTCAAGGACGGGTAGTCCTCCTTGAGCAGCATCAGGTTTTCCGGGCGGGCACCGCGCCAGGCGTAGATCGACTGGTCATCGTCGCCCACCACGGTGAACTGGTTGCGTTTGCCGATGAGCATTTTCACCAGCAGGTACTGGCTGGCGTTGGTGTCCTGGTATTCGTCGACCAGCAGGTAGCGCACCTTGTTCTGCCACTTTTCCAGGATGTCGGCGTGTTCTTCGAACAGCTTCACCGGCAGCAGGATCAGGTCGTCGAAGTCCACTGCGTTGAACGCCTTGAGCGTGCGCTGGTAGTGGGTGTAGACGATGGCGGCGGTCTGCTCCTTGGGGTTGCGCGCGTTTTCCAGGGCCTGGGCCGGCAGGATCAGGTCGTTTTTCCAGGCACCGATCATGTTCTTGATCTCGTCGACGCCGTCGTCGCCCGAGTATTCCTTCTGCATGATGTCGGTCATCAGGGCCTTGACGTCGGTCTCGTCGAAGATCGAGAAGCCCGGTTTGTAGCCCAGCCGCACGTGTTCCTTGCGGATGATGTTCAGGCCCAGGTTGTGGAAGGTGCAGACCGTCAGCCCGCGACCTTCACCGGCACGCAGCAGGGTGCCGACCCGTTCCTTCATCTCGCGGGCGGCCTTGTTGGTAAAGGTCATGGCGACGATGTACTGGGCGCGGATGCCGCAGTTCTGGATCAGGTGCGCGATTTTGCGCGTGATCACACTGGTCTTGCCGGAGCCTGCACCGGCGAGCACCAAAAGAGGGCCGCCGACGTAGCTCACGGCTTCTTGCTGCCGGGGATTGAGTCGGGACATAGGTAAATTCAGGAGTCAGTCACGAAATGGGCCGGCATTTTAACAGGCTCAGCGAATTGTGCTGCTCTGTCCGACTTGTGACGTACCGCGCGATCTGCAATTGCCGGTTTTGTTACTTTCACGCAGGATGCGCAACGAATTTGCGGCTAATGTTCGTAATTCCAGATACAAAGGGCTCGTTTTGATAACTGATGTCATTGTCATTAGTTATCGGGACGGCATAATGCCCGTCGCCTACATCTTTGCAGAGTCTAGGGAGCTAGCTTGTCTACGCCTGTCGAACCCTTGCGTTTGCTGCTACTGGCCGAAGAGCCAGCGTGGGCAGCGTTGTTGCGCGAGTGTCTGGCTCCGATGGGGAGCTCGGCCGTGCTCATCAGCGCGCCGAGTTGGGAGTCGGTCAGCAGCCTGTTCGATGACAACCGCAGCGCGGTGTTATTGACCATCCCGCAACTTCAACCGGCGCCGGGCCGTTGCAGCCTGCCGACGGTGTTGCTGCTCGACCATGAGCCGCTGACCCCGCCCGACGGTGTAAGTGACTGGCTGGTGCGCGATCATCTCGATCCGGGCATGTTGCGCCGTTGCCTGCGCCATGTGCGCGAACGTGGCGTTCTGGAAAACACCCTGCAACGTCTGGCCGAGCAAGATCCGCTCACCGGCATCGCCAACCGCCAGGGCTTTCAGACCCTGTTGACGGCGCGGTTGGCGGAAAACGACGGTCGCGGCCTGGCCCTCGGTCATCTCGACCTCGACAATTTCCGTTACGCCAACGACGCCCTCGGCCATCAGGCTGGTGACCGCCTGATCCTGCAAGTGGTGGCGCGACTCAAGAGCCAGCTTGAAGCCGGCGATCAACTGGCACGCCTGGGCAGCGATGAATTCGCGCTGCTGATCGACACCCGTCGCGCTCCCCAGCGTGCCGAATGGATGGCCGAGCGCATCAGCGAAGCGCTGGCCGAGCCCTATTGGATTGACGGCGAAAGCCTGTTGATCGGCTCCAGCCTGGGCATTGCCCACGCCCGGGCCCAGGCCGGCGCGGACCCGCTGATGTGGCACGCGCACATCGCCATGCAGCAGGCCAAAAGCACGCAAGGTTGCACCTTTCACATTTTCAACGAGCGCATCAATCGCAATGCCCGCAGCATCGCCGACCTCGAAACCGAACTGCGTCGGGCACTGCGCCGCGATGAGCTGGAATTGCACTACCAGCCACGGCTGAACCTTGAAGACGGACAGATCGTCGGCCTCGAAGCGTTGGTGCGCTGGCGGCATGCCGAGCGCGGCTTGCTGCCACCGAGCGAATTCGTGCCGCTGGCCGAGCAAAGCGGCCTGATCGTGCCGCTGGGCTACTGGGTGATTTCCCGGGCCTTGCGCGACATGCAGGCGCTGCTTGAGCTGGGTTTGCCGCCGTTGCACATGGCGATCAACCTGTCGTTCCGGCAGTTCCAGGACAGCCAGTTGCTGTCGACCCTGAGTCGCCTGATTGCCGAGCGCGGTGTCGAGGCGCAGTGGCTGGAGTTCGAACTAACCGAAACCGCCGTGATGCGCCGCAGCGATCTGGTCAAGCAGACCATGGACGCCCTCGGGCGCCTCGGTGTGCGCTTCTCCCTCGACGACTTTGGCACTGGCTTCTCGTCGTTCGTGCACCTCAACAGCCTGCCGATCACTTTGCTGAAAATAGACAAGAGCTTTGTCGGTGGCATGGAACAGCGTGAGGAAAACCGCAAGCTGGTCCACGCGATGATCAACCTGGCGCACAACCTCAACCTTGAGGTGGTCGCCGAAGGTGTGGAGACGCCGGAGCAACTGGATCTACTGCGTGGGTTCGAATGCGATCAGGTGCAGGGGTATTTGATCAGCAGGCCATTGCCGTTGGCCGAGCTGGTGGAGTATCTGATGTTTGGCTCCAGCCAGCAGCCGCCGCTGGAAGTCGTGATCTGATCACGAGTAATTGGTTGCCACGGAACCCTGTAGGAGCGAGCTTGCTCGCGATGGTCGTCAACGATAACGCTGGTTGGCATGTGCCCCGCGGCGTTCTCGGGTTTATCGCGAGCGGGCTCGCTCCTACAAGGGGTCTCAGTCAGGCTGAGCGACTTCGAAGCGCTGCTCTGACGTCGTTTCGCGCTTGATCATCCGCTTCATCTTCCACTCAAACCCCAGCGTCAGGCTCACCGCCGCACACGCCAGGCCCAACGCCAGGCCCCACCAGACACCCGTTGGCCCCCAGTCCAGGTGGAACGCCATCCACCACGCCGCCGGAGCGCCAATCAGCCAATAGCAGCCCAGGCCCACCAGGAACGTGGTCTTGGCATCCTTGAGCCCGCGAATGCAGCCCATGGCGATGGTTTGCGTGCCGTCGAACAGCTCGAACCATGCCGCCACCGCCAGCAGGCTCACGGCGAGGTTGATGACATCGCGGAACGCCGGGTCGTTATGGTCGAGAAACAAACCGACCAACTGATTCGGCAACAGCCAGAAGACCATGGCGAAACACAGCATCGCCGCCGCCCCGAACGCAATGCCGACCCGCCCGGCCAGCCGCGCATCCAGCAGTTGCCCGGCGCCGTAATGCTGACCGATACGCATGGTGATCGCATAGGAAATCCCCGCCGGCACCATGAACGCCACCGAGACGATTTGCAGGGCGATCTGGTGTGCACCCAGTTGCGTGCTGCCCATGGTGCCCATGCACAGCGCGGCGAAGGCAAACAGCCCGACTTCCACCGCGTAGGTGCCGCCAATCGGCAGGCCCAGGCGCCACAACTCCTTCAGGTACTGGCGGTTCAGGCGCGACAGGCCCTGACGCAGCGGATAGGCCTCATAAGCCGGATGCCGACGAATGTGCCACGCCAGCGCCAGGGCCATCAGGTTGGCGACAATCGCCGTGACCAGCCCGATGCCCATCAGCCCCAGCTTCGGCAGGCCGAACATGCCAGTAATCAGCGCATAGTTGAGCAGGAAGTTGGCCACGGTCCCGCCCAGGCTGATGACCATCACCGGTGTCGCGCGGCCAATGGCGCTGGTGAACCCGCGCAGGGCCATGAAGCTCAGGTAGCCGGGCAGGGCGAACGGCAGGAAGATCAAAAACTGCCCGGCCATCTGGACATTGCTTTCGGTCTGGCCGAACAGCAGCAGCACCGGTTTGAGGTTCCACAGCAGCAAACCGGCGACCAGCGCCATCAGCCATGCCAGCCACAACCCGGCCTGGGTCAGCCGGGTCGCCCCGAGAATGTCGCCGGCTCCCTGACGGATCGCCACCAGTGTGCCGACGGCAGCAATCACGCCGATGCAGAAAATCGACACGAACGAATAGGTCGCCGCGCCGAGCCCGCCACCGGCCAGTGCCTCGGGACTCAGGCGCGCCATCATCAGGGTGTCGGTGAGGACCATCAGCATGTGCGCCAACTGCGAGGCAATCAGCGGCCCCGCCAGCCGCAGGATGGCCCAGAGTTCAGTACGTGCTGGATGCTGCATGGTCATCACGCTCGAATATCAAAGGGGACAGGAAAGCACCGATTCTCGGCGCTCTGCGTGGTTTGCACAAAGGGATAATAAGGATGGATTGCATGATTTAAACTCATGCTGGAGACGTTTCTGCTAGGGTAGGCGAACCCCGCAGTAGGAGTATTCCCAATGTCCCGTCGTCTTCCTCCCTTGTATGCCCTGCGCGCATTCGAAGCGGCGGCGCGGCACAGTTCGTTTACCCGTGCGGCCGAAGAACTGTCGATTACCCAGAGTGCGGTCAGCCGACATATTCGTACGCTCGAAGAGCATTTTGCCTGCCGCTTGTTTCACCGCAGTGGCCGCAACCTGCAACTGACCGAGTCGGCCCGTTTGTTGTTGCCGGGTATTCGCGAGGGCTTCACTGCCCTGGAGCGCGCCTGCAATACCTTGCGCGCCGAAGACGACATCCTGCGCATGAAAGCCCCGTCGACCCTGACCATGCGCTGGTTGCTGGCGCGCCTCAGTCGCTTCCGTCATCTGCAACCGGGCAACGAAGTGCAGCTGACCAGTGCGTGGATGGACGTCGATTCCGTGGATTTCAACGACGAGCCGTTCGACTGCGCGGTGCTGTTAAGCAACGGACATTTCCCTCCGGACTGGGAAGCGAGTTACCTGTTCCCCGAGGAGTTGATCCCGGTCGGCGCGCCCAACCTGCGGGGCGACCAGCCCTGGGATGTCGAGCGCCTGAGCAACACCGAGTTGCTGCACCCGACGCCGGACCGCCGCGACTGGCGCAACTGGCTGGAGCGCATGGGCCTGGCCGAACAGGTGTCGCTCAAGGGCGGGCAGGTGTTCGATACCCTGGAACTGGGCATGATTGCCGCCGCGCGAGGCTATGGCGTGTCCATGGGCGATCTGCTGATGGTTGCGGAGGACGTGGCTCAGGGCCGCTTGAGCCTGCCGTGGCCGACAGCGGTGGCCAGCGGCCTGTGTTACTACCTCGTGTGGCCGAAAACCCGCCCCGGCGGCGAACGCATGCGCCGACTCAGCGACTTTCTGCAAAACGAAGTCCGGTCCATGGAATTACCGGATGTCGTGCATCTGAGTTGAACGATGTCTCCGCTTTCTCCCCTCAACGCCGTCCCCTGTGGGAGCGAGCCTGCTCGCGATGGGGGCAACGCGGTCTCGGCACTCACTGCGTGGCCGGCCGATACTGCAACGCCTCCGCCAAATGCTCACGACTGATCGCATCAACTTGTTCCAGATCCGCCAGCGTCCGCGCCACCTTCAGCAAACGGTGTGCCGAGCGCAGTGACAGGGTCAGTCGTTCACAGGCGGATTCCAGCCAGTGCTCGTCGGCTGTGGATAACTCGCAGTGCCGGCGCAGACCTGGCAGATCGAGAAACGCATTGGCACAACCCTGGCGCTTCTGCTGGCGTTCACGAGCCTCGGCGACAAGCACCGCAGCACTGGCGCTGTTCTCGCCTGGCTTCACTTTGGGATTCAACGCCGTGGCTTCCCGGGCGACAGTCAGATGCAGGTCGATGCGATCGAGCAGCGGCCCCGACAGCTTGTTGCGATAACGCTGCACCATGTCCGGCGTGCAGGAGCAGCGCCCGCTTGGCTCGCCAAGATATCCACAGGGACACGGATTCATCGCCGCCACCAACTGGAAGCGTGCCGGAAAACGCACGCGATCTTTCGCCCGCGAGATGACGATATGCCCGGATTCCATCGGCTCTCTCAGGACTTCCAATACTCTGCGTTCAAACTCGGGAAGCTCATCAAGAAACAGGACGCCGTGGTGGGCGAGGGTAATTTCACCCGGTTGCGGTTTCGAGCCGCCACCCACTAAAGCGGGGCCGGAGGCGGAGTGATGGGGCTGGCGAAAGGGGCGCTGTGGCCAGTGACGCAAGGGCACACAACTGGTGACCGATTGAATCGCCGCCACTTCCAGCGCCTCGCTTTCGGACAGCGGCGGCAGCAGCCCCGGCAAGCGACTCGCCAGCAAGGTTTTTCCGGTCCCCGGGGGACCACTGAGTAACAGGTTGTGAGCGCCTGCAGCCGCAATCAGCAGCGCACGCTTGGCCGCCAGTTGCCCTTGCACTTCATTCAAGTCGGGATAAGGTTTGCTGGCGCAGAGCAGTCCATCGGAAGTATAAGGCTCGATTGGTGTATGCCCGTTGAAGTGCGCGACGGCCTCCAGCAAGTGGTCAACAGCAATCACTTTCAGTCCCGACGCCAGGCACGCTTCCTCAGCGTTCGCCCGTGGCACCATCAGCCAGCGCCCGGCCTTGCGCGCCGCCAACGCCGCCGGCAACACTCCTCGAACTGCCCGCACCGCACCTGACAGGGCCAACTCCCCCAAACACTCCACGTCATCCAGTGTCAGCGTCGGCACCTGCACGCTGGCCGAGAGAATCCCCAGGGCAATCGCCAGATCGAACCGCCCACCATCCTTGGGCAAATCCGCCGGCGCCAGATTCAACGTGATCCGCCGCGCCGGAAATTGCAGCCCCGAATTGATGATCGCACTGCGCACCCGATCCTTGCTTTCCTTCACCGCCGCCTCGGGCAGGCCGACCATGGTCAGGGATGGCAGGCCATTGGCCAGATGAACTTCTACGGTGACGGCGGGTGCCTCCACGCCGATCTGGGCGCGGCTGTGGACGATGGAGAGGGACATGGTCGTTCCTTGAGATAAACGGGGGCCGCTTCCTGCGGGTTTTTGAAGGGTAGTCGTGGGAGGGCGTTGCGGTGTGGTGGCTGGGGCGGCAAACATTCACCGGATGTTGCGAGACCGACAGTCACCACCCTGTGGCGAGGGAGCTTGCTCCCGTTGGACGGCGTAGCCGTCCCTCTTTTGGGGCCGCTTCGCGACCCAACGGGAGCAAGCTCCCTCGCCACAGGTCATTCACCGCTCGGTCTGTTTCTGCAGGGTGGGTGCCGCATGAGTGAATTCTTTGGGCTCAGCGCGGTTGCAGTACCCGCGAAGCCCACCTCCACCACGGCTCGCTCACCGCATGCTGTGGTCGTTCGTGGTCAGGCAGCATCTGCGGCACATCCTGCAACCGAATCCACGGTTGGTTATTCCAGTGCAGCAGGCTCAACGACATTTCCGGCCAGTTGAGCAGGCTCAGTTGTGGGCGTTCGGTTGTGGTGGGGTGTTGGGCGTCTCGCAGGGCGGGGACGACTTCGTGGGTGAGCCATTCACGTAAGGCTCGGTATTCGGGGCAGTAGTGGTAGACGAGCATGGCGTAGACACCGGATTCGCTGATCAGCAGGGTGTTTTCGATGTGACCGTGGATGAGGGTTTTGGTGGTTTGGTATTGGTCGGGATCGAGTTTTCGGAGTTGGCGGTCGTTGAGGTGAATGCGGAGTAATCGGCCTAGGTCGCGGGCGCTGAACCAGGGTTGGTTTTGCAGGAGGAGGGCGTGGAGGTGGAGTTTGTGGCGGGTGAAGATGTGGGGTGTTAGATAGTTTTCGTCCATGTTGTAGTACCCAAAATCGCATGAAGGACACTGCCGCTTATCGTCGCCAAACAATAAGGGTGGCAGCTGTGCGCGGGTTGGCGAACCGGTGCATGCGAAAAACCGGCAGACCCGAAGGTCTCCCACGCCCAGCCGCCATAATTCGAAAGGGAAAATGCCCGATATCGAACGTGGTCACTGTGCGTCACATGCTATTCAGGTCGCCAAACCCAGTGCTGAACATTCAGCGGGGATGAGCTTAGAGACCGGATACCTGGCGACGCAATCGGACGGCGGTGTGATGTTTGTAGGACGTTGCCGGGATTTTTGCGGGGCTTGGGATCAGAAGATCGCAGCCTTCGGCAGCTCCTACAGGGGGCTGTGTTTCAAAGCGGGATTGATGGGTTATTCGGTTGGCGGATTCAGCTTCGCTTCCATCTCCGCGACCTTCGTTTCAAGAGCCTCCAGCCGCGCCCGCGTACGTGCCAGTACAACCATCTGGCTATCGAACTCTTCCCGGCTCACCAGATCCAGTTTGCTGAAGCCGCTCTGCAGCAACATTTTGAACTGGCTTTCGATTTCGGCTTTCGGCAGCGGCGTGTCGCCGCTGAAGAGGCGGGAGGCGGTGCCGGTCAGGGCGTCGAGGAAGTCTTTTGGCGCGAGCATGGGCAATGTCCTGGAAACAATGACGGGCAGTGTATCACGCAGTGTCTATAGTCATTTGCGCGGGCAAGGGGTGCACGGTTTTCGCGCATCGGGACGGACGGCGTCGCACCGTTGTTGTGCGTAACGTGCCGGGTGTTGTCGCGAAGTATCCGCTATCCGCCGGTAAAGGCTTGAAAACAGTCAGTTTTGTGGAGATGGCAAGCTTTCTGCTTAGATGCTGATGACCCATGCACTGATGCAGTCGCTGTGACGAATGCAGTGCGCCAGGCGAATCACGGGGAGTGCTTCGCAAGGAGCGGTTAGCTGGCGTCGGACGGGCAGGTAAGGCCGACGATGCGTTACAAAGCCAGGCACTGCGCTTAGACTTGAGTCGGGTTTGTTTTCCTGGGGCAAGTCCACCAATTCGGGAGAGAGTTTTCATGAAGCTAGTCACTGCCATCATCAAGCCGTTCAAGCTGGACGACGTACGCGAGTCGCTGTCCGAGATCGGCGTGCAGGGCATTACCGTCACTGAAGTCAAAGGCTTTGGCCGGCAGAAGGGGCACACCGAGCTGTATCGCGGCGCGGAATACGTGGTCGATTTCCTGCCCAAGGTGAAGATCGACGTCGCCATCGACGACAAGGATCTGGACCGGGTAATCGAGGCCATCACCAAGGCGGCCAACACCGGCAAGATCGGTGACGGCAAGATCTTCGTGGTCAATCTGGAACAGGCGATTCGCATCCGTACCGGCGAAACCGATACCGACGCAATCTAAGCCGCCACAAACCCAACGCCCCAGGAGAAAACAATATGACTCTGCGTAAATTCGCAGGGCTAGGAGCCCTGTTGTCCATCGTAATGCCCAGCCTTGCTTTGGCGGCAGACGAAGTGGCGGCTCCGGTCCTCAACTCTGGCGACACTGCCTGGATGTTGACCTCTACAGCCTTGGTGCTGTTCATGACCATTCCCGGTCTCGCGCTGTTCTACGGCGGCATGGTCCGGTCGAAAAACATTCTTTCCGTGATGATGCAGTGCTTCGCCATTACCGGTCTGATCAGCGTCCTGTGGGTCATCTATGGCTACAGCATCGCGTTCGACACCACCGGCATGGAGCAGGGCGTCGTCAACTTCAACTCGTTCTTCGGCGGCATGGGCAAGGCATTCCTGGCCGGTGTCACGCCAGCCAGCCTGACCGGTCCTGCGGCGCTGTTCCCTGAAGCGGTGTTCATCACCTTCCAGATGACCTTCGCCATCATCACGCCGGCGCTGATCGTCGGTGCCTTCGCCGAGCGGATGAAGTTCTCCGCGATGCTGGTCTTCATGGGCATCTGGTTCACCCTGGTTTACGCGCCGATTGCGCACATGGTCTGGTCCGGTAACGGCGGCCTGATGTGGGACTGGGGCGTTCTGGACTTCGCCGGCGGCACCGTGGTGCACATCAACGCCGGTGTGGCCGGTCTGGTTGCCTGCCTGGTGCTGGGCAAGCGCAAAGGCTTCCCGACCACGCCGATGGCACCGCACAACCTCGGTTATACCCTGATGGGCGCGGCCATGCTGTGGGTCGGCTGGTTCGGTTTCAACGCCGGTTCCGCCGCTGCGGCCAACGGTACCGCCGGTATGGCGATGCTGGTGACGCAAATCGCGACTGCCGCTGCTGCGCTGGGCTGGATGTTTGCCGAGTGGGTCACCCATGGCAAACCTAGCGCACTGGGCATCGCTTCGGGCGTGGTTGCCGGCCTGGTGGCAATTACCCCGGCTGCCGGCACCGTTGGCCCGATGGGCGCGCTGGTCATCGGTCTGTCGGCTGGCGTGGTGTGCTTCTTCTGCGCGACCACCCTGAAACGCAAGCTCGGCTATGACGATTCCCTGGACGCCTTCGGTGTGCACGGTATCGGCGGTATCCTCGGCGCAATCCTGACCGGTGTGTTCGCCGCGCCGTCCCTGGGTGGCTTCGGCACCGTGACCGACATCGCCGCACAAGTGTGGATTCAGTGCAAAGGCGTGGGATTCACGGTGATCTACACCGCGATCGCCACGTACATCATCCTCAAGGTGCTGGATGCGGTCATGGGTCTGCGCATCAATGAAGAAGAAGAGGCAGTCGGCATCGATCTGGCGCTTCACAACGAACGCGGCTACAACTTGTAAGCACGCGCATAAAAAACTTGCCCGGCTTGCCGGGCATTTTTTTGTCTGAAATTTGTCATTGAAGGGGGAACTGAAAGGTTTTTTCCTACAGGTTTTAAGATGTTTGCGTCGGGTGTTTTTGTGCGGTCGAAGGCTTACAGGATTGAAGGAATATTAGGGCCTTTGTTTTTTCCCAGAGCGCGCTAGAATGCGCCCCGAACGTGCGGAGAACTGTATGTGGCAACAGACTCTGATTACCTTGCGGGCGAGGCCCCGGGGCTTTCACCTGGTAACGGACGAGTTACTCGCCGGCCTGCCTGAACTCAAGGCGTGTCGGGTCGGTCTGTTGCATTTGTGGCTGCAGCATACCTCGGCGTCGTTGACCATCAACGAGAACGCCGATCCGGCGGTACGTCGCGACTTCGAACGGTTTTTCAATCGTCTGATCCCACAAGGAGCAGACGGCTATGAGCATAACGACGAAGGCCAGGACGACCTCCCGGCGCACTTCAAGGCCAGCGTGCTTGGCTGTCAGCTCAGTTTGCCGATTTCGGCAGGCCGGCTGGCGTTGGGAACCTGGCAAGGCGTTTACCTGGGCGAGCACCGCGATCATGGCGGTGCCCGTAAAGTCCTCGCCACCGTGCACGGTGAAGAGGCATAACCGCTGGTCAGCAGCGGCTGTTGATTTTTTTCCGGCAGCCTTCGACAGAGGGCAAAGCTGGGCTATAACTAATCTGCTTTTCGCAAGTCATGAGGTAGAACATGAGCGACGATGATCTGGAAAACGACGACCTCGAAGTAGGCGACGACGACGAAACCGAAGAAGGTCTGGAAGCAGCGGCGGAAGACGTCGCTGAAGACGACGGCGGTGATGCGCCGGTTCCGGCCGCCAAAGGCAAGGCCAAGGCAGCGGTATCGGTCGATGAGCTGCCGAGTGTCGAGGCCAAGAACAAGGAACGCGATGCCCTGGCCAAGGCCATGGAAGAGTTCCTTGCGCGTGGTGGCAAGGTGCAGGAAGTGGAGGCCAATGTGGTCGCCGATCCTCCCAAGAAGCCGGATAACAAGTACGGCAGCCGGCCTATCTGAGCCTGCTACCTGCTTGCTGAAAAAGCCCGCCGTCGCTGCGGGCTTTTTCATGGGTGATGGAAAAGCAAAAGATCGCAGCCTGCGGCAGCTCCTACAGGGGTACACAAAACCTTGTAGGAGCTGCCGCAGGCTGCGATCTTTTCCACATCACCTGGTATTCCACCGCGCCAACAACGCCGGCAATTCGGTCAGGCTGCAAATCTCGGCATCCGGCAACCGTTCCGCTTCCCAGACCTTGCCCGCCGGGTTGAACCAGATCGCCCGCATCCCCGCTTGTTGCGCACCGGCAATGTCATCGCCCGGATGATCGCCAATATGCACCGCCGTATCAGCCGTCGCGCCACCGCGTTGTAAGGCTTCATGGAACAGCCGCGCATCAGGTTTGGCGATGCCGATGTCTTCGGCGCACAACGCAAACTTGAAGTAGTCCGCCAGCCCCAGCCGACGCACATCGGCGTTGCCATTGGTGACCACGCCGAGGGCGTAATGGTTGGCCAGCAACTCCAGGGTCGGTTGCACCTCCGGAAATATTTCCAGCTGATGCCGGGCATGCAGAAACACTTCGAAACTCTGATCGGCCAGGTCCGACGCTTCGGCATGGGGATATCCGGCTTCTTCCAGGGCCTGGAACAACACGCGCCGGCGCAAGGCGCTGATGCGGTGCTTGAGGTTCGGTTCGATGCTCAGGATGCGTTCGCGTATGGCCCACAAATGTTCCACCGGCACCGCCCCCAGGTTGGGCGCATGTTCGGTCAGCCATGCACGCAATATGGCTTCGGCACTGACGATGACGGGTGCGGTGTCCCACAGGGTGTCGTCGAGGTCGAAGGTGATCAACTGAATGCTCATGAATCGTCGCCCTTAATGCGTTTGGCCCTTGGGTGGGCGCTGTCGTAGACCGTGGCCAGGTGCTGGAAGTCCAGGTGGGTGTAGATCTGCGTGGTCTTGATGTCCGAGTGCCCGAGCAGCTCCTGCACCGCGCGCAGGTCCTGGGAGGATTCCAGCAGATGGCTGGCGAAGGAGTGCCGCAGCATGTGCGGATGCAGGTTCTGTCCCAGTTCGCGCTCGCCGGCAGCCTTGACCCGCACCTGGATCGCTCGGGGGCCGAGACGTCGCCCCTGTTGGCTGACGAACACCGCATCGTCCGCCGGGTTGGCCATGGCCCGCAGTGGCAGCCACTGCTCCAGCGCTTCGCGGGCTTTTTGTCCCACCGGCAGCAGGCGGGTCTTGCTGCCTTTGCCGAGCACCTGGACCATGCCGTCGGCGAGGTCGAGTTGATCGAGGTTGAGCCCTGTCAGCTCCGACAGCCGCAGCCCGGAAGAGTAGAACAACTCCAGAATCGCCTGGTCCCGACGTGCCAGAAAGTCATCCTCCACACCACCTTCCAGCAGTTGCAGGGCGCGGTCGGTGTCGAGGGTTTTCGGCAGGCGGCGTTCACCTTTCGGCGGCGCCAGGCCATTGGCCGGATCGTGGTCGCACAGGCCTTCGCGATTGAGGTAGTGATAGAGCCCGCGAACGGCCGACAGCAATCGCGCCAGGCTGCGGGACGATTGCCCTTGGGCGTGCAGGCGGGCAATCAGGCTGCGCAGGCGCTGGATATCCAGCGCCGCCCAACTGCCGATGTTCTGTTTGACGCACCAGCCCAGCACTTTATCGAGGTCGCGGCGGTAGGCCGACAGCGTGTGCGGCGACACCTGCCGCTCACTGCGCAGGTGTTCGCAGTAAGCGTCCAGTTGTCGTTCCATGTTCAGCGTACCGAGCGCAGGGAATTGTTGACCCGTGGCAGCACGCGACCCATGACTTCAGCGATGTAGCTCAGGAACAAGGTGCCCACCGAGCTTTTGTAGTGCTGCGGATCACGGCTGGCGATGGCCAGGATGCCGTGGATGCCCTGGTGGCTGATGGCGACGACCGCGGTGGAGCCGATCTGCTTGCGCTGTTCTTCGCCGAACAGGAAGTCCAGTTCATGCTCGCGCAGGCTGCCGCTGACGCTTTTGTCTTCCGAGAGCAAGCCGCCGATGGCCACTTGCGCTTCGGCGTGAGTGGCCCAGCGGCCCACCGGCATGGCGTTGTCACCGAGCAGGATGAGGCTGACGAAGGGCACCTGGAATTCCTGGCGCAGGCTGTCTTCGACGCACATCACCACGTCTTCCAGGCTGGCGGCGTCCATCAGCGCGAGGATCAGGCGACGGGTCTTTTCGAACAGCCGGTCATTGTCCCGGGCCACGTCCATCAAATGCGACAGGCGATGACGCAGTTCAATGTTGCGGTCGCGCAGAATGGTCATCTGACGCTCCACCAGCGACACGGTATCGCCGCGTCGATGGGGAATACGCAGGGACGGGAGCAGCTCTTCGTGCTCGACGAAGAAGTCCGGATGAGCCTCCAGGTACGCGGCAACAGCCGCCGCCTCCAGGCTTTCGGACGGTGATTCGTCAGCTTGTCGTGCGGGTACCTGAGGCTTGTCTGTCATGGATTTCGCTCACTCAAAGACGCACTTGTCCTTCGTATACGCGCACTGCCGGGCCGGTCATCATCACCGGCTGGCCAGGGCCTGCCCATTCGATGGACAAGCGCCCGCCAGGCAGGTCGATCAATAGCGGCGAATCCATCCACCCCTGGCTGATCGCGGCCACTGCGGCGGCACAGGCGCCGGTTCCGCAAGCCTGGGTTTCCCCGGCTCCACGTTCCCAGACGCGCAACTGCGCGCGGCTCCGGTCGATGACCTGGAGAAAACCGACATTGACCCGTGCCGGGAAGCGCGGGTGATGTTCGATTTTCGGTCCCAGTTCATGCACCGGCGCGTTGTTGATATCGCTGACCCGCACCACGGCGTGGGGGTTGCCCATGGACACGGCGGCCAGATCGACCGGGGTGCCGTCGACGTCGACCTGATAACTCTGGGCCTGCTCCGGTGCCTGGAACGGAATATCCGCCGGCACCAGGCGCGGGGCGCCCATGTTCACGCTGATCTGGCCGTCGTTACGCACGTCCAGTTCGATGATGCCGCTTTTGGTCTCGACGCGAATCAGCCGCTTTGCGGTCAGGCGCTTGTCGAGCACGAAACGGGCGAAGCAGCGTGCACCGTTGCCGCACTGTTCCACTTCGGAACCGTCGGCGTTGAAGATCCGGTAGCGGAAATCCACGTCCGGATTGCTCGGTGCCTCGACGATCAGCAACTGGTCGAAACCGATGCCGGTGTGCCGGTCGCCCCATTGCTTGGCATGCTTGGGCAGGATGTGCGCGTGCTGGCTGACCAGGTCGAGGACCATGAAGTCATTGCCCAGGCCGTGCATCTTGGTAAAACGCAGCAGCATGGTTTTACTCCGGCAGCAGGCTTTCGCCAGCAAACAACTCGGCTACCGTTTCACGGCGACGCACTTCAAATGCCTGATCACCGTCCACCAACACTTCAGCGGTACGGCCGCGGGTGTTGTAGTTGGAACTCATGACAAACCCGTAGGCACCGGCCGAATGCACGGCCAGCAGGTCGCCTTCTTCCAGGGCCAGCTGACGATCCTTGGCCAGGAAGTCGCCGGTCTCGCAGATCGGGCCGACGATGTCGTAGGCGCGGGCTGCCGATTGACGCGGGCGCACGGCCGTGACGTCCATCCAGGCCTGGTACAGCGCCGGGCGGATCAGGTCGTTCATGGCGGCGTCGACGATGGCGAAGTCTTTGTGCTCGGTGTGCTTGAGGTATTCGACCTGGGTCAGCAATACACCGGCGTTGGCGACGATGAAGCGGCCCGGCTCGAACACCAGCGCCAGGTCGCGACCGTCGAGGCGTTCACGCACGGCCTTGATGTAGTCGCCAGCCAGTGGCGGCTCCTCGTCCTTGTAGCGCACGCCCAGGCCGCCACCGAGATCGATATGGCGCAGGTAGATGCCGCAATCGCCGAGGCGGTCGACCAGGCCCAGCAGGCGGTCGAGAGCGTCGATGAACGGCGGCAGGGTGGTCAGTTGCGAGCCGATGTGGCAATCGACGCCGACCACTTCCAGGTTCGGCAACTGCGCGGCACGCACGTACACGTCTTCGGCGTCGGCGATGGCGATGCCGAACTTGTTCTCTTTCAGACCGGTGGAAATGTACGGGTGGGTGCCGGCATCGACGTCCGGGTTGACGCGCAACGAAATCGGCGCCCGAACGCCCAGTTCGGCAGCGACCACTTGCAGGCGTTCGAGCTCGTCGGTGGATTCGACGTTGAAGCAGTGCACGCCGACTTCCAGGGCGCGACGCATGTCGTCACGGGTCTTGCCGACGCCGGAGAACACGATCTTGTCGGCGCTGCCGCCAGCGGCCAGTACACGCTCCAGTTCACCACGGGAGACGATGTCGAAACCGGCGCCCAGACGCGCCAGGACATTCAGGACGCCCAGGTTGGAGTTGGCCTTGACTGCGAAGCACACCAGGTGCGGCGTGCCAGCCAGCGCATCGGCATAAGCCAGGTACTGGGCTTCGATGTGTGCACGGGAGTAAACGTAGGTCGGCGTACCAAAGCGCTCGGCGATGGCAGACAGGGCAACACCTTCCGCGAACAGTTCACCGTCACGGTAGTTAAAAGCGTCCATGAGGTTCCCTTATTATTGGTAGACGTCGTGCTTGTGTGCTTTGGAGGCAGGCTGCTGCTGCGACGACTTGGCTTGCTCGACAGGGTCCTGGTCTTCATCGGGCAGGTACAGCGGGCCTTTTTGACCGCAGGCCGACACAAGGCAGGCAACCGCGAGGAGCGCAGCAAGGGAAGAGATCAGGCGCTTCATGGCGAAATCCTTGAAAATGCATTAATTGCGCCGGAGTATACCGGCCACCCGGCAGCTTGCCTATGCAACGGACCGCCCGTCCGGCGGGGGTTGGGCGGGTGCAGGTCGGTAACGTGCAATCCCTGTGGGAGCGAGCCTGCTCGCGAAAGCGGTGTGTCAGCCAACGAATAGGTTGAATGTACCTGCCATTCGCGAGCAGGCTCGCTCCCACAGGTCGTTATTCTTTGCATTCAGCAGGGCTCGGTCGTATCTTGCGGCGCTTGAGCCTGATCAGACACTTTTTGAGGTTGCCGTAATGAGTTTGTCCGAAGCGCGTTTCCACGACCTGGTCGATGCCACCCAGCAAACCCTGGAGGACATCTTTGACGACAGCGACCTGGATATCGACCTCGAAAGCTCGGCCGGTGTGCTGACCGTCAAGTTCGAGAACGGCAGCCAGTTGATCTTCAGTCGCCAGGAGCCGCTGCGTCAGCTGTGGCTGGCGGCGGTGTCCGGTGGTTTCCACTTCGACTACGACGAAGAAAGCGAGCGCTGGATGTGCGACAAGAGTGAAGAGCAGTTGGGTGAAATGCTCGAGCGAATCGTCCAGCAGCAGGCCGGCGTCGAGCTCGATTTCGAAGGCCTGTGAGATCGTGACCCAGCCTGCGTCTGTCCGCCCACCGAAGCCGCTCTACAGCAATGTCAGCCCGGCGGTGCCGTCGCCGTGCAGCGGTGTGTGTCGGCTGGACGAGCAGAAAGTCTGCCTGGGCTGCTTCCGCCATGTCGAAGACATCCGCGAATGGCGCTCGGCGGACGATGATCGCCGTCGTGTCATTTGCGCCCAGGCCTCTGAGCGCAAAGCCACCTCCCTGTAGGAGCTGTCGAGCGAAGCGAGGCTGCGATCTTTTGATCTTCAGCGTCTTCAGCAGCTTCAGGGCCGCCAAAAATCCAGATCAAAAGATCGCAGCCTTCGGCAGCTCCTACAGGGGGCGGTGCTGGCATCCGGCCCCGGCTTGTATATTTTTTGAGCTGTGATAGTGTCCAGATACGCCTCAACCCATCGAGGCTTGTGAAAACCCCGCCTTTTTCTGGCGGGGTTTTGCTTTTTTCGTGCAGAAGAAAGGAGTCTGCCCAGATCATGACCGCACCTTCCATCACCCTTACCCGTCTGGACGTCCAGCGTCTGGAGCGTCTGATCGACAGCCTGGACGACACGCTGCCGGGCGTTATTGCGTTGCAAACCGAACTGGATCGCGCCGATACCGTGGTCGGCCACGATGAAGTGCCGGCGGATGTCGTGACCATGAATTCCCGTGTGCATTGCCGGGAAGAAGGCAGTGGCAAGGACTACCACCTGACCCTGGTGTACCCCAAGGATGCGAATGCCGACGAAGGCAAGGTCTCGATCCTGGCACCGGTGGGCAGCGCGCTGCTCGGCCTGAAGGTTGGCCAGCATATCGATTGGCCAGCTCCGGGCGGCAAGACCCTGAAGCTGACGCTGCTGGAAGTCGAATCGCAGCCGGCCAATGGCGGCGCGTTCCCGGAGTGACATCCCCTCAGACCTGATCGAGCGCCTCGTTCAATGCCTGCTCCAGGTCTGCCTTGTAACGCAGGTACAAATGGGTGGAACTCTGCCCTTCGCCGAGCAGGCCTGACAGGTCGAGGTCGGTGATGTAGCAGCGGTAGCGTTCGGTTTCCCGGCGCTGCCCGACGATTTCCCGGGCGACCACGCTGAACAGCTGGTCGCCATGCTCCAGTTCGGAAAACTCCCGTTGATTGCAATACAACGTCACCTGCACCTGACCCGGTGCGGCTTTGCCGACGATCGCCTGCACGTCGTAAAACGGTTTGTTCGCTGGCGTCTGCGGCACCGGCCGGGGTTCAATGCGACGCGCCCGACCAGGGCCTGACGGCAACAGCTGGCAATACCGGGTGTCGAGGCTCAAGGGGTGGGCAGCGTCCATTGGCAACAGGGCATCGCGACGGTACTGGATCGATTGCAGGAAACGCTGCAGCGGCACCAGCAGGCTTTGCTCGTCGTGCCAGGGCAGACGTTGCTGCCACAGGGCGTTGAACTCATCGAGCACGTACAGATCGGCCTGATCTTCGTTGACCCGATAGAACACTTGGACGCAGTCCGGCTGGCCCGTTGGCAGGAACAGCGCAAGGTCGTGCTCTTCCAGTGCGTTTGGGTCCAGGTGAAGCGGGCTGTAGCTCGCCATTTCTTCACCCAGGTAGTCGATCAGCGCCGGCAGGGTGTCCAGTGCGATGTGCTGGACCTGTCCCGGCACCAGCTCCAGCACGTGGTAGTGCTGCTGGACCTGGATCAGGTAGCGGTGATTGAGCCGGCTCAGCAGCAGGTTCTGCGCGGTATCGAGGATGTCTTCCACCCGTTGGGCGATGAACTGCGCGCGGTTATGGCAGAAACAGCGCACCCTCAGCTTCGGCTGTTGCGGCCCGGCTGGCAGGTTGTTGAGATAATCGCGAATGCAGTCGAGCAGGGCGTGGGGGCCGTCGTAGCGAGCCACCAGCACTTCGTTCCAGCTATTGAGCGTGACCTGGTCCAGTGTCAGCACCAGGTTTTCCCGAACGCCGGCGTAGCTCAGGGAATCGGTGCGCTCGGT
Organism: Pseudomonas sp. GW821-FHT07G06; assembly: GCF_058986625.1. Classification (NCBI taxonomy): domain Bacteria; kingdom Pseudomonadati; phylum Pseudomonadota; class Gammaproteobacteria; order Pseudomonadales; family Pseudomonadaceae; genus Pseudomonas; species Pseudomonas sp. GW821-FHT07G06. The sequence goes on from NZ_JBYSVW010000003.1 coordinate 242,362, forward strand.
GGTCATCAGGATGTTCAGGTCACGATGGTGCTTGAGCGGATCGATCCCGACATTCACCAGAATCAGCACTTCACTCGGCACGCTGGCGCGCAGCAGAGGTTCTTCGGCGACGGTGGGCAAGGGCAGGGCGATAGTCTGTTGCAGGCTGCCGAGCAGGTTGAACAGCTCGAACTCGCTCAAGTCGCTGGTGCCAGGGTGCAGGGCCAGGCGTGTACTGCTGTCGATTACGCCATTGCGGTGGCACCAGGTCAGCAGCTCAAGCAAGTGACGGCTGCGTTTGATCGGCGCGAAATGTTCCCACTCCAGCGCCGTCAGGCTGCCGTTGTACACACCCCACTGGCTTTGCCCCGATTCTTTCCTGTTCGGCGCGTGCACCAGCGTCAGGGTGTCTTCAGCCAGGTCCGGGGCGATACCGGGGTTGATGAATTCGACTTTGCCGGCCTTGCGCTCGAAAGCGGCGTATAGCCGACGCCCGAGGACGCTCAGGTCGCGCTTGTTGATGCGGCTGACCGTTTGCTCCTGTCGGGCAAACTGGGTGAGGAAGCGGTAGCTGTAGTTCAGTTCATTGACCAGCGCCCGCCGCTCGGAGCCGACCTGGCGGACTTTCCACTGACTGCGGCTATCGAGCAGGGCCAGTTGGCGCTGGTCCCAGCGCCATTCATGGGCCAGACGCTCGAGCAAAGAGCGTTGCCAGCTCTGGGTACGGCTGCTGCCGGTCAGTTTGCGATTGACCTTCAGGTACAGCGCGCGACGCACCAGTTCCAACCGTTCCGGTTCGTTGCGGGCGATCAGGTATTCCTCGATGCGCCGGTACACCACGACGTACGGGTCCAGCTCGTCGAGGTCGAGCCGGTTGGCGAACACCGCTTGCTTGAAGCGCAGGCTCAGGCAATGGACCCTGGGGTGTTCACTGGCATATACCTCGGTCAGCAGCAGCTTGAGTACCGACTTGTAGGGCGACTCGATGCCCTTGAACAACTGCCAGAGCCCGGCGCCGATAAATTCGCCGGGCGGGATAAAGGCCAGGTTGCCAAGGTCGAGGGTTTCATCGGCGCGGATAAAGCGCTTGGAAATCAAGGTATGGGTGTAGCGGTCGTAGCTCGATTCTTCGTAGACCGGCACCAGCCACCAGATCGGCGTACGCCCGGCCAGCCAGATTGCGGTGCGGTAAAACTCATCCAGCAACAGGTAGTGCTGGGTGGTACCGCAATCCTCCGAACTCAGTTGGGTATCGCGCTCGCCACGGACGAAACGGGTCGGTTCGATCAGGAAAAAGTGTGCTTCGGCGCCCTGACTGGCGGCCCAGGCTTCCAGCAGCTGGCATTTTTTGCGCAGTTCGGCGAGTTCGTTCTCGGTCAGGTCCGGCCCATGGCAGACCCACACATCCATGTCGCTCTGGTCGGCCTGGGCCAGGGTGCCGAGGCTGCCCATCAGGAACAGTCCATGAATCGACCTCGGCGGGTTGCTGCCGTGGCGAGGCTTGTAGGAAAACGAGCGGGTCAGGCGCTGGGCTTCTGCGAGGACATTGGCGTCCGGTTCGAAATTCGACAGCCCCGCCGGCGTACTGCCGGAAACGTAGCCGGGCAATAGCGGATGATTAACGTGGAAAAACAGCGGCAGCAAGGTCAGGACCCCTTGCTGGCGGGTCGACAAGCCTTCCATGGCGCGCGCCATGCGTCCTTCGTTGAGTTTCAGAAAACGTGCGCGCAGCTGGCTGAGAACCTTGCGGTCGATTCCCTCGTCCAGATCGGGGCGGATTTCATGGGTGCGCGTCATGTCAGCTCAAACCGGCTCGCAGGGCTCGGACGTGGGGCTCTTCGGATGAGGGGCAGTTTAGCGCCTTGAGGCGAGGACTTTTAAGCTGATTTATTTTTCTGACGTCAGATTTTTATCGGTGGAGACAGAAATCAGGGGGGGATGTGCCCGCGGAAATCCCTGGATCGGGGTCTCCGTGGGCGATGCGGCAGAATTCAGGCTGTTACTTCGGCGTTAAGAATAGTCAGCACGCTTTGCACATTTTGCGCGGCATCACGACCCAGGCTGGTCAGGTAACCGCCATCAGGCTGGTCGGTCAGTTCTTTTTCAAAGAGGCGTTTGGCGGCGGCAATGTGTTTCGGGGCAGCGGTCTGATGAATTTTCAGACCTTCCTGGGAACTGTCCAGGTTGAAGAGTGCGAGGACTTCCAGTTCGGCAACCAGCTCAGGGGTAAGCGACATAAGGACTCCAGACTTTCTAGGAATTGGACGACAGCGCTCCTAAGGTGAACCCGCTTGTCCGGCATGTCCAGTGCTGGCGACAGAGATTTTTGACTCGCATAAAAAGATCGCAGCCTGCGGCAGCTCCTACGTGGATCGCATTCCAGGTAGGAGCTGCCGCAGGCTGCGATCTTTTGATCTTACTGCTTTTGCGGCGGCAGCTCGGGCAACGCGCGCAGCGCAGCTTCGTACCATTCGGTATTGAACGCGCGGTCTTCTTCGAGGATCGCGTCGATTTCTACCGCCAAAACGTGAGCCATCAGGTTGAGAATCTCTTCCCGCTCGTAGCCCACCAGGGTCAGCTTGTTGAAGGTCGCCTTGGCCGCTGGCGGGTTGTCGCTTTCGATCTGATTTTCGATAGCTTCGATCAAGGTATTTTCGGCGAATTCTTCTTCGTCGTCTTCGATGTCGATTGGCTCGCTCATGGCAGGCTCCTCAGGGAAAGGCAGCCAGTTTACCTGTATTCATTGGCGTGATGCTGCTGGCAAGAAACCCTCGAGCGTTCTATAAACAGGCACTGCCCACCCCGCATGGCCTGGAGGCTTTGTGATGATCAAGCTTTATGGATTCTCCGTCAGTAACTACTACAACATGGTCAAACTGGCGCTGCTGGAAAAAGGACTGCCTTTCGAAGAAGTGCCGTTTTACGGCGGCACCGCCCCCGAAGCACTGGCCATCAGCCCGCGTGGAAAGGTCCCGGTGTTGCACGTAGAGCAGGGATTCATCAATGAAACCAGCATAATCCTTGAGTACCTCGAACAAAATCACAACGGCACGCCGCTGCTGCCGAGCGACCCGTTTGAGCGCGCGCAGGTGCTGGCACTGGCCAGGGAAATCGAGCTGTATATCGAACTGCCAGCGCGAGCCTGCTATGCCGAAGCGTTTTTCGGCATGACCCTGCCGGATGCGATCAAGGAAAAAACCAAGGCCGAATTGTTGCTGGGGATGGCTGCGCTGGGCCGGCACGGCAAATTCGGCCCTTACGTGGCTGGTGACAGCTTGAGCGTGGCGGATCTGTATTTCCTGTTCAGCGTGCCGCTGGCGTGTGGGGTCGCCAAGAAGTTGTTTGGCATCGATCTATTGGCCGAGATGCCGAAGGCCAAGGCGTTGCTGGAGTTTTTGGGGGGTAATCCGAATGTGCAGCGTGTGGCGGCTGATCGGGAAGCGGCGATGCCGGCGTTCATGGCGATGATTGCTGCCAAGAGGTAGGTTTTGTAGCGTTTGGAAGTCAGTCATCGCGAGCAGGCTCGCTCCCACATTGGATTGGGTTCACACATCAAACCCTGTGGGAGCGAGCCTGCTCGCGAAGCTTTTAACGGCTGGCGAGCAGCGCCTGACCGCGAGCCACAGCAGCCTTCACCTGCGCCGGCGCGGTGCCGCCGATGTGGTTACGGGCATTGACCGAGCCTTCGAGGGTCAGCACGGCGAACACGTCCTGATCGATCTGGTCGCTGAACTTGCGCAGTTCTTCCAGGCTCATTTCCGCCAGGTCCTTGCCGCTGTCCACGCCGTACTTGACGGCGTGACCGACGATTTCGTGGCAATCACGGAATGGCAGGCCGCGACGCACCAGGTAGTCGGCAAGGTCGGTGGCGGTGGAGAAGCCGCGCAGGGCTGCTTCGCGCATCATCGCGTGCTTGGGCTTGATCGCCGGCACCATGTCGGCAAAGGCCCGCAGCGAGTCGCGCAGGGTGTCGGCGGCGTCGAACAGCGGTTCCTTGTCTTCCTGGTTGTCCTTGTTGTAGGCCAGGGGCTGGCCTTTCATCAGGGTCAGCAGGCCCATCAGAGCGCCGAATACGCGACCGGTCTTGCCGCGCACCAGCTCCGGCACGTCGGGGTTTTTCTTTTGCGGCATGATCGAGCTGCCGGTGCAGAAACGGTCGGGCAGGTCGATGAACTGGAATTGCGCGCTGGTCCACAGCACCAGCTCTTCGGAGAAGCGTGACAGGTGCATCATCGCGATGCTGGCGGCCGAGCAGAATTCGATGGCGAAATCGCGATCGGAGACGTTATCCAGCGAATTGCCGCCAACCGCGTCGAAACCCAGCAGTTGGGCGGTGTATTCACGATCGATCGGGTAGGTGGTGCCGGCCAGTGCCGCGCTGCCCAGCGGCATGCGGTTGGTACGCTTGCGACAGTCGACCAGGCGCTCGTAGTCGCGGCTGAGCATCTCGAACCAGGCCAGCATGTGGTGCCCGAAGGTCACTGGCTGGGCCGTCTGCAGGTGGGTGAACCCCGGCATGATGCTGGCGGCTTCGCGCTCGGCCTGCTCCAGCAAGCCTTTTTGCAGGCGAGTGATTTCGGCCAGGATCAGGTCGATTTCGTCCCGCAACCACAGGCGGATATCGGTGGCGACCTGATCGTTACGGCTGCGGCCGGTGTGCAGTTTTTTACCGGTCACGCCGATGCGGTCGGTCAGCCGCGCCTCGATGTTCATGTGGACGTCTTCAAGGTCGATGCGCCAGTCGAACTGGCCGGCATCGATTTCACCCTGGATGGTCTTCAGGCCATCGATGATGCTGTCGCGCTCGGCATCGGTCAGCACGCCGACCTTGGCCAGCATGGTGGCGTGGGCGATAGAACCCATGATGTCGTGGCGATACAGGCGCTGGTCGAAAGTGACGGAGGCGGTGAAGCGGGCGACGAAGGCGTCGACGGGTTCACTGAAGCGGCCGCCCCAGGACTGATTGGTCTTGTCAGTGCTCATGAATTCGCTCGTATCGGCTTGAAGAAAGAAGGCGTGGAACGCTGGCGCGGATAATAACAGGGTTGCCAACCCTGTCGCTGACACTGGTCGATACGTTTTTTGGTGTAGGAGCGAGCTTGCTCGCGATGAACCTGAAGTCGACGCGTTTATCCAGGAGGCACGCGTTATCGTTAACGCCCATCGCGAGCAAGCTCGCTCCTACGTTAGCGCAACGATATTTTTCAATTGAGCAATAACGTCCCGGCAACCGTCTACAGTTGGACAGTAGGATCAGCGCACTTCTCGGTGCAGCCGCTGACCAGAAGAAGAGGGGGGGTGTTCATATTGCATATCAGCAAACCCTGTGGCGATGTGTCGCCAATGCGGGCCTGGGCCGCCAATCGCCCGGCAGATGAAAATTTAGCCGCCGGACCAGCGGCACTTTTTGACGCTCGGGCTAGTCTTAGCGTGGATCGCGGTGACGGACGTCACTTCACCTGTCTACGCTATCCTTGTGCGAGACTCACGCAGGAATCCAGCGCAATATGAATGTCCTGATCGTTGATGACGAACCCTTGGCCCGCGAGCGCCTGTGCCGAATGGTTGGCGAACTCGAGGGATACAGTGTCCTGGAGCCTAGCGCCACGAATGGCGAAGAGGCGTTGGCACTGATCGACAGCCACAAGCCGGATATCGTGCTGCTTGATATCCGCATGCCCGGCCTCGATGGCCTGCAAGTGGCTGCACGGTTATGCGAACGCGAAACTCCGCCCGCCGTGGTGTTCTGCGCCGGGCCCGATGAATTTGCCGTGGAAGCCTTACAGGCCAGCGCCGTAGGCTATCTGGTGAAACCTGTGAGAACTGAACAGTTACATGACGCATTAAAGAGAGCCGAGCGCCCAAATCGTGCCCAGCTCGCCGCCCTGACCCGCCCTGCTGCCGAAAGCGGCAGCGGACCGCGCAGCCATATCAGCGCCCGAACCCGTAAAGGGATCGAGTTGATTCCGCTGGATCAGGTGGTGTACTTCATTGCCGACCACAAATACGTAACCTTGCGTCACGAAAGCGGTGAAGTACTGCTCGATGAGCCACTCAAGGCCCTCGAGGACGAATTCGGTGACCGTTTCGTGCGTATCCATCGCAACGCACTGGTCGCCCGTGAGCGTATCGAGCGACTGCAACGCACACCCCTGGGGCATTTCCAGCTGTTCCTCAAAGGCCTCAATGGTGATGCGCTGATCGTCAGCCGGCGCCATGTGGCTGGCGTGCGCAAGATGATGCAACAGCTCTAAACAGCTGTGCGCAGGCGAATTTAACACCCTATTGCCGGACATCCGGGGCCAGGGAGGCCGAGTAGTATCTGATACAAGTCAAAGTGGATTTGGCTGAGCTGTTATTATCCGCCGTATCTATTCAGTACGGATTGATCCATGTCCTCTCGCGAAATCCGCATCGCCACCCGCAAAAGCGCACTCGCCCTGTGGCAGGCCGAATACGTCAAAGCCCGCCTTGAAGCAGCTCATCCGGGCCTGCTGGTGACTCTCGTCCCCATGGTCAGCCGTGGTGACAAGCTGCTTGACTCACCGCTGTCGAAAATCGGCGGCAAGGGCCTGTTCGTCAAGGAACTCGAAACCGCGCTGTTGGACAATGAAGCCGACATCGCCGTGCACTCCATGAAGGACGTGCCGATGGACTTCCCCGAAGGTCTCGGCCTGTACTGCATTTGCGAACGGGAAGACCCGCGCGACGCCTTCGTTTCCAACACCTTCACCAGCCTGGACGAGTTGCCTCAGGGCAGTATCGTCGGCACCTCCAGCCTGCGCCGCCAGGCGCAATTGCTGACCCGTCGCCCTGATCTGGAAATCCGCTTCCTGCGCGGCAACGTCAACACGCGCCTGGCCAAGCTTGATGCCGGTGAATACGACGCCATCATCCTTGCCGCTGCCGGCCTGATCCGGCTGGGTTTTGAAGATCGCATCACTTCGGCCATCAGTGTCGACGACAGCCTTCCGGCCGGTGGCCAGGGCGCGGTGGGTATCGAATGCCGCAGCGCCGACACTGAAATCCATGCGCTGCTGGCGCCCCTGCATCACCAGGACACCGCCACCCGCGTGACTGCCGAACGTGCCCTCAACAAGCACCTCAATGGCGGTTGCCAGGTGCCGATTGCCTGCTACGCCGTGCTGGAGGGTGAACAGCTCTGGTTGCGCGGGCTGGTGGGCGATCCAGCCGGTGGCCTGCTGCTCAGCGCACAAGCCCGTGCCCCTCGCGGCGATGCCGAGGCACTGGGTGTGCGTGTCGCTGAAGACCTTCTGAGCCAGGGTGCCGACGCCATTCTCAAAGCGGTCTATGGCGAGGCAGGTCACGAGTGATCGGCTGGCGCTTGCTGCTGACGCGTCCCGCCGACGAGGCGGCGGCGCTGGGCAGCTTTTTGGCCGGACAGGGGATTTTCAGCAGCAGTCTGCCGCTTTTGGACATCGTGCCGATTGCGGCGACTGACACAATGCGCCAGGTGATTCAGACGCTGGAAACGTTCTGCGCAATCATCGTGGTCAGCAAGCCTGCCGCCCGGATCGGCGTCGAACTGCTCGAGCGGTTTCGGCCGGCGCCGCCCGCTGTGAAGTGGTTCAGCGTCGGCGCGGCGACAGCGCAGATCCTCCAGTCTCACGGATTGGATGTGAGCTTCCCGGCAGAAGGCGATGACAGTGAAGCTTTGCTCGAACTTTCCCGCCTGCGCGAGGCTATCGCACCATCCGATGCGCGGGTGCTGATCCTGCGCGGGGAAGGAGGGCGCGAGTTGCTGGCTGAGCGTTTGCGTGAGCTAGGTGCTAGTGTCGAGTATCTGGAGCTGTACCGCCGGGCAATGCCGATTTACCCGCCGCAAGTGCTGCCGCAACGGATCCAGGCGGAACGCCTGAACGGGCTGGTGGTCAGCAGTGGACAAGGTTTTGAGCACCTGCATCAATTGGCCGGCGATGCCTGGCCGCAGTTGGCGCGGTTGCCGTTGTTTGTACCAAGCCCCAGGGTTGCCGAGCTGGCGCGTGCCGCCGGGGCCAAAACAGTTGTGGATTGTCGTGGCGCGAGTGCCGCGGCCTTGCTGACGGCGTTACGGGAGCAACCCGTACCCGTTTTCTGATGCAAAGGATGGATACGTGAGCGAAACAGCCTTGCCTAAAGATGACTCGCGACCGGTGCTTGATGTACCTGTTGATGCTCCTGTTGATGAAATGCCGCCGCCACCTGCTGCCGAGCAGCGTCGAGGCAATGGTCTGGCCATCCTCGCGCTGCTGCTGGGCGCGGCCGGTGTCGCGGTGGGCGGTTGGGGTGTCTGGCAGGTGCGTCACCTGCAGGCCAACAATCAGCAGCAACTGAGCCAGGTGCAGGCGCTGAATGACCAGGCGCAGAACCTCAAGCTCAATGAAGAGCGCCTGAGTGCACGTCTGGCACAATTGCCACCTGCCGATGAGCTGGAAGCACGCAGTCGCCTGGTGATCCAGCTGCAAGGTGATCAGCAGCGTTTGAACCAGCGTCTGGAAACCGTACTCGGCGCCAGTCGCAAGGACTGGCGTCTGGCCGAGGCCGAGCACTTGCTGCGTCTGGCCAGTCTGCGACTGTCTGCCTTGCAGGACATCAGCAGCGCCCAGGCATTGGTCCAGGGTGCCGACGAGATACTGCGTGAGCAGAATGATCCGGGCTCCTTTGCCGCGCGCGAGCAGGTGGCCAAGACCCTCATTGCCTTGCGCAGTACCGAACAACCGGACCGCACCGGGCTCTTTCTGCGTCTGGGCGCGCTGCGCGATCAAGTGGCCAGCCTCACCGAGCTGGCGCCGGAGTACAAGGACCGTGGCGATTCGCTGCTGGGCCTGACCGCCGATGGCGACGGTGCCAGTCGCTGGGCGCAATGGTGGGATCAGATTTCGCGCTACATCCGTATCGATTTCAATGCCGATAAAAACGTTCGCCCATTGCTGGCCGGCCAGAGCCTGAGTCAGGTGCGCCTGGCCCTGAGCCTGGCGCTGGAGCAGGCACAGTGGGCCGCACTCAATGGTCAGGCTGCGGTGTACTCCCAAGTGCTGGACGAAGCGCGGGACATCCTCAAGGGCAACTTCAACCCGGACAACTCGCAAAGCAAAGTCATGCTTGAGCAGGTAGCCGAGCTGAGCAGGCAACCTGTCACCGTAGTCACCCCAGACATGACCGGCACCCTGAGCGCGGTGCAGGGGTACCTGGAGCGGCGCAACGTCAACGCCGAAGATTCGGTCAAGCCAATGGCCAGGCCTGCCGCGAACACCGCGCCGGAGGCCACGCCATGAAGCGCCTCTATGTGATCGTGTTCCTGGTGATCGCCGCTGCCGCTGTGCTGGGGCTGGCGATTGCCGAACATTCCGGTTACGTGCTGATTGCCTACAAGACCTTCCGCTATGAGTCGAGCCTGTGGGCTACTTTGGCACTGGTGGTTGTGCTGTGGCTGGTGATCTGGGGTATCAAGGCGCTGGTCGAACTGGTGATGGCTTCCAGCGGGGTGGTCAACCCGTGGTCCCGGCGTAATCGCAGCCGTCGGGTGCAGGTGGCGATCGAGCACGGTCAACTGGACCTGGCCGAGGGGCGCTGGGCCAGCGCGCAACGTCACTTGCATCGGGCTGCCGAAGCCGAGCGCCAGCCGTTGCTTTACTACCTCGGTGCGGCCCGTGCCGCAAACGAACAAGGCAATTACGAAGAAAGCGACAACTTGCTGGAGCGCGCCCTGGAGCGTCAGCCTCAGGCCGAGTTGGCGATCGCCTTGAACCACGCCCAGTTGCAGACCGACCGCGGTGATACCGACGGCGCGCTCGCCACCCTGCAAGCCATGCGTGAACGCCATCCTCATAACGCGCAGACCCTGCGTCAGTTGCAGCGCCTGCTTCAACAGCGTGGTGACTGGTCGGCAGTGATTCGCCTGCTGCCGGAATTGCGCAAGGACAAAATCTTGCCAGCGGCCGAACTCGCCGAGCTGGAGCGTCGAGCCTGGGGGGCGAACCTGTCTCTGGCGGCGCAACGGGAAGAAGACGGAGCGGTGGGACAGCAAGCGCTCGAACGTGCCTGGCAGCAACTGACCTCGGCGCAACGCCAGGAGCCGCAGCTGGTGCTCGCCTATGCCGAGCAACTGCGGCAATTGGGGGCTCAGGTTGAAGCAGAGGAAGTCCTGCGCAGCGCGCTCAAGCGCAGCTACGACAGTCATCTGGCTCGTCTCTACGGGCTGGTGCGCGGCAATGATCCGGCCCGCCAGTTGCAGGCCGCTGAAGGCTGGCTCAAGGACCATCCAGCCGATCCGGGCCTGCTGCTGACACTCGGTCGGCTGTGCCTGCAAAACAGTTTGTGGGGCAAGGCCCGGGACTATCTGGAAAGCAGCCTGCGTGTACAGCGCAATCCGGAAGCCTGTGCGGAGCTGGCGCGGCTGCTGGCGCAAATGGGCGATACCGAGCGCAGCAACCAGCTGTTTCAGGAAGGCCTGGGATTGCTGGATGAACGCTTGCTTGCGGCCCCTCTGCCAGTGGCAGTCCGCGCTTGACCCATTCGCTGGCGCCAGGCTCCGGCGTCTGTGTGATGAACTGCGGCGAGGAAGCAATCGTCCTCGTCGCAGTGAGATGATTCGCTGAAACTCGGTTACCCATTCTCGTCGCAGGCAAAGTCCTACAGAGGACTACTTTTTATCCTCTCGTCTGCGTCGGGATTTCCCTACACTTCTGCTGAAGTCTCCGTGGGCGCTTGCCTTGAAAGGCCGCCGCGCTTTCCTCTACCGTAATGGTCTGTCACTACTTTTACGGATAAGCCATGTCTTTGGCCTGCTCACGTTCCTTGTTTTTCATGGCTTTCATTGCGGGTGCCCTGGCGTTGGGCGTTTCCTACTACCTGGAATATGCGGTCGGCCTGCGGCCTTGCGGCTTGTGTCTGGTGCAGCGGTTTTGTCTGGCGCTCCTGACCGGTGCCTGCCTGATGGCTTCGGTCCATGGTCCAGGTCGCATCGGAACCGTTCTGTATTGGCTGCTCAGTCTTGGTTGCAGTCTGGCCGGCACTGTCACGGCGTGGCGGCAGGTTCTGCTGCAAAGTCTTCCGATGGACCAGGCAGCGGCGTGTTCGACCCATCTGGCGGATCTGCTCGCCGGTTCTCCGTGGCTATCCGTCCTGCAGCAAGTGTTCAAGGGCGCTGTCGATTGTGTGGAAATTTCCTGGACGCTGTTCGACCTGAGTCTCACGGAGTGGAGCCTGCTGTTCTTCGTCGCGATGATGATTCTGGCCGTTTACCAGTCGCTGCGACTGGTCTGGATCAGCTATCAGCGACCGCTCAGCGACGAGTCGTCGCACCGGGCCTTTGCCGGCGATTAAACACTTGTATGAACTTTATCGCCTGCGTACCTTGAAGCCAGTGTCGTGCGGGCATAATCTGGCCCGCACGTGTCATTGGAATTATGTTGCTCGATGACGCTCTGCCTGACCGCCCACCGATGTTACAAGAGGCGAACGGGCATAGAGCAGCTGACCCACAAGGGAAGAGAGATCACCATGCTCGAAAGTTGTCAGAATGCTCAGGAACGCTGGGGTGGAGTGCACCTGCTGATCGATCGCTGGTTGCAGGAACGACACGAACTGATCGGGGCCTATGACGCTCTTGGCGCAAAGCCTGAGGCGTTGGGTGAGAACCGCAAGCCTTTGCAGGAGTTCTGCGGCGTGCTGGTCGATTATGTATCGGCCGGGCATTTCGAGATCTACGAGCAGCTGACGGGGGAGGCCAAGGCCTTCAACGACACGCGTGGCCTGGAGCTCGCCGAGACGATCTACCCGCGCATCGACGTCATCACCGAGAAGCTGCTCGCGTTCAATGACCTGTGCGATGAAGGCAAATGCGTCGCCGAGAAATTCAAGGAACTGGGTGGCCTGCTGCATGAACGCTTCGAGCTGGAAGATTGCCTGATCGAAGTGCTGCATACAGCCCACAAGGAAGCCGATTCGGTTCAGGCCTGAAGCGCTTTCCGCAAGATCTGGAAACGGCGTGCCAAGGCACGCCGTTTTTCGTTTGTGTCGTCAGCCGGTGGCACCGCGCAATTCGACTTCAAACACCAGTGGTGTGAACGGTGCGATCACGTCACCGGCACCCTCGGCGCCATAGGCTTGGGCCGATGGAATCACCAGTCGCCATTTCGCCCCGACCGGCATGTTTTGCAATGCGCTGCGCCATCCGGCGATCACGCTGTCGAGACTGAACCACTGAGGCTGACTGTTCTGATCGAACACCGTGCCGTCGGGCAAGCGACCGATGTACAGCACCTGCACCTTGCCATTGGGTCCTGCCTTGGCGCCAGCGCCCGGCGTCAACTCGGTCAGCAGCACGCCGTCAGCCAGTTCGCGCACGCCGGGCCTGGCTTTCTCGGCAGCGAGAAAACGCTGTTCCTTTTCCAGTGCCAATTCACTTTGCGGCTCGGCTGACTGCATGGCAATCCGCGCTTCATGCTCGGTCAATATCTGCTGGATCTGCTCGTCTTTCAGCGCCAGCGGCTTGCCCTGATAGGCTTGTTGCAATCCCTCGACCAGTGCCTGGAGTTGCAGGTCGGGAGCCTCCTGGCGCAAGCGTTCGCCAAGGCTCGCGCCCAGGCTGTAAGCGAGATCGTGGGCTTCATTTTCCGGTGTTGTTTCGGCGGCCTGGGCGACCGAAAAAAACACGCACAGCGATAAAAAAAGGTAGCGCGACATGGGCACTCTCCGACCTGAATTGCGGGCGATTATGCCAGTGAGAATGCGCGCAACGGTGAACTGCTTTCACGCCGACGCAGAAGTTTTTCAGTCCTTTGCAACACAACGCTTTCGATAGTGTCAACATGCCCTAGCGGCGGTTGCTGCAGAGGTCTAGTATGAGCCGCACTCACTTCAGCCAGGAGGTAAACCATGTCGGCCACCAAGAAGCCAGTAAACACTCCATTGCACCTGCTCCAACAACTCTCGGGCAGCCTGCTCGAGCATCTGGAAACCGCTTGTTCCGAAGCCTTGGCTGATGCTGAAAAACTGCTCGCCAAACTGGAAAAGCAGCGCGGAAAAGCGCAAGAAAAACTGCACAAGTCCCGCACCAAATTGCAGGACGCTGCGGCGGCCGGAAAAGCCAAGGCGCAAGCCAAGGCCAAGGGCGCAGTGACCGATCTTGAGGAGCTGCTCGATGCCCTCAAGGATCGTCAATCGGAAACCCGCGGCTACATTCTGCAACTCAAGCGCGATGCTCAGGAAAGCCTGAAACTGGCCCAGGGCGTCGGTCGTGTACAAGAGGCTGTCGGCAAGGTGTTGTCCCTGCGCGCGGCCAAGCCTGCTGCGGCACCTGCGAAGAAAGCCGCTGCCAAACCGGCTGCTGCAAAAGCACCGGCCAAGCCTGCTGCTGCAAAACCGGCCGCTGCCAAACCGGTAGCTAAAACCGCCGCAGCCAAACCTGCTGCAAAACCTGCAGCGAGAAAACCGGCCGCTGCCAGCGCCGCAAAACCGGCTGCTAAAACCACGGCTGCCAAACCTGCCGCTGCACGTCCTGCTGCTGCAAAAACCGCGGCTGCCAAACCAGCCGTGGCTAAAACCGCTGCTGCTAAACCGGCTGCAAAAACAGCTGCAAAACCGGCCGCTAAACCAGCTGCCCGCACCGCTGCTGCGAAACCAGCTGCGAAACCTGCTGCCAAGCCGGCTGCAAAACCTGTCGCTGCAAAACCGGCCGCTAAACCAGCAGCCAAGCCAGCGGCAAAACCTGCTGTAAAAGCGGCTGCCAAACCTGCTGCTAAACCAGCCGCAAAACCAGCTGCAGCTAAACCAGCAGCCAAGCCAGCCGCTGCCAAGCCAGTTGCCGCCAAACCGGCTGCTGCAAAACCTGCTGCAAAACCCGCAGCCAAACCTGCAGTGAAGAAGCCGGTTGCCGCCAAGCCGGCCACCGCACCGGTTGCCAAACCAGCCACTGCACCAGTTGCCAAGCCAGCCAACCCGGCTCCGGCGGCAACGTCTGCTTTGGCAGCAGCCACCTCGACAGCCACGCCAGCGCCAACGCCGGCCGCTGCATCGATCGCAGCAACCACCCCAACCAGCGCTTCCTAAGTGCCGGTTACCGCGACGCGCAGCTGATGCAGCGCGTCGCGGTGCAGGTGGGCGGCCTCGGCCGCCGCACCTTCCAGCCAGGCCGCCAGATCGGTCTCGGCACTTTGCGGCCAACTCTGCGCCGCTCTCTCCAGCCGCAACAACAGATGTCGTTCGGCTTCCAGCTCGAGTGCCTTCACTTGTTCACGCAAGGTATGCAAGTCGGCGTCTTGCGTGGCCGCGGCTTTCCACTGTGTGCGCAAGGTGCGCAACGGCCGCACGACATCGATGTCCCACGAGGCGGCCACACTGCGCAGTTGCTGCAAGCGCTGCTCATCGCAGGCCACGCCTCGGTGTCCCAGCCACGCACCACACAGCAACAGACACACATTGACCCCCGCCGACTGCAATTGCAGGCATGCCTGCTCAACACCGGGACGGGCGTAAGTGGTCAGGGAAAAGCTCCACAGGTCAGAGGACATAGTGCTACTCGCGCCAGTTGCGAGCGAAGCTGGTAGACTCCGCCGCCATTATGATTCGACTTCAGAACCTGACTTTACAGCGTGGCCCGCAACGTCTGCTAGAAGACGCCGAGCTGACCCTGCACGCCGGCCAGAAAGCCGGCCTCATCGGTGCCAACGGCGCCGGCAAATCGAGCCTGTTCGCCTTGCTTCGGGGCGAGCTGCACCCGGACTCGGGTGATTGCTTCCTGCCGGCCGACTGGCGTATCGCCCACATGCGCCAGGAGGTCGACACCCTCGAACGCCTGGCGGTCGACTACGTGCTCGATGGCGACCTGCGCCTGCGCCAGGTGCAACGCGACCTGGCGGCAGCCGAAGCGGCCCATGACGGTGCCGCACAGGCCCGCCTGCATTCGGAACTCGACAGCGCCGACGGTTACACCGCCGACGCCCGGGCGCGCAAGTTGCTGGCCGGTCTTGGGTTCACCAACGAGCAGATGGATCGTCAGGTCGGGGATTTCTCCGGTGGCTGGCGGATGCGTCTGAACCTGGCACAGGCCTTGATGTGCCCGTCGGACCTGCTGCTGCTCGACGAACCGACCAACCACCTGGACCTCGACGCCATCATCTGGCTTGAGGAGTGGCTCAAGAGCTATCCGGGCACCCTGATGCTGATCTCCCACGATCGGGACTTCCTCGATGCCGTGGTTGACCACGTGGCCCACGTCGATCAGCGCAAGATCACCCTGTACCGCGGTGGCTACAGCGCCTTCGAGCGCGCCCGTGCCGAACGTCTGGCCCAGCAACAGCAAGCCTACGAGAAGCAGCAGGTGCAACGTGCGCACATGGAAAGCTACATCGCCCGCTTCAAGGCCCAGGCCACCAAGGCCCGTCAGGCCCAGAGCCGGATCAAGGCCCTGGAGCGGATGGAAGAGCTGACCGCTGCCCACGTCGATTCGCCGTTCGACTTTGTCTTCCGTGAATCGCAGAAAATTTCCAGCCCGCTGATCGACCTGTCCGATGCCCGCCTGGGTTACGGCGACAAAACCGTGCTGGAGAAGGTCAAGCTGCAACTGACCCCAGGAGCGCGAATCGGTCTGCTCGGCCCTAACGGTGCCGGTAAATCGACCCTGATCAAGAACCTTGCCGGTGAGCTCTCGCCATTGGCCGGTCGCCTGACCCGTGGCGAGAACACCGTGGTCGGTTACTTCGCCCAGCATCAGCTCGACTCTCTGGATGCCAAGGCCAGCCCGTTGCTGCACTTGCAGCGCCTGGCACCGACCGAGCGCGAACAGACCCTGCGCGATTTCCTCGGCGGTTTCGACTTCCGTGGCGCGCGGATCGACGAGCCGGTGCTGAATTTTTCCGGTGGTGAAAAGGCGCGCCTGGCCCTGGCATTGATTGCCTGGGACCGGCCGAACCTGTTGCTGCTCGACGAACCGACCAACCACCTGGACCTGGAAATGCGCCTGGCGCTGACCATGGCCCTGCAGGAGTTCAGTGGTGCGGTACTGGTGGTCTCTCACGATCGTCATTTGCTCAAAAGCACCACCGACAATTTCTATCTGGTGGCGGACGGCAAGGTCGAGGAGTTCGACGGCGACCTGGAGGACTACACCCGCTGGCTGGTGGAGTATCGCCAGCGCAATGCCCCGGTCAGCAGCACCCCGGTCAATCCGGACAAGACCGACAAAAAAGCCCAGCGTCAGGCCGCAGCGGCGTTGCGTCAGCAACTGGCCCCGCACAAGCGTGAGGCTGACAAGCTCGAAGCCGAACTGGGCAAGCTCCACGAAAAACTGGCGAAGGTCGATACCAGCCTCGGCGACAGCGACATCTACGAGCCGGCGCGCAAGAACGAATTGCGTGACCTGCTGGCCGAGCAGGCCAGGCTGAAAGTGCGTGAAGCGGAGCTGGAAGAGGCGTGGATGGAAGCCTTGGAATTGCTGGAAAGCATGCAGGCGGAGCTGGAGGCGCTGTCCTGATGGACGCCTTCAAACTGCCGTTGCCGGCGGTGTGGGTCGAGCCGATCTGGCTCGGCGTGCAAATCCTGCTGATCCTGCTCGCCGGCTATTTCACCCAGCGCTTCGTCGCCAAAGGCCTGACCCGCCTCGGTGAGCGTTACCCGTTTCCGCCGCAATTGATGATGCCGCTGCGGGGCGGTTTGCGCTGGCTGATCATGGGCAGCGCGCTGATTTTCGTGCTGGAGCGACTCGGTGTATCGGCCACGGTGCTCTGGACCGCGTTGTCCGGCTTCGTCGCGGTCGCGGCGGTGGCGTTTTTCGCCATGTGGAGCGTGCTCTCGAACCTGCTGTGCGCGATCCTGATCTTTACCGTCGGCCCGTTCCGCATAGGTGACGTGGTCGAGTTGGTGGACACCACCGACAAGCCCGGTGTCAAAGGCCGGGTGGTGGCGATCAATCTTCTTTACACCACGTTGCTCGAGGCCGAAGAGCTTGGTACTGGCAGCGCCATGGTGCAGGTGCCCAACAGCCTGTTCTTCCAGCGTTCGGTACGGCGTTGGCGCGGGACAGATGTGTTCCCTTCGAGCGGGTTCGAAAAGTAAGCAGGCTTGCGAAAAAGATCGCAGCCTTCGGCAGCTCCTACAGGGAATCGCATTTCAATGTAGGAGCTGCCGAAGGCTGCGATCTTTTGCTTTTGGCCGTCCTGCAAAAAATCGGTAGTCACCAACCCAAAGCCGCATTAGCTTAGACATCTGTCACGAGTCCGAGTCGAGGTGTGCAATGGAGCTTCAAACATGGCTGGCTTTTTTTGCCGCCTGCTGGGTGATCAGCCTGTCCCCCGGTGCCGGCGCCATTGCGTCGATGTCCAGCGGCCTGCAATACGGCTTCTGGCGCGGCTACTGGAACGCCCTGGGCCTGCAACTGGGCCTGGCTTTGCAGATCGCCATCGTCGGTGCCGGTGTCGGCGCCATTCTCACGGCTTCGGCCACGGCCTTCTACGCCATCAAATGGTTTGGCGTGGCATACCTGGTCTACCTCGCGATCAAGCAATGGCGTGCGCTGCCCAGCGACATGAGCGATGACGCGGCGGTGCGCCAGATCGGCAAGCCGATGGCCTTGGTGTTCCGTGGTTTTCTGGTGAACATCAGCAACCCCAAGGCGCTGGTTTTCATGCTGGCGGTGCTGCCGCAGTTCATCGATCCCCATGCTCCGCTGCTGATCCAGTACCTGGTGATCGGTGTGACCATGGTCTGCGTCGACCTGATCGTCATGGCCGGCTACACCGGTCTGGCGTCCAAAGTGCTGCGTCTGTTGCGCACACCGAAACAGCAAAAGCGCATGAACCGGACCTTTGCCGGGCTGTTCATCGGGGCGGCGGCGTTTATGGCGACGTTGCGCAGGGCCGCCGTGTAAAACGGCGACTGACAAAAAAAGGCGGCCCTGGTGGTCGCCTTTTTCGTTTGGGGGAGCCGTTCCCGAAACCGATGCAATTACGAAGAAGTATCAACAAAGCTTGAGCGAAACCCGTCAGGCGTTAACAATATGTAACTTCGTATTTCCAATTGAGATTCATTCATGATTGCCCCCTCCCGTTTCCTGGCCTGGCTGTTGCTGCCGCTTTTGGCTGCGTGCAGTTTTCAGCTACTGGCCGCTCCCGCCGAAGGTGCGCCGCAGGCGCTGCACTTGCTCGATTTCATCGGCGCGGATTACCCGGACACGGTGCAGGCGGGCAGCATCACGGACCCGTCCGGATTTCGCGCGCAGCAAGAGTCGGTCAGGACCCTGGGAAGTCTGATTGCAGCCATGCCGGCCAAGCCGGAAAAAGCCGCGCTGGAGCAAAGCCTGGCCGCGATGGGAAATTCCATCGGCGCCCATCAGGATGGTGCCGACGTCGCGCGCCAGGCCCGGCAACTGGGTGCGAAGCTGGCCGTGGCCTATGAAGTCAGCCAGGCCCCGGTCATTACACCGGACCCGGTACGGGGCGCGCCGCTGTTCGCTCAGCAATGCTCGGTCTGCCATGGCGACTCAGGGGCCGGCGACGGCCCGGCAGGTGTCGGCATGACGCCAGCGCCGACCGATCTGCGTGATGCCTCACGGCTGGACCGCCTGAGCCTCTACGCGATCTACAGCACCCTTGGCCAAGGCATTGAAGGCACTGACATGCCGGCCTTCGCCGACCAGCTGGATGATCGTCAGCGTTGGGACCTGGCCACCTATATCGCCGGCTTCAGTGTTGACCCGGCGACGGCCAAGTCTGAAAAGACCTACAACATTGCCGACCTCGCTCGCCAGACCCCGGCCGAAGTACAGGCCGTTGAAGGCCCGCAAGCCGCCGCGACCTTCCGTGCCCAGCGGGCGCAACCGCCGCAGGTCAAGCGTGGCCCGGCGCAACTGCTTGACTACACGGCGGCCACCCTGGACAAGAGCATCGCGGCGTATCGTGCCGGTGAGCATGATCAGGCGTATGACTTATCGGTAGCGGCGTATCTGGAAGGCTTCGAGCTGGTCGAGAGCTCGCTGGATAACATTGACGCCAACGTGCGTAAAGACACGGAAAAATCCCTGATGGCCTACCGTCAGTCGTTGCAGGACGGCTTGCCGGTGAGCGAGGTCGAGCAACGCCTGGACGTGGCCAAGGACAAGTTGAAGGCATCGGCCGGCTTGTTGGGCAACGACGGTTTGAGCTGGTCGCTGAGTTACATTTCCGGCTTGCTGATTCTGCTGCGCGAAGGTCTGGAAGCGATCCTGGTGCTGGCGGCGATCCTGGCCTTCCTGCGCAACACGGGCCAACAGGCGGCGGTGCGCAGCGTCAACGTCGGTTGGGGGCTGGCATTTCTGGCCGGGTTGGGCACCTGGGCGCTGGCAGCTTATGTGATCGATGTCAGCGGTTCGCAGCGCGAGCTGCTGGAAGGTGCGACGGCGTTGTTTGCCAGTGTCATGGTGCTGTGGCTGGGCGTGTGGATGCATGACCGTCGTCACGCGGCGGCCTGGCAGGATTACATCAAGACCAGCCTGGTGGGTGGCGGTGGGCGTTTCGGCTTTGCGACCCTGGCGTTTTTCTCGGTGTATCGCGAACTGTTCGAAGTGATTCTGTTCTACGAAACCCTGTGGCTGCAGGCCGGTCCCGCAGGGCACAACGCCGTATTGGCCGGTGGGGCCACGGCGATGGTGCTGCTGGTCGGCCTGGCCTGGGTGATTTTGCGCGGTTCGGCGAAGTTGCCGCTGGCGCTGTTCTTCAGCATCAATGCGGGTCTGCTGTGCGCCTTGTCGGTGGTGTTTGCCGGGCATGGCGTGAAAGCGCTGCAGGAAGCCGGGATTTTCGGCACGCGGCCGGTGCCGTTCTTTGACTTTGACTGGCTGGGGATCCACGCCGATGCCTACTCGCTGAGTGCTCAGGCCGTGGCGATCATTGCGATTGTCGTGTTGTATGGTCGTAGCCGGGTGGTTGAGAAGCAGCGGGTGCAGGCCTCCTAAAAAGCATTCGCTGCGCTCATTTCGCGAGCAGGCTCGCTCCCACAGGATTAGGGTTAACCTTGTGGGAGCGAGCCTGCTCGCGATGCTTTTTCAGAAGGGATAAAAACATGCGTGTATGGATCGATGCTGATGCCTGTCCGCGGGCGGCCAAAGATCTGGTGGTGAAGTTCGCCCTCAAGCGCCAGTTCGAAGTGGTGCTGGTGGCCGGGCAGCCGCAGACCAAGCCGGGGCTGGCGCTGGTCAAGCTGATTGTGGTGCCGAGCGGCCCGGATGCGGCGGACGATTACCTGGTGGAGCACGCGGTGCCCGGTGAACTGGTGATCTGTAGCGATGTGCCGCTGGCCGATCGTCTGGTGAAGAAGGGCGTGGCAGCGCTCGACCCACGGGGCAAGGAATTTGATGCGCAGAACATGGGGGAGCGGTTGGCGGTGCGCAACCTGTTTACCGATTTGCGCGAACAGGGGCAGATGGGGGGTGGGCCAGCGCCGTTTGGCGAGCGTGAGAAGCAGGCGTTTGCCAATGCGCTGGACCGGATTTTGACCAGGTTATCCCGCAAGGCCTGAAAAGATCGCAGCCTGCGGCAGCTCCTACAAGGGGGGCGGTGTGCAGCTGTAGGAGCTGCCGCAGGCTGCGATCTTTTGATCTTTTTTTACGCGTCGTTTTCGTGGGTCAGTTCCAGCACCCGGTCTACCAGCTTGTTGATCCCCGACGCCACTTCACTGATCGATTGCGCCAGCATGTAGGCCGGGGTGCTCACCAGTTTGCGTGCCTTGTCTTCGACGATGTCACTGACCGCGCAATCGGTATGGGTCGCGCCCATCTTGTTCATCGCGGCAGCGGTGTCGGTGTCATTGCCAATGGTGCAGGTGACGCCGGGACCGTAGATCTTGGCCGCCAGGGCAGGGGAAATGCACATCAACCCCACCGGCTTGCCGGCCTCGGCAAAGGCTTCGGTCAGTGCCAGGACATCTGGTTGAACGGTGCAGCCTGCACCTTCAATGGCGAAGTTGGACAGGTTCTTGGCTGAGCCGAAGCCGCCGGGCACGATCAACGCGTCGAAGTCATCGACGTTCGCGTCACGGATGTCCTGGACGTTGCCCCGGGCAATCCGCGCCGACTCGACCAGCACGTTGCGCGATTCGGGCATTTCTTCGCCGGTCAGGTGATTGATTACATGCAACTGCGCGATGTTCGGTGCGAAGCACTGCACCTGCGCTCCGCGTTGATCCAGGCGCAGCAGGGTGATGACGCTCTCGTGGAGCTCGGCGCCGTCGTACACGCCACAACCGGAAAGGATCACTGCAACTTTTTTGCTCATGGGCTTTTCTCCAGATTCATGGCGTTAAATGTCCACTAATTTGTCACTCGTTGCCATAGGGTTAATTCGCGGTTACACATAGCATTTGTCCTCAGGATTCCGATCAGGGCGCGTCATGGACTTCATTCTGTACGCGGTGCCGTTCTTCTTTGTGCTGATCGCCCTCGAGCTGCTGGCCGACCGCAGGCGCGGGGTGAGCAACTATCGGGTGGCTGACGCGATCAACAGCATCAGCACCGGCGTGCTGTCGACCACCACGGGACTGCTGACCAAAGGCATTGGAGTGGTGACCTACGCGTTCGCCTTCCAGCATCTGGCGCTGTTCGAATTGTCGGCCGATAGCGTCTGGACCTGGGTGTTTGCCTTCGTCTTCTACGATTTCTGCTACTACTGGCTGCATCGCCTGGGCCACGAGCGCAACATTCTCTGGGCCGCGCATTCGGTGCATCACCAGAGCGAGGACTACAACCTGTCCACGGCGTTGCGCCAGACCAGTACCGGATTCCTCCTGGGCTGGATCTTCTATCTGCCAATGGCGGTGTTTGGCGTGCCGCTGCTGGTGTTCGTCAGTGTCGCGGCGCTGAACCTGCTGTATCAGTTCTGGGTGCATACGCGGCACATTCCCAAGCTTGGCTGGTTCGAATGGTTTTTTGTCACGCCATCCAATCATCGGGCTCACCATGCACAGAACGCTCTCTACATGGATCGCAACTACGGCGGCGTGTTCATTATTTGGGACCGTCTGTTCGGCTCGTTCCAGGAAGAAGACGACAACGAGCCGGTGATCTTCGGCGTGACCACGCCGCTGGCGAGCTGGAATCCCGTGTGGGCGAACGTGCAGTTCTACGCGCAGTTGTGGGCCGATGCACGGCGGGCCGAAAGCACCTGGGACAAGCTGCGGATCTGGTTCATGCGCACGGGCTGGCGCCCGGCGGACGTGGCGGCCAGATACCCGATGAACAAGCCGGACCTGAGCCAGTTCCGCAAATTCGAGGTGCCGCTGGACGGGCGTCAGCAGCGCTACGTCCTGTTGCAATTCTGCGTCTATATCGCACTGGGTAGCTACTTGATGAATCTCGAACCGAAGCTGCCAGTCGCCGCCCTGGTGTTGGGCTGGGGGGCGGTGGTATTCGGTCTGTTTGTGCTGGGCGTGGCCCTGGAGAATCGCCCGTGGGCGTTGAAGCTGGAGCTGGTGCGGCTGGCGTCGAATCTGCCATTGGCATGGCTGGCCCCGATGGTGGGGCTGTGGCCGGCCAGCGCCGTGGGCTGGGTCGGCCTGCTCAGTTACAGCCTGTTGAGCGGCATCGGCCTCTACTGTTGCAGAAACCGCATCACTCGGTTGGCGTCGTAGGGCCTTCGGTATTGGACCGCGCAGCTTTCAGGGCCTGCTCGTCGGCATAGACCTGCTTGGCCAGGCGGGCATTCTTGAAGCGCCGGCGCAGCCACAGTACGAGGCCCAGGACCAGCAGGGCGCCGAGCACCCAAAGTTCGTACTTCTTCACACTGCCGAGCATGCCTTCGAGCACTGCGCCGAAATGGTAAGCGGCCGCCGCCAGGGCGGCGGCCCAGATCGCCGCGCCAATGCCGTTGAGCAGCAGGTAACGACCCGGCGGATAGCCCGACAGCCCGATGGCCACCGGCATGACCGTACGCAAACCGTAAACGAAGCGGAAGCTCAGTACCCAGATGTCCGGATGCTTGCGAATGTGCTCCAGCGCCCGGTCGCCCATCATCTGCCAGCGCGGCTTGCGTGCCAGCAGTTTTCGACCGTGCTTGCGCCCCAGGAAATACCACAGTTGGTCGCCGGCATAGCTGCCGAAGAAGGCCACGACCACCACCAGGTTGATGTCCATGTATCCACGGAACGCGAGGAAGCCCGCGAGTACCAGGATGGTTTCGCCTTCGAAGAACGTGCCTAGAAAAAGGGCAAAGTAGCCGAAGTCATGCAGAAATTGTTGGAGCATTGTCTGGGTGCTGGCGAAATGAACGCGCAGCCTAACCCTTCGGGCACATTCAGGAAAGTGTCCAAATGTGTCTCGACGTGAACATTTCCTACAACGACAATGGAATGCGGCTACACGTCGCAGGGTGCGCATAACTGTCATACGTTCGTCATAATGGGCACTTATAACTGTCACGCTCGCCCGTCTGCGCGGGCTCAGGAGTCTGCCGTGAGCTTTACCCCCGCCAACCGTCTGTTCCCCGCAACCCGCCTGCGCCGCAACCGTCGTGACGACTTCTCGCGTCGACTGGTCCGTGAAAACGTCCTGACCGTCGATGACCTGATCCTGCCGGTGTTCGTTCTGGACGGTGAAAACCGTCGCGAAGCGGTGGCTTCGATGCCGGGCGTCGAACGCCTGACCATCGACCTGTTGCTGGAAGAGGCGGCCAAGTGGGTCGAACTGGGGATTCCGGCGCTGGCGCTGTTCCCGGTGACGCCTTCGGAACTCAAGTCTCTGGATGCTGAGGAGGCCTGGAACCCGGAGGGCATCGCCCAGCGCGCCACCCGTGCGCTGCGTGCGCAATTCCCTGAGCTGGGCGTGATCACCGACGTGGCCCTGGATCCGTTCACCACCCACGGCCAGGACGGCATTCTTGATGAAGAAGGCTACGTGC
Source organism: Pseudomonas sp. GW821-FHT07G06 (assembly GCF_058986625.1). NCBI lineage: Bacteria > Pseudomonadati > Pseudomonadota > Gammaproteobacteria > Pseudomonadales > Pseudomonadaceae > Pseudomonas > Pseudomonas sp. GW821-FHT07G06. The sequence continues at coordinate 266,202 of NZ_JBYSVW010000003.1, forward strand.
AGAACGACATCACCGTCGATGCACTGGTCAGGCAAGCCCTGTCCCACGCCGAGGCCGGCGCTCAGGTCGTGGCGCCATCGGACATGATGGACGGTCGCATCCAGGCGATTCGCGAAGCCCTTGAAGTCGCCGGTCACGTCAATGTGCGGATCATGGCCTACTCGGCCAAGTACGCCAGTGCCTATTACGGCCCGTTCCGCGATGCGGTCGGTTCGGCGCTGAACCTGGGCAAGGCCAACAAGGCCTCCTATCAGATGGACCCGGCCAACAGCAACGAAGCCCTGCACGAAGTCGCGGCGGACTTGTCAGAAGGTGCGGATATGGTCATGGTCAAGCCAGGCATGCCGTACCTCGACATCCTGTACCGGGTCAAAGAAGAATTCAAAGTGCCGACGTTTGTCTATCAAGTCAGCGGCGAATACGCCATGCACATGGCGGCGATCCAGAATGGCTGGTTGAGCGAAGGGGTTATCCTCGAGTCGCTGACCGCTTTCAAACGTGCAGGCGCCGATGGCATCCTGACGTACTTTGCCGTTCGTGCCGCTCAATTGTTACGAGAGCAAAAATAGCCCTCCCAGGAACATTCGATGAATACCGAAGTACTCACTGAAGTTGCCGTAAAAGACGCTCAACCGGTGGTGGAGCAAGTCGACGAGACCCCGCCGGAGCTGGAGCCAGCTCCGCCCGCGGCGGTCGTCGAACCTACTGCGACAGCGCCGGCGGTGGCCATTCCCGGTCTCGATGACAGCAGCCTGTACATTCACCGCGAACTGTCGCAACTGCAGTTCAACATCCGCGTGCTGGAGCAGGCGCTGGACGAGTCCTACCCGTTGCTGGAACGGCTGAAGTTTCTGCTGATCTTCTCCAGCAACCTGGACGAGTTCTTCGAAATTCGCGTTGCCGGCCTGAAGAAGCAGATCACCTTCGCCCGTGAACAGGCGGGCGCCGATGGTCTGCAACCGCATCAGGCGCTGGCGCGCATCAGCGAACTGGTACACGGTCACGTCGACCGTCAGTACGCGATCCTCAACGACATTCTGTTGCCGGAGCTGGAGAAACATCAGGTCCGCTTCATCCGTCGCCGCAATTGGACGACCAAGCTCAAGACCTGGGTGCGCCGCTATTTCCGCGACGAGATCGCACCGATCATCACCCCCATCGGCCTCGACCCTACGCACCCGTTCCCCTTGCTGGTGAACAAGAGCCTGAACTTCATCGTCGAGCTCGAAGGTATCGACGCCTTCGGTCGCGACTCCGGTCTGGCGATCATCCCGGCGCCACGCCTGCTGCCGCGCATCATCAAGGTGCCGGAAGAAGTCGGCGGCGCCGGCGACAACTATGTATTCCTGTCGTCGATGATCCACGCTCACGCCGATGACCTGTTCCAGGGCATGAAGGTCAAGGGGTGCTACCAGTTCCGCCTGACCCGCAACGCCGACCTCGCGCTGGACTCCGAAGACGTCGAAGACCTGGCCCGCGCCTTGCGCGGCGAGCTGTTCTCCCGTCGCTACGGTGATGCAGTGCGCCTGGAAGTGGCCGACACTTGCCCGAAACACCTGTCCGACTACCTGCTCAAGCAGTTCAACCTGAGCGAGACCGAGTTGTACCAGGTCAACGGTCCGGTGAACCTGACGCGGCTGTTCAGCATCACCGGCCTGGACAGCCAGCGCGAGCTGCAATACCTGCCGTTCACCCCGCAGATCCCGAAACTGCTGCAGAACAGCGAGAACATTTTCAGTGTGATCAGCAAGCAGGACATCCTGCTGCTGCACCCGTTCGAGTCGTTCACCCCGGTGGTCGACCTGCTGCGCCAGGCCGCCAAGGACCCGCACGTGCTGGCGGTGCGCCAGACCCTGTACCGCTCCGGCGCGAACTCGGAAATCGTCGATGCACTGGTGGATGCGGCGCGTAACGGCAAGGAAGTCACGGCGGTGATCGAATTGCGTGCGCGGTTCGACGAAGAATCCAACCTGCAACTGGCCAGCCGCCTGCAAGCGGCCGGTGCGGTGGTGATCTACGGCGTAGTCGGCTTCAAGACCCACGCCAAGATGATGCTGATCCTGCGTCGCGAAGCGGGCGAGATCGTGCGTTATGCGCACCTCGGCACGGGCAACTACCACGCGGGCAACGCCCGCCTGTACACCGACTACAGCCTGCTGACCTCCGACGACGCCTTGTGCGAAGACGTCGGCAAACTGTTCAGCCAGTTGATCGGAATGGGTAAGACGCTGCGCATGAAGAAGCTGCTGCATGCGCCGTTCACCCTGAAAAAGGGCATGCTGGACATGATTGCCCGGGAAACCCAGTTCGCCCTCGACGGCAAACCGGCGCACATCATCGCCAAGTTCAACTCGCTGACCGATCCGAAGATCATCCGCGCGCTGTACAAGGCCAGCCAGTCAGGCGTGCGCATCGATCTGGTGGTGCGTGGCATGTGCTGCCTGCGGCCGGGCATCGCCGGGGTCTCCCACAACATCCATGTGCGTTCGATCATCGGTCGTTTCCTGGAGCACACCCGGGTCTTCTACTTCCTCAACGGCGGCGATGAGCAGATGTTCCTGTCCAGTGCCGACTGGATGGAGCGCAACCTCGACAAGCGCGTCGAGACTTGCTTCCCGGTGGAAGGCAAGAAGCTGATCATGCGGGTCAAGAAAGAGCTGGAGCTGTATCTGACCGATAACACCCACAGCTGGAGCCTGCAGCCGGACGGTCGTTACATCCGTAACACACCGACCGGCAACCAGAACCCGCGCAGCGCCCAGGCGACATTGCTGGAGCGTTTGGGCAGTCCGATTCTCACGGTCCGCTGAGGCAAGAAAAATGGCGATCCCCAGGGATCGCCATTTTCATTTGCGCCGACCCATCCCCTGTAGGAGCTGCCGAAGGCTGCGATCTTTTGACTTGGCTTTTAAAAGATCAAGATCAAAAGATCGCAGCCTTCGGCAGCTCCTACAGGGGAGCGGTGGCTTAGCGGGCGGTCAACACGATGTCGACCCGGGTCAGCCATTGCGCTTCAATTTCAAAGTCGGCCTGGGTCAGCTGGTTTTCGTCCAGCCAGTTCTCCGGGAACACCACTTCCAGGTGATTGCCATGGGCGTTCAGCTCCACCTGGGGCATTTGCTGGGTGCCGCGGATGTGGTGGAACAGAATCGCAAAGCGTAGTAGCACGCACAGGCGAATCAGCTTGATGCCGTCGTCGCCGAAATCGGCGAACTTGTCCTTGGGAATGTTGCGCCGGTGGCCGCGTACCAGCAGCGCGAGCATCAACTGGTCTTCGCGGGAGAACCCGGCGAGGTCCGAGTGCTCGATCAGGTAGGCGCCGTGCTTGTGGTACTGGTAGTGAGCGATGTCCAGGCCCACTTCATGGACCTTGGCCGCCCAGCCGAGCAGTTCGCGCCAGACGCCGTCTTCCAGATCCCAGTCTTCGGCTACCTGGTCAAACGCGTGCAGCGCCTTGCGCTCGACCCGTGCCGCCTGTTCCTGATCGACGTGGTAGCGCTCCATCAGCGAGGTGAGGGTGCGTTCGCGCACGTCCTCGTGATGATGGCGGCCCAACAGGTCATAGAGCACGCCTTCGCGCAGGGCGCCTTCGCAGTGATCCATGCGTTGCAGTTCGAGGGAATCGAAGATCGCTTCGAGAATCGCCAGGCCCGCCGGGAAGATCGCCCGGCGATCCGGCTTGATACCTTCGAAATCGATTTTCTCGACGTCGCCCAGCTTGATCAGTTTGCGCTTGAGCCAGGCCAGGCCTTCGGCGTTGACCTCGCCGGTGCCGTGGCCGCCGGCCTTCAGTGCCAGACCGATGGCGCGGATGGTGCCCGAGGAGCCGATGGCCTCATCCCAGGTCAGGCGGTGCAGGGCGTGCTCGATGCTCATGATCTCCAGCCGCGCCGCCGTGTACGCCTGGGCGTAACGGGCCGGGGTGATCTTGCCGTCCTTGAAATAGCGCTGGGTGTAGCTGACACAGCCCATCTGCAGGCTTTCGCGCAGCAGCGGTTCGAAGCGCTGGCCAATGATGAATTCGGTACTGCCGCCACCGATGTCGGCCACCAGGCGCTTGCCCGGGGTGTCGGCGAGGGTGTGGGACACGCCGAGATAGATCAGGCGCGCTTCTTCACGGCCGGAAATGACTTCCACCGGGTGGCCGAGAATTTCTTCGGCGCGACGGATGAATTCGGCGCGGTTGCGGGCTTCACGCAAGGCGTTTGTGCCGACGATGCGCACGGCGCCCGTGGGCATACCGCTGATCAGTTGGGCGAAGCGTTTGAGGCAGTCGAGCCCGCGCTGCATGGATTCTTCGTTGAGATGGCGCTCGTCGTCGATGCCGGCGGCCAGCTGAACCTTCTCCCCGAGACGCTCGAGAATACGGATTTCGCCGTTCTGGGCCTTGGCCACGACCATGTGAAAGCTGTTGGAGCCCAGGTCGATTGCGGCGATCAGGGACAGATTCTTGGCTTGGGATTGCGGCATGGTCGGGGGTCTCGGTCGATAACCTCGACATCGTGCCACGATCAAAGGCTGCCGCCAACGCGTAGGAGCTGCCGAAGGCTGCGATCTTTTTCCACGGGGCTCCAGTGGTGCGGCCACTGGCCTCTTCGCGGGCAAGCCCGCTCCCACAGGTTTTTGCAGCGAATACGCAATCGTATTTCAACAGAAGACCCTGTGGGAGCGGGCTTGCCCGCGAAGGCGGCGTCATTGGCGCCGATAATCTTCAGGCCGTTGCTTCCACGGTCCCGATGAAATTCGCCAGCTCCGCCGTCTGCGGATTGGCGAACACTACTTTCGGATCCCCCACCTCATGCACCTTGCCCTGGTGCATGAACACCAACTTGTCCCCAACCTCCCGGGCGAAGCGCATTTCGTGGGTGACCATGATCAGTGTCATGCCTTCCCTGGCCAGTTGCCGGACCACGCTCAGCACTTCGTTGACCAACTCCGGGTCCAGGGCCGAGGTGATTTCATCGCACAGCAACACTTTCGGCGACATCGCCAGGGCGCGGGCAATCGCCACCCGCTGTTGCTGACCGCCGGACAGTCGATCCGGAAAGGCATCGAACTTTTCCCCCAGCCCGACCCGTTCCAGCATCTGTCGCGCCAGTTCGGTGGCCTTGGCCTTTGGCACCTTCTGCACCACTTGCGGCGCCAGCATGACGTTCTCACCCACGGTCAGGTGCGGGAACAGGTTGAACTGCTGGAACACCATGCCGACTTTCTGTCGCAGGCTGCGCAGATCGGCGCGGGCGGCGTCGAGGTATTCGCCGTCGACTTCGATCACACCGTCGTTGATCGACTCCAGGCCGTTGAGGGTGCGCAGCAAGGTGGATTTGCCCGAGCCACTGCGGCCGATGATTGCCACCACCTGGCCTTCCTCGATGCTCAGGTCGATACCTTTGAGCACATGATGGTCGCCGTAGTATTTATGCAGGGCGGAAATTCTAAGCAGAGGCATGCAGTCTCCTTTCCAGGTAGCGCGCACTGAGCGACAGGGGGTAGCAGAGCAGGAAATAGCCAAGGGCGACGAGGCCATAGACCATGAAGGGTTCGAAAGTCGCGTTGGCGAGCATGCCGCCGGTCTTGGTCAGCTCGGTGAAGCCGATGATCGAGGTGACGGCGGTGCCTTTGACCACTTGCACCGAGAAGCCCACGGTCGGCGCCACGGCGATGCGCAGCGCCTGGGGCAGGATCACATGGCGCAATTGTTCCAGCGGGTTCAGCGCCAGGCTCGCCGAGGCTTCCCACTGGCCGTTGGGGATCGATTCGACGCAGCCGCGCCAGATCTCCGCCAGGTAGGCGCTGGTGAACAGCGTCAGGGCGATCGCCGCCGCCATCCACGGGGAAATCTCCACCCCGGCCAGGGCCACGCCGAAAAACACCAGGAACAGCTGCATCAGCAGCGGCGTCCCCTGGAACAGTTCGATGTAGGTGCGGGCAAAGCTGCGTGGCAGGGATTTGCCCGAGATGCGCATGACCATGATCAGCAAGCCGATCAGCCCGCCGCCAACGAACGCCACCAGCGACAGCGCCAGCGTCCATTGCAGGCCGGTGAGCAGGTTGCGCACGATGTCCCAGAAGGTGAAATCACTCATCGGCTGCTCCTTGCGATGAAGCGGTGGCCTATCCAGTTCAGCAACTGGCGGATCAGCAGCGCCATGCACAGATACAGCAAGGTAGTCAGGGCGTAGGTTTCAAAGGCGCGGAAGTTGCGCGACTGAATGAAGTTGGCAGCGAAGCTCAGTTCTTCAGTGGCGATCTGCGAACACACCGCCGAGCCGAGCATGACGATGATGATCTGGCTGCTCAGGGCCGGCCAGACTTTGCCCAGTGCCGGCAGCAGCACCACATGGCGGAACGCTTCGAAGCGCGTCATCGCCAACGCCGCCGCGGCTTCCAGTTGACCTCGGGGGATCGCCTGGATGCCGGCGCGGATGATCTCGGTCGAATAGGCGCCGAGGTTGATCACCATCGCCAGCACCGCCGCCTGCCATTCGGAAATCTGCACGCCCAGGGACGGCAAGCCGAAGAAGATGAAAAACAGCTGCACCAGGAAGGGCGTGTTGCGGATCAACTCGACGTAGACCGCGAAGATCCCCGCGAAAGGCCGGATGTTCCACGCCCGCACCAGCGCCCCGACGATGCCCAGCCCCACGCCGAGCACAGCGCCGATGGCAGTCAGCTCAAGGGTGAACAACGCACCGCGCAGCAACAGATCGGTGTTGTTCACCACCGGCAAGAAGTCGAACTGATAAGCCATAACGTCTCTCCTGCGCGCGAGATCAGAGGTCGGCCGGCAGTGGTTCTTTCAGCCAGGTCAGGGCGTTTTTCTCCAGCGCTCCGTCGCTCTTGGCGGTGACGAGGATCTGGTTGACCTTGTCCAGCAGCGCCGGCTCGTTCTTGTTCACTCCGACGTAGACTGGCGAATCCTTGAGTTTCACTTTCAGCGCCGGCACGCGTTTCGGGCTTTTCTCGCTGATCGCGACCATCACCACGTTGCCGCTGGCGATCAGGTCGACCTGGCCCGCCAGATACGCGGCAATGGTCGAGTTGTTGTCTTCGAAGCGCTTGATGGTCACGCCTTCGGGAGCGACCTTGGTCAGCTCGATGTCTTCGATGGCGCCGCGGGTGACGCTGATGGTCTTGCCCTTGAGGTCGTCCAGGGTCTTGATGTCGGCGTCTGGCGGACCGAACACGGCGAGGTAGAACGGCGCGTAGGCGCGGGAGAAGTCGATGACCTTCTCACGTTCCGGGTTCTTGCCGAGGCTGGAAATCACCAGGTCGACCTTGCCGGTGGTGAGGAACGGGATGCGGTTAGTGCTGTTGACCGGGGTCAGTTCGAGTTTGACCTTGAGCTGGTCGGCCAGCAGTTTCGCGGTGTCGATATCGAGGCCACGGGGCTTCATGTCCGGCCCGACCGAGCCGAAGGGCGGGAAGTCCTGGGGCACGGCCACCTTGAGGACGCCGCGCTTGACCACATCCTCCAGGCCGTCGGCGTGGGCGGGTGCCTGGGTCAGCATCAGGCTGGCAAACAGGGCTGCGAGGAGGGCGCTGTAACGCTGGGTCATGGCAAATCTCCGAATCGGCAAGAAGTGATTTCTGCCGATCGACAGAGCATGGGCCATGCCAACATAGGGTTTTGGGGGCGCCAGAGCGCGGTTTTGCTGGCGTTGAACGGTCTTACTGGTCTGAACAGTCAGGTTGTGTTTCGCACCCCGATGGCGCAGCCGGGAAAATCACCGAACCCCCATGGGGCACGACTTGCCGGGCGTCGCGAATAGCTTTACAACTGAGCGCACATTGGCCTGGTTCGTCTGGAAAACCATGAACTCGATCTCCCGTGCCGTACCCGAAGTGGCGCTGCAAGCCATCCGCAAACTGATTACCGAGCAGGGCTTCGGGCCGGGGGATGCCTTGCCCTCGCAACGGGACCTGGCGGTACAGCTGGGCGTAAGCCGGGCTTCTTTGCGCGAGGCGTTGTCGTCCCTGAGTGCGCTGGGCGTCATCAGTATCCAGCCGGGCAAAGGCGTGTTCGTGCAGGCGCCGCTGGAGTTGCCGCGAGGCGAGGCCGCAGCAGGCTGGCCGTTTGCAGCGCAGGCTTCGCCGCTGGATATCTTCCAGTTGCGCTACGCGCTGGAGGGGTTTGCCGCGGGGCTGGCGGCCGTGACCTTGAGCACCGAGGAACTCGATGCGCTGGAAGACAATGTCGCCGCCATGCGCAACGAACTCAAGGCCGCTGATTTCGAAGCGGCGGCGCGCCTGGACTTCGAATTCCACCGGCGCATCCTGTTGGCCAGCGGCAATCAGGCAATGTTGAGTATCCTCACCGCCAGCGCCGATATCTTCCTGGAAAGCCAGAAACTACCGTTCATCCGGGCCGAGCGGGCCATGGAAACCTGGCAGGAGCACCGCAAGATCCTTCGCGCGCTGGCTCGCCGAGCCTCTGGCGCCGCGCAAAAAGCCATGCACGAGCACGTGCGCAACGCGGCGTTGCGCACCGGAATCGCCTTCGTCGCTCCCGCCACGGCGTGACCCGGGCTATACCCAAACTCATGGAACACCATAGCGAGACTCAATCAACTGCACCTTCCTGAACGAGGGAAGGGCAGCTATGATGGGCCACGTTTTTTTGCTTACAACCCTGGAGAATTCCATGAGCAGCGATCTTATCAAACACGTTAGCGACGCTAGCTTCGAGGCCGACGTACTCAAGGCTGAAGGCGCTGTACTGGTCGATTACTGGGCTGAGTGGTGCGGCCCTTGCAAAATGATCGCTCCTGTTCTGGACGAAATTGCCGAGACCTACAAAGGCAAGCTGACCGTCGCCAAGCTGAACATCGACGAAAACCAGGAAACCCCGGCCAAGCATGGCGTGCGTGGTATCCCGACCCTGATGCTGTTCAAGAACGGCAACGTTGAAGCGACCAAGGTCGGCGCACTGTCGAAGTCGCAACTGGCTGCCTTCCTCGACGCCAACATCTAAGCGTCGTTGCAAAGTGTCCTGAAAAAGCCCCGCAAATAGCGGGGCTTTTTGCGTATTCAGGGCTAGACGCTCCCAAACTCAGGTGGTACATTCGGCCCCGCACTGGTTTCTCCATTGCCCCCTGCTAGCCGTCGCCGACGCACTCCTTTTCGAATAAGTACGCGATCCTGTCGCCTTCTCTGCGGCGCGGCCTCATTAAGCCAAAAGCTTAATTTCCCCCCTCCATAAATGATTACGTCATTCCTATATGAATCTGACTGAACTCAAGCAAAAGCCGATTACCGAACTGCTCGAATTGGCCGAACAGATGGGCATAGAAAATATGGCCCGTTCGCGCAAGCAGGACGTGATTTTCTCCCTGCTCAAGAAGCACGCGAAAAGCGGTGAGGAAATCTCCGGTGATGGCGTGCTGGAGATTCTCCAGGACGGCTTCGGCTTCCTGCGCTCCGCTGACGCTTCCTATCTCGCCGGTCCAGACGATATCTACGTCTCGCCGAGCCAGATCCGTCGTTTCAACTTGCGCACCGGTGACACCATCGTTGGCAAGATCCGCCCTCCAAAGGAAGGCGAGCGTTATTTCGCGCTGCTCAAGGTCGACACGATCAACTTCGACCGTCCGGAAAACGCGAAAAACAAGATTCTCTTCGAGAACCTGACCCCGCTGTTCCCGACCGTGCGCATGAAGATGGAAGCCGGTAACGGTTCCACCGAAGACTTGACCGGTCGTGTCATCGACCTGTGCGCCCCGATCGGCAAAGGCCAGCGCGGTCTGATCGTTGCCCCGCCGAAAGCGGGCAAGACGATCATGCTGCAGAACATTGCCGCGAACATCGCGCGTAACAACCCTGAAGTTCACCTGATCGTGCTGCTGATCGACGAACGTCCGGAAGAAGTAACCGAAATGCAGCGCACCGTGCGCGGCGAAGTGGTTGCCTCGACGTTCGACGAGCCGCCAACCCGCCACGTGCAGGTTGCCGAAATGGTGATCGAAAAGGCCAAGCGCCTGGTCGAGCACAAGAAAGACGTGGTGATCCTGCTCGACTCCATCACCCGTCTGGCCCGTGCCTACAACACCGTGATCCCGAGCTCCGGCAAGGTACTGACCGGTGGTGTCGATGCCCACGCCCTGGAGAAACCGAAACGTTTCTTCGGCGCCGCGCGGAACATCGAAGAAGGCGGCTCGCTGACCATCATCGCCACCGCGCTGGTTGAAACCGGCTCGAAGATGGACGAAGTGATCTACGAGGAATTCAAAGGCACCGGCAACATGGAGCTGCCTCTGGATCGCCGCATCGCTGAAAAGCGCGTGTTCCCGGCCATCAACATCAACCGTTCCGGCACCCGCCGCGAAGAGTTGCTGACCGCCGACGACGAGCTGCAGCGCATGTGGATCCTGCGCAAGCTGCTGCATCCGATGGATGAAGTGGCTGCCATCGAGTTCCTGGTCGACAAGCTGAAAACGACCAAGACCAACGACGAATTCTTCCTGTCGATGAAGCGCAAGTAACATCGCCCGTTGAGTTCAAGAGAATGGCGCCCCGTGGGGCGCCATTTTTTTTGCTTGCACTTTTTTGTCCTGGTCATGGGAGGTTTTGGATCGGCCAGGGTCAGTTGGTTAGCAGTTCAACCAGCCGCGTTTGCAGTCGTCTTCGGAATTGATGTTCAAGCGCGCTGAATTCGAAGATCCGACTGGTTTAATGTTTATGAGCACATTGGCTTATCGAAGGGATATCGACGGCTTGCGCGCAGTAGCGGTGATCGCTGTCGTGCTGTTTCATTTTGGCGTTCCGGGGTTTACCGGCGGCTTTGTCGGCGTGGACGTATTTTTCGTGATTTCCGGTTACCTGATCACCTCGATCATCTGGAATCAGCGCCAGGCCGGGCAATTCAGCTTCGTCGATTTCTGGGCCCGGCGTGCGCGGCGGATTTTGCCGGCGTTGTTCGCGATGATCATCGCGGTGTTGGCGGTCGGCTGGTTTTTGCTGGCACCGAAGGATTACGAGGAACTGGGGCGATCGGTGCGTTACCAGGTGATGTTCGTGTCGAACATCCTGTTCATGCGCCAGGACGGCTATTTCGATGTCGCCTCTGATCTCAAGCCCCTGCTGCACACCTGGTCGCTGGCGGTGGAGGAACAGTTTTACATCGTCTTCCCGCTGTTGCTGACGTTGCTGTCGAGTCGCCTGAAACATTGGCGATTGACGCTGTTCGGCCTGTTACTGCTGTCCTTTGGCTTGAGTGTCTGGGCCGTTCATCACCATCCGGAAAAAGCCTTCTTCCTGCTGCCAATGCGTGCCTGGGAGCTGTTGGCAGGGGCGATGCTTGCGGTAGTGCCCAGGCATGGGTGGCGTCTGAAGCCGATGGTGGCACAGTTTCTGAGCCTGTTCGGCATGGCCCTGATCCTGCTGGCCGTGTTCGGCTACGACAAAACCACCGCCTTTCCTGGAGCGGCGGCGTTGCTGCCAACCCTCGGCGTGGTCGCGCTGATTTTTGCCAACGGTCATCGCCAGACGTGGGTTGGTCAGTTTTTGAGCAATCGACTGATGGTCGCTCTCGGGCTGATCTCTTACTCCTGGTACCTGTGGCATTGGCCGGTGTTCGTGTTTTCCAGCTACGCCAGTATCGGTGAGTCGGGTGCGTTCGACATTGCCGGGCTGATCCTGCTCAGCCTGGTGTTGGGCTACCTCTCGTGGCGGTTCGTCGAGACGCCTTTGCGTGAGCGTCGCTTGCTGGCCGGGCGTCGGCAGATTCTGCTCGCCGGGGCCTGCGGCATCCTGGTGCTCGGGCTGGTCGGACAGGCTCTACGCTGGACCGACGGATTGCCGTGGCGCCTGTCCCATCAGGCTCTGCAATACGCCAAGGGTCGCGAATGGCGGCCGGAGCTGATGGCCTGCCTGGCGGACGACAAGACACCGGATGACAAATTGTTCTGCCATTACGGTGCACAAAACCGTCCAGCCCGGGCGCTGGTTTGGGGGGACAGCCACGCCACGGCGTTGATTCCGGTGTTCGACGACGGCGCCAAGGCGCATGGCGTCAGCGTGGTCCTGGCGAGTTCTCCGGGATGCGTGCCAGTCGAGGGCCTGGAGCACGACGCGCGTTGTGCCCGATTCAATCACAGGATCGAACAGGCCTTGTTACCCCAGGCCGTTAGCGATGTGGTGTTGGTCGCGCACTGGAGTCTGTACCTCTACGGCGACGGCAAAGGTGATCTGGGCCACGCTTTGAAAAGCGCTGACGGGCATTACGATCGTGCCGGCGCCGAACAACGTCTGGCCGATGGCTTGCGTGCACGAGTCGCGCAATTGCGTGCCGGCGGGCATCGGGTCTGGCTGGTAAAAGAGGTGCCGTTGCAGGCCTTCAGTCCACCGTATCGCCTCACCCGTCTGGCAATGCTGGACCGTCCGGTCGACGATGTTGGACTGGCGGTCGCAGAGCACTACAAGCGTCAGGCATTCATCAGTCAATTGTTCGCACAATTGGCGCAGGACCCGGCGGTACAGGTGGTGGACCCGGCGCGGAGGTTATGTGATGCAAGCGGCCTGTGCCGCGCCGAACGTGACGGCTACTCGCTGTACACCGATGACAATCACCTCTCGGAAGTCGGTGCGCGCTGGGTGGCGCCGATCCTCGAACCGCTGTTTGTCAGTCTGCAAGCCAAGGCAAACCTGGGGAAGCGGCAGGTGAATGCATCCAGATAAGCAGCGATAAGCTGCCAGCGGCCGGCAGAGCAGGTAGGATGTACGCCTATTTTTCGGGTGCCATCATCAATGAAATTCAAGGATCTTCGGGATTTCGTGCAGCAGCTTGAGCAGCGCGGAGAGTTGAAACGCATCCAGATCCCCGTCTCTCCAGTGTTGGAGATGACCGAGGTGTGTGATCGCACGCTACGGGCCAAAGGCCCGGCGTTGTTGTTCGAAAAACCGACAGGCTATGACATCCCGGTGCTCGGCAACCTGTTCGGCACCCCCGAGCGGGTCGCCATGGGCATGGGCGCCGAATCGGTCAGCGAGCTGCGCGAGATCGGCAAGCTGCTGGCGTTCCTCAAGGAACCCGAGCCGCCCAAAGGCCTGAAGGATGCCTGGTCCAAGCTGCCGATTTTCCGCAAGATCATTTCGATGGCGCCGAAAGTCGTCAAGGACGCGGTGTGCCAGGAAGTGGTCATCGAAGGCGACGACGTCGACCTGGCCATGTTGCCGGTGCAGACCTGCTGGCCGGGCGATGTCGGACCGCTGATCACCTGGGGCCTGACCGTCACCAAAGGCCCGAACAAGGATCGCCAGAACCTCGGTATCTATCGTCAGCAAGTGATCGGTCGCAACAAGGTCATCATGCGCTGGCTGAGCCACCGTGGCGGCGCGCTGGACTTCCGCGAGTGGTGCGAGAAGCATCCCGGTCAGCCGTTTCCGGTATCGGTCGCATTGGGCGCAGACCCGGCGACCATCCTCGGCGCCGTGACCCCGGTGCCCGACAGCCTTTCCGAATACGCCTTCGCCGGCCTGTTGCGCGGCAACCGCACCGAGCTGGTGAAATGCCGCGGCAATGACCTGCAAGTGCCGGCCACCGCCGAAATCATCCTTGAAGGGGTGATCCATCCGGGCGAGATGGCCGATGAAGGCCCGTACGGCGACCACACTGGTTACTACAACGAAGTCGACAGCTTCCCGGTGTTCACCGTCGAGCGCATCACCCACCGGATCAAGCCGATCTACCACAGCACCTACACCGGCCGTCCGCCGGATGAGCCGGCGATCCTCGGCGTCGCGCTGAACGAAGTGTTCGTGCCGATCCTGCAGAAGCAGTTCCCGGAGATCACCGATTTCTACCTGCCACCCGAAGGTTGCTCTTACCGCATGGCCATCGTGACCATGAAAAAGTCGTACCCGGGCCATGCCAAGCGGGTAATGCTGGGTGTCTGGTCGTTTTTGCGACAGTTCATGTACACCAAGTTCGTTATCGTCACCGACGACGATATCAACGCCCGGGACTGGAACGACGTGATCTGGGCCATCACCACGCGCATGGACCCCAAGCGTGACACGGTGATGATCGACAACACGCCGATCGACTACCTGGACTTCGCTTCGCCGGTGTCCGGCCTGGGGTCGAAAATGGGCCTTGATGCCACGCATAAATGGCCGGGCGAAACCACCCGTGAGTGGGGTCGCGTCATCGTCAAGGACGATGCGGTGACCCAGCGGATCGATGCCATCTGGAATCAGTTAGGAATAGATTGATGCGTGTAACCTTGCAGCCCTCCGGAGCAGTGCTTGAGATATTGCCCGGCGAGCGAATTCTCGATGGCGCGCGGCGACTGGGCTACGAATGCCCGCAAAGTTGCCGCAACGGCAATTGCCACGTGTGCGCGGCGCTGCTGGTGGAAGGTCGGGTCGAGCAGGCCGGCAATGTGCGTGATCATGGCGAGTTCTACACTTGCATAGCGGAGCCGCTGGAAGACTGCATTGTGCTGTGGGATGGCGTGCTCGCCTTGGGAGAACTGCCGGTGCGCAGCGTGTCGTGTCAGGTCATTGAGTGCAAGGACGTGGGCGGCGATACCTGGCGCGTGCGTCTGCGGGCTCCGGCCGGCAAACCGCCGCGTTATCACGCCGGACAGTACCTGATGATCGAACGCGAGAACGGCGAAAAATCCGCCTTCTCCCTCGCTTCGGCACCGCATGCGGGGCGCGACCTGGAAATCCACGTATTGGCGCGCGAATCCAGTGCGCTGAGCCTGATCGAGCAGCTCCAGCGAAACAGCATGGTGCGGGTCGAGTTGCCATTTGGCGATACCCACCTGGAGGAGTTGCCGGACGGTCCTCTCGTGCTGATCGCCGCCGGCACCGGCATGGGCCAGATCCACGGCCTGATCGAACATTGCCGGGCCACGGGTTTCAAGCATCCGGTGCATTTGTATTGGGGCGTGCGTCGTCCAGAAGACTTTTATCAAGTCGAGCACTGGAACGAATGGCTGAAATTGCCCAACCTGTTCCTGCACAAGGTCGTCAGCGATCAATGCGGTTGGGAAGGGCGCTGCGGCATGTTGCATGAAGCGGTCTGTGAAGACTTCCCGGACCTCAAGCCGCTGCACGTATACGCCAGTGGTTCTCCGGCCATGGTCTATGGCACGCTGGATGCACTGGTAGAGGCGGGAATGGACGCCCACCAGATGCGCGCCGACGTGTTTGCCTACGCACCTAGATCCTGATGCTGCCCTTGTAGGAGCTGCCGCAGGCTGCGATCTTTTGACTTTGTCTTGAAAATCAAAAGATCGCAGCCTGCGGCAGCTCCTACAGTTTGTAGCCTTATTTCTACATATATAGCCGATCGGTATTTATAAATTTATATAAATGCCGGTAGGTTATATTCCATTCAGGCACTTGTGCCATGGCATTCAAATTGCCTTAAAACTTATGTGCCTTATTGTTACAGCCGTGCGTTCTATTAAGTAATTCTTCACCCGCGGGGAGCTGAACGCTATTCGCCATGAGCGCCATCGAATCTGCTTTTTTGAATCTGGCTTACCCTCCGCGGCTCGATCTGGGGCCGCAGCTCACTCACGAACAATTGCTCAGCTCGATGCAGTCCACCATGGCCCGTCACAAGGGTGGGCCAGTGTGGCTGTTTGCCTACGGCTCGCTGATCTGGCGGCCTGAATGCACGGCGGTTGAACGGGTTCGCGGCCGGGTGCATGGCTATCATCGCGGGTTGTACCTGTGGTCCCACGAACATCGCGGCACCCCGGAAATGCCCGGCCTGGTGTTCGGCCTGGATCGCGGTGGCTCTTGCAGCGGATTTGCCTATCGCTTGCCCGAAGAGCAACTCGAAGCCTCGCTGTACGCACTTTGGCAGCGCGAGATGCCATTTCCTTCCTACCGCCCGCACTGGCTCAACTGCCGACTCGAAGATGGCAGCCAGGTTCAGGCCTTGGGTTTTGTGCTGGAGCGACATCTGCCCAGCTATGCCGGCAACCTGCCGGACCATGTGCTGAGCCATGTGTTCGAAAACGCTTGTGGGCGTTACGGCAGCACTCGCGATTATGTCGAGCAGACCGCGCACGCCCTGCGTAGCCACGCCATGCCAGACCGGAATCTGGAGGCGCGGCTCAAGCGCTGTAAATCAAAGGCCGATCAAGCGAGTGCTTCGCGGCCCTGACTGGCGACTTGTTTGTGTCGTAGCGTCGGGGCGAGGAAGGCCATCGCCAGCAGGCAGGCGCCCACCAGCAGAACGAAACCACCGTCCCAACCGAAATGGTCCACGGTGTAGCCCATCGCTGCACTGGCCGCGACCGAACCGCCCAGGTAACCGAACAGGCCGGTGAAGCCCGCCGCCGTACCGGCCGCTTTCTTCGGAGCCAGCTCCAGCGCCTGCAGGCCGATCAGCATCACCGGTCCGTAGATCAGAAAGCCGATGGAAAGCAGCGCGATCATGTCGATCATCGGGTTGCCGGCCGGGTTGAGCCAATAAACCAGCGTCGCGACCGTCACCAGCGCCATGAACACCATGCCGGTCAGGCCGCGGTTGCCACGGAAGATCTTGTCCGACATCCAGCCGCACAGCAGGGTGCCCGGGATACCTGCCCACTCGTAGAAGAAATACGCCCACGAGGTTTTATCCACGGTGAAGCCCTTGGCTTCCTTGAGGTAGGTCGGTGCCCAGTCCAGCACGCCGTAGCGCAGCAGATAGACAAAGACGTTGGCCAGGGCGATGTACCAGAGCATTTTGTTGCGCAGCACGTATTTGACGAAGATTTCCTTGGCGCTGAATTCCTCTTCGTGGCTGGCATCGTAGCCTTCCGGGTAGTCGTTCTTGTACTGCTCGATCGGCGGCAGGCCAACCGATTGCGGGGTGTCGCGCATGGTCACAAAGGCAAATACCGCTACCGCCAGTGCCACCGCTGCCGGCACGTAGAACGCCGCATGCCAGTCATTGAACAGGCCCATGCCGATCAGGAACAGCGGGCCGATCAGGCCGCCGCCGACGTTGTGCGCCACGTTCCACACGGACACCACGCCGCCACGTTCCTTCTGCGACCACCAGTGCACCATGGTCCGGCCACTCGGCGGCCAACCCATGCCCTGCGCCCAGCCATTGATGAACAGCAGAATGAACATCATGGTCACGCTGGAAGTCGCCCAGGGCGCGAAACCGAAAATGAACATCACCCCGGCCGACACCAACAGGCCGAACGGCAGGAAGAAACGCGGGTTGGAGCGGTCGGACACCAGGCCCATGAGGAACTTCGACAGGCCGTAGGCAATCGCGATGGCGGACATCGCCAGGCCCAGCTGGCCGCGGGAGTAACCCTCGTCGATCAGATACGGCATGGCCAGGGAGAAGTTCTTGCGCAGCAGGTAGTAACCGGCATAGCCAATGAAGATGCCGGCGAAAATCTGCCAGCGCAGGCGTCGGTAGGTGCTGTCTATTTTTTCTTCAGGCAATGGAGCCTGATGTGCGGCAGGACGAAAGAAAGCAAACATTCAAGAGCTCCAAATTTCTTGTTTTGACTGCGGATACGAATGTTACAGTTTCGTTACCGAAAATAGCACTGGTTCTCATCGGCAAAACAGCGGAAATGTTGGATATCGCGTGTTCCTTTATGAACATGTCGCTCAGATGTAAGTGAAGGGCGTTGTAGGAATGGTTACTTTTGCGGCTTCCTGCGGCTTCCTGCGGCTTTTCGGAGTGTTTGTAGGGCGGAGTTTTGAGAAAGTTCTTTCGTGAATGACAGAACACGCTGATTTTGGTGGTTTCAGCGGGTCTTTAAAGTCCTGTGAGGTGGCCCGTGAGGTCGATCACGTCAGGATGGATGATCCAATGAAATCTGTATTAGCGCTTCTGTTGCTTTTGGCTCCCGCGATTATTTTTGCTGATTTCAAGCTTGAGCCGGACTATGCCCCGCATGCGGATTTTCCAATTGAGCATTTCGATGGTCAAAGGAAGGTTTTGGCCAAGGTTTCTTATACCGTCAGCAATAATGGTTCGGTCAGCGACGTGGAGATTGAGGACGCTACGAACCCAAAATTCGGTGAGTCAGTCAGGAGGGCGATGATGCTATGGCGGTTCAAGCCTTGGCCTCTCGAGGGCAATCCTGAAACCGTACGCTACGAAAGCGTTTTCGTTCGAACGCTCGATATGGACTTGTATCAAGCCTACAAGAAGAAAGTCGGTCGGCTGCGTTGCAGTCAGTTGAATGAAGAAGTTGCAAAATTTCGAATTCAACACCCAGGAAAGGCATTGAGGGAAATGCCGTTGTTCACCGAAACACTCATTGCCTTGGATCTGGTTTCAATGATACCGGCGCAGGAATTCACGCATGAGCAGTCCATGCGATGGAGTACGGTTCTGGGCGGTGCCTTTCCGCGAGCAATCGGTGTTTGCCAGAAGAATCCTGATGGCACGTACTTGAACGCACTTCCCCAGTCGTTGAGTAGTCGGTTCAAAGCTTGATCTTGTTGCGCTTTATTTGCGGAATGAATCTGCAATCGATTCACTCCGCAGTAACAGTCTCAGCGAACCTGCACCACCACTTTCCCGACTGCTTTACGCTGGCCAAGATCATTGATCGCCTGCGCCGCATTGCCCAGTGGATACACCTGCGACACCAGCGGCTTCAGCTTGCCTTCGGCAAACCAGCCAAACAGTTGCTGGAAGTTCGCCGCGTTATCCTGCGGTTGGCGTTGGGCGAAGGAGCCCCAGAATACGCCGAGCACCGCCGCGCCTTTGAGCAGCGCCAGGTTGACCGGCAGTTCGGGGATGCGCCCGCTGGCGAAGCCGACCACCAGCAGGCGACCGTTCCAGGCGATGGCGCGGATGGCCTGGTCGAACAGGTCGCCGCCCACCGGGTCGTAGATCACGTCGGCGCCCTGGCCGTCGGTCAGGCGCTTGATTTCGTCCTTGAGGCTGGTTTCGCTGTAGTTGATCAGTTCATCGGCGCCGGCGGCCTTGGCCACGGCGAGCTTTTCCGCGCTGCTGGCCGCGGCAATCACCCGGGCGCCCATGGCTTTGCCGATTTCCACTGCCGCCAGGCCGACACCGCCAGAGGCTCCCAGCACCAGCAGGGTTTCGCCCGGTTGCAGGTTGCCGCGCTGCTTGAGGGCGTGCATCGAGGTGCCGTAGGTCATGCTGAAGGCGGCGGCGGTGTTGAAGTCCATGGATGGCGGAATCGGCAACACGTTGTAGCCTGGCACGGCGACCTGTTCGGCAAAGCTGCCCCAGCCGGTCAGGGCCATGACCCGGTCACCGACTTTCAGGTGGCTGACCTTCTCGCCGACTTCCCGGACCACGCCGGCTGCTTCGCCACCCGGGGAAAACGGGAAGGGCGGTTTGAACTGGTACTTGCCCTCGATGATCAGCGTGTCGGGGAAATTGACCCCGGCGGCGTGCACGTCCAGCAGGATTTCATTCTTCTTCGCGACAGGACTGGCGACGTCTTCCAGCACCAGCGATTCGGCAGGGCCGAAGGCTTTGCACAGCACGGCTTTCATCAGGGCTATTCCTTTGGGAGTGATGGCCGATAAGTGTAGGTGTGTGGGTCGAAGGGTCAACGAGCATGCCCGGCCCTGATAGTCAGCCATAAGCTTGTGCTTGCATGGCGGGTCGTTATGCTAGGCCGCAAACCGGATAAGGAGTGAATTGTGAAAGCGTGGATCATGTTGTTGCTGGCCCTGTCCCTGCCTGTGGCAGCGATGGCCGAAGAAGCCAAAGAAGGTACTGCTCCGAAGGTCAGTTACATCACCCTGAGCCCACCGTTCGTGGGGAATTACGGCCTGGACGGCACGCCGAAACTGAAAGTCTACAAGGCCGATGTGGCGTTGCGGGTGACCGGTGACGAGGCTGCCAAGGAGGTGAAAGCCAATGAACCCTTGATCCGCAATCAATTGGTCGCGCTGTTCGCCCAGCAGACCACCGAGACCATGAACAATGTCGAGGCCAAGGAAAAGCTGCGTCAGGAAGCCCTGAAACAGACCCAGCAGGTGATGAGCGACGAAACCGGCAAGCCGGTGGTTGAGGATCTTTTGTTTAACAACCTGATCATCCAGTAAGTCTTTCGCTGCTCTTGCGGGCCTCATCGCGAGCAGGCTCGCTCCCACAGGAGATCTTCAGTGTATGCAGATCCACTGTGGGAGCGAGCCTGCTCGCGATGGCATTCTGATCGACACCGCAAATCTTAAGGCTTGAGTGCAATCACCACCGCCCACTGCTCCGGCGTCACCGGCATCACCGACAGCCGCGAACCTTTCTGCACCAGTGGCATCTCGGCCAGCGCCGTCTGCTGCTTCAGGTAATCCAGCTTCAGCACCCGGGCAAACGTCTCGACATGGGCGACATCGATCGCGCTCCAGGCGTTTTTCTCCGCCGTTGCCTTCGGGTCGTAGTAATGACTTTCAGATTCCAGCGCCGTCGGGTCCGGATACGCGGCTTCGACAATCTTGCCGATGCCGGCGATGCCCGGCTCCGGGCAGCTGGAATGATAGAAAAAGAACTCATCCCCCACCGCCATGGCCCGCAGGAAATTGCGTGCCTGGTAGTTGCGAACCCCGTCCCAGCGCGCTTTGCCGAGCTTTTCCAGCCCCTTGATCGAGAGTTCGTCGGGCTCGGATTTCATCAGCCAATAGGCCATGTCTTTTGCTCCTTGCGTGGTGATTGAGCCGCTTTTCGGCAATTTTATGACAAACCGACAGTCGGTTGACGTCAGCATTTGCGCAGCGGTTCACGTTGTCGCAAAATGCCGGCCTTTAAAGCTTGACGCTGCTGCACGGCCTACAAACGGAAACCGCTGCTGTCATCGTGTAGATCTGCCTTTGGGGGGCAATCGATGAAACGCAAACCGGATTTACTATGGATTTTGGTCATTTTGTTTGGCCTTGGCGTCGTGACCACCGGCTATGCCCAAAGCCTGTGGGCCAGCAAGACCGATGCGCCGGTCGAACTCGCCCAATTGCAGCAACAGTCGACAGCCTTCAAACGCTGATCCTGTTGTCCCGGCGTCGCTGATCGAAGTGGCGCCTAGCCTGCGTAATACCAGGCCTTGTCTGTCACCGTGCCCTGCAGCGGCACATCCCAGCTCGCCTGAGCCAATCGCTCCACCTTTTGACACTCATGGGCCAGCCCCAACAGCGTCGGCTTGCGCCAGTCATTGCGGCGCGCCAGGTAAGCCAGGCTCCGATCATAGAAACCGCCGCCCATCCCCAAGCGTCCGCCAACGTCGTCAAACCCCACCAATGGCAACAACACCAGGTCCAGCGCCCAGATCCTGCGCTGCCGGGCGAGGTTGGCCCGTGGTTCGAGAATGCGGAAGCGGTTGGGTTTGAGTTTTTCCCCTGGCCGGATGCGCTGGAACACCATTTTGGTTCGCGGCCAGGCACTCAGCACCGGCAGATAGGTGGCCTTGCCCCGGCGCTGTGCGGCACGCAGCAACAGGCGCGGATCAATTTCACCGTCGGTCGGCAGATAGAGGGAGATGTGTCGTGCGCGGCGGAACAGCGGTTGCTGGGCCAATTGCTTGTACAGCCCGCGAGCGGCCTGGCGCTGCTGACTGGGTGTCAGTGCGCGACGGGCCTTGCGCAGCAGGCGTCGAAGTTGCGGGCGGGGAAGCAGCGCAGGTTCGGTCATGGATTCGGGCTTCGCTGGTCAGGTACGTGAAGCGTAACTGTAAATAGCGGATCTATAAAAACGCCAATGCCGGTATTTAAACCGGCATTGGACTGGAATCAGGCTCCCCGAATGTGTCGCTGTCGACTTAGCCCTTGAACCCGAAAGTTCAAGGTGGAAGATGCAGTAGGCTTTAAGGCTTTCCGTCTAGCGGACATGCACACCAGCCCAACGTGCAACCTCCAGGGTATAGCAAATCGGCTCAGGGACATCGCCAACTGGCAAACACCCCAGGGAGTGATGGCAGTATACCGCAAGCGGCGACGCGAATCAGCCTTTGGTGACGTCCGGATCGGTCGCGAGGACCAGATCGACGCGATCGAGCAGGTCGCGAACCTGCTCACGGGTCGAGCCGCTGACCTGGACGTCCGGGCGATCTTCCTTGTGCAGCAGGTCGTGGGTGATGTTCAGCGCAGCCATCACGGCGATACGGTCGGCGCCGATGACTTTGCCGCTGCTGCGGATCTCGCGCATCTTGCCGTCCAGATAACGGGCGGCGCTGACCAGGTTACTGCGCTCTTCCTGAGGGCAGATGATCGAATACTCTTTGTCGAGAATCTGCACGGTGACGCTATTGCTTGAACTCATGAGTCTTGCTCCAGGGCCTTGAGGCGCGAAATCATCGACTCGACCTTACGCCGGGCGATTTCGTTTTTTTCAATGAGATGCGCGCGTTCCTCGCGCCAGGTCTTTTCCTGAGCTAGTAAGAGTCCGTTTTGACTCTTAAGTTGCTCGACTCGGGTAATCAGCAGTTCGAGTCTGGCCATCAGCGCTTGCAGGTCGGTGTCTTCCATTGTCTTCACTGTCTGATGGGTGTTGGACTGTAGGAGCGAGCTTGCTCGCGATGGTCGCCAACGATAACGCTGGGTCCCTGACAACCCGCGGCGTTCTCGGGTTCATCGCGAGCAAGCTCGCTCCTACAGATGAGTCGATGTAGGATACAAGGCCTTCATTCTAGACATAGCGCCGTCTGGCGCCTAGCTGCCCATGACCATTCAGAATTCCCCGTACCAAGGCTTCGCCACCCTGCTGACTTCCAGCGGCCACAACGTCTCGCCTGCCGAACTGCACGGCCTGTTGCTCGGCCGCAGCTGCGCCGGCGCCGGTTTCGACGCCGAAGGCTGGCTGATCGACGCCGCCGAACTGCTCGAAAGCGAGCCGCAGGACAACGTTCGCAACGCCCTGATCGGCCTGCAGGAGATGGTAAAAGGCGAACTCACCGGCGATGACGTGACCGTCGTTCTGCTGCTGCCGTCCGACGAAGCTCCGCTCACCGAGCGTGCCGCGGCACTGGGCCAATGGTGCCAGGGTTTCCTCAGCGGCTTTGGCCTGAACTGCCGTGACAGCAGCGCCCTGAGCACCGAGGCCACCGAAGTGCTGCAGGATCTGGCGGCCATTTCCCAGGTGCAAGATGCCCTGGAAGAGTCCGACGACGGCGAAAACGACTATATGGAAGTCATGGAGTACCTGCGCGTCGCGCCGCTGCTGCTGTTCTCCGAGACCAAGAAAGACGTGCCGGCCGCCGCCAAACCGTCGCTGCACTAATCGTTTGCCAGGGAACGCCATCTGCCCATGATCCACATCCCGAAATCGGAATACAGCCGTCGCCGCAAGGCCCTGATGGCGCAGATGGAACCCAACAGCATCGCCATCCTGCCCGCCGCCGCGGTGGCCATTCGTAACCGCGACGTCGAGCACGTCTATCGCCAGGACAGCGACTTCCAGTACCTCAGCGGCTTCCCTGAACCTCAGGCGGTATTGGTGCTGATGCCGGGGCGTGTGCATGGCGAATACATCCTGTTCTGCCGCGAGCGCAACGCCGAGCGCGAATTGTGGGATGGCTTGCGTGCCGGGCAGGAGGGCGCGATTCGCGACTTCGGCGCCGACGACGCCTTTCCCATCACCGATATCGACGACATCCTGCCGGGCCTGATCGAGGGCCGTGACCGGGTGTACTCGGCCATGGGCAGCAACCCCGAATTCGACCGCCACCTGATGGAATGGATCAACGTGATCCGCTCCAAGGCCAACCTCGGTGCCCAGCCGCCGAACGAATTCGTTGCCCTGGATCATCTGCTGCATGACATGCGCCTGTATAAATCGGCGGCAGAAGTGAAAGTGATGCGCGAGGCGGCGCGGATTTCCGCCCAGGCGCACGTACGGGCAATGCAGGCCTGTCGCGCCGGGTTGCACGAATTCAGCCTGGAAGCCGAGCTCGATTACGAATTCCGCAAGGGCGGGGCGAAGATGCCGGCCTACGGGTCGATCGTCGCGGCGGGGCGCAATAGTTGCATCCTGCATTACCAGCAGAATGACGCGCTGCTCAAGGACGGTGACCTGGTGCTGATCGACGCCGGGTGCGAGATCGACTGCTACGCCAGCGACATCACCCGGACCTTTCCGGTCAGCGGCAAGTATTCAGCGGAACAGAAAGCGATTTACGAATTGGTGCTGGCTTCCCAGGAAGCCGCCTTCGCCGAAATCGCCCCGAACAAACACTGGAACCAGGCGCACGAGGCCACGGTCCGGGTCATCACGGCCGGGCTGGTCAAGCTGGGTCTGCTGCGGGGCGACGTTGACGAATTGATCGCCAGCGAAGCCTACAAGGCGTTTTACATGCACCGCGCCGGTCATTGGCTGGGCATGGATGTGCACGATGTCGGCGAATACAAGGTCGGCGGCGAGTGGCGCGTACTGGAGGTCGGCATGGCGTTGACCGTGGAGCCGGGGATCTACATTGCTCCGGACAACCAGAGCGTGGCGAAGAAATGGCGCGGCATTGGCGTGCGCATCGAGGACGACGTAGTGGTCACCAGAACCGGCTGTGAAATATTGACGGGCGGCGTGCCGAAAACCGTCAGCGAAATCGAGGCCCTGATGGCGCAAGCACGGACACAAGCGGCATGAGTCGAGTCAACCTGGCAATCATCGGTGGCGGGCTGGTCGGTGCGAGTCTGGCGCTGGCCTTGCAGGCCGGGGCCAAGGCCCGAGGCTGGAAGATCGTGCTGATCGAGCCGTTCGCCCCGGGGGATACGTATCAACCGAGTTACGACGCTCGTTCTTCGGCGCTGTCCTTTGGCTCGCGGCAGATTTACCAACGCCTGGGCGTCTGGCAGGAAGTCTCTCGCCGCGCCGAACCGATCAAGCAGATTCATGTTTCCGACCGTGGTCGATTCTCGACGGCGCGGTTGTCGGCGATGGAAGAGGGTGTTCCAGCACTGGGTTATGTCGTTGAAAACGCCTGGCTCGGCCAATGCCTGTGGCAAGGCCTGGACAAGGACGTGATCAGCTGGCGCTGCCCGGCGGAAGTCACCCGCATGGAGCCGTTGACCGATGGCTATCGCCTGACCCTCAATGATGAAACCACCCTTGAGTGCGACCTCGCGGTGCTCGCCGATGGCGGCCGCTCCGGCCTGCGCGAGCAACTGGGGATCGGCATTCGCAAGCGTCCGTATAACCAGAGCGCGCTGATCGCCAACATCACCCCGAGCGAGGCCCACAACGGCATGGCCTTCGAGCGTTTCACCGACGAAGGCCCGATGGCGTTGCTGCCGCTGCCGGAAAACCGCTGCGCATTGGTCTGGACCCGTCTGGGCATGGACGCGCAACGCCTGGCGGCCCTCGATGAGCGCAGTTTCCTCAGTGAGTTGCAGGGCGTCTTCGGTTACCGCCTCGGTACGTTGAAACAGGTCGGTGCACGTCACCTGTATCCGCTGACACTGGTCGAGGCCGAGGAACAGGTGCGCCCGCATCTGGCGATTCTCGGCAACGCGGCGCACAGCCTGCATCCGATTGCCGGCCAGGGGTTCAACCTGTCCCTGCGCGATGCCCAGGCTCTGGCCGATGCCTTGCTCGCCAGCGAAAAGCCCCTGGGCGACTTTGCCACCTTGCAGGCCTATCGCGAACATCAGCGTCTAGACCAGGACCTCACCGTGGGCTTCTCCGATCAGGTTACGCGCCTGTTCGGCAGTACCCAGCCGCTGGTGTCCCTGGGTCGCAATATCGGCTTGCTCGGCCTCGACCTGCTGCCTCCGGCCAAACGCTGGTTTGCCCGACAGGCAATGGGGCTGGGGACGCGACCGGATGCGTAGCTGGCTGATGCGCCGGTTTGGCAAGGCACGATTGATAAAAAACCTGCTGCACTTGCAGGTCGACATTCATGACGGCGTCGGCCACCTGGTGGCGCGGATCGGAAAAACCCTTTACGTGCGGCTCAAGCCGCAAGAGAGACAGGCTTAAAGCATGGAAATGCGCGCAGATCTGCTGATTGTCGGGGCCGGAATGGTCGGCAGCGCCCTGGCGCTGGCGTTGCAGAACAGCGGGCTGGAAGTCCTGCTGCTGGACGGCAGCCCCATGAGTGTCAAACCCTTCAATGCCCAGGCCGCGTTTGAGCCGCGCGTGAGCGCCTTGTCGGCTGCCAGCCAGCGGATTCTCGAACGCCTTGGTGTCTGGGACGGCATCGCCGGGCGGCGCAGCAGCCCCTACACCGACATGCAGGTCTGGGATGGCAGCGGCACCGGGCAAATCCACTTCTCGGCGGCCAGCGTGCATGCCGAGGTGCTGGGGCACATCGTCGAAAACCGAGTGGTCCAGGATGCCTTGCTCGAGCGCCTGCACGACTGTGACCTGGGGTTGCTGGCCAATGCACGGCTGGAACAGATGCGCCGCTCCGGCGATGACTGGCTGCTGACCCTGGCCGATGGCCGCACCCTGCGCGCGCCGCTGGTGATCGCAGCGGATGGCGCCAACTCGGCCGTGCGGCGCCTGGCCGGGGTCGCGACCCGCGAATGGGATTATCTGCACCATGCCATCGTCACCAGCGTGCGTTGCGCCAAGCCGCACCAGATGACGGCCTGGCAGCGCTTCACCGACAACGGTCCGTTGGCGTTTCTGCCGCTGGAGCGTGACGGCGAACAGGATTGGTGCTCGATCGTCTGGTCGACCACACCCGGCGAAGCCGAACGCTTGATGGCGATGGATGACCCGGGTTTCTGCAAGGCACTGGAGCGAGCCTTCGAGGGGCGACTCGGTGAAGTGCTCGGCGCCGACCCGCGCCTGTGTGTGCCCCTGCGACAGCGGCATGCCAAGCGTTATGTGGCGGAAGGCCTGGCGTTGATCGGCGACGCGGCCCATACCATTCACCCATTGGCCGGGCAGGGTGTGAACCTTGGATTCCTCGATGCCGCCGTGCTGGCCGAAGTGTTGCTGCAAGCGGCAACCCGTGGCGAACGCCTGGCGGATGAGAAAGTCCTCAGCCGTTACGAGCGTCGGCGCATGCCCCACAACCTGGCGCTGATGGCGGCGATGGAAGGCTTCGAGCGCTTGTTCCAGGCGGATCCGTTGCCGGTGCGCTGGTTGCGTAATACCGGGTTGAAAATGGTTGAGAAGATGCCCGAGGCCAAGGCCTTGTTCGTGCGTGAAGCGCTGGGGCTGACCGGGGATTTGCCGGCGCTGGCCAAGCCCTGAGTTCTCTATTGAGGCTGATGGCCTCTTCGCGAGCAGGCTCGCTCCCACCTTGGAATGCATTTCAAATGTGGGAGCGAGCCTGCTCGCGAAGACGGCGGCACATTCGCCCTCAATTTCTGCTTGTGCAACATCCGGTAACTCCTCCGCAGCCAGCTTCGATTGAGAAGCTAAATGTGAGTCCTTATCATTTGACCTCATTTTTCAATCGAGAGACCGCTCCCATGTTGGCACCGAAGCGTCTACTGACTGCACTGGCCCTGACCCTGATTGGCAGTACCGCCGCCCAGGCCGCTGACGAGGTGGTGGTCTACTCCTCGCGTATCGACGAGTTGATCAAGCCAGTATTCGATGCCTACACCGCCAAGACCGGCGTGAAGGTGAAGTTCATCACCGACAAGGAAGCGCCACTGATGCAGCGGCTCAAGGCCGAGGGCGCGAATACGCCGGCCGACCTGCTGCTGACCGTCGATGCCGGCAACCTCTGGCAAGCCGAGCAGATGGGCATCCTCCAGCCGTTCACCTCGAAAACCATCGACGCCAACATTCCGCTGCAGTACCGGGCCGCCTCCCATGCATGGACCGGCCTGAGCCTGCGGGCGCGGACCATTGCCTACTCCACTGACCGCGTGAAGCCGGGCGAACTGAC
The DNA here is from genome assembly GCF_058986625.1 of Pseudomonas sp. GW821-FHT07G06. Classification (NCBI taxonomy): domain Bacteria; kingdom Pseudomonadati; phylum Pseudomonadota; class Gammaproteobacteria; order Pseudomonadales; family Pseudomonadaceae; genus Pseudomonas; species Pseudomonas sp. GW821-FHT07G06. The sequence goes on from NZ_JBYSVW010000003.1 coordinate 293,939, forward strand.
CACCTACGAAGCACTGGCCGACAAGCAATGGGATGGCCGCCTGTGCCTGCGTACGGCGAAGAAGGTCTACAACCAGTCCCTGACCGCGACCATGATCGAAGTGCACGGCGCCGACAAGACCGAGGAGATCCTCAAGGGCTGGGTCAAGAACCTGTCCACTGACGTGTTCTCCGACGACACTGCCGTGCTCGAAGCGATCAATGCCGGCCAGTGCGATGTCGGTATCGTCAACACCTACTACTACGGCCGCCTGCACAAGCAGAAGCCGGATCTGCCGGTGAAACTGTTCTGGCCGAACCAGGCCGACCGTGGCGTACACATCAACCTGTCGGGTATCGGCCTGACCCAACACGCGCCACACCCGGAAGCGGCCAAGGCCCTGGTGGAGTGGATGACCACGCCTGAAGCGCAGAAGATCTTTGCCGACGTGAACCAGGAGTTCCCGGCAAACCCGGCCGTGCAGCCATCGGCTGAAGTCGCCGCATGGGGCAAGTTCATCGCCGATACCTTGCCTGTGGAAATTGCCGGCAAGCGCCAGGCTGAGGCGATTCGCCTGATGGACAAGGCTGGCTGGAACTGACACCTGCTGGTTTAAAGAGCAAAAGATCGCAGCCTTCGGCAGCGCCTACAGGGTGATCACCAACCTGTAGGCGCTGCCGAAGGCTGCGATCTTTTCGCTTTTCACGTACATTTCGTTGATTTATCCAGAGAGCTTTTCCTTGGCCCACCCCGCCCAACGCCGCTGGTATCCCGTCGTCTTCGCCATCGCTGCGCTGGTCCTGTTGCCCCTGAGCGTCCTGCTGCTTTCCTGGCAGACCATCGACGTTCAAATCTGGTCCCACCTGTGGGACACGCAGATGCCGCGCTTGCTGGGCAACACACTGACGCTGGTGCTCGGCGTTGGTGTGGGCGTCACCCTGCTGGGTGTCAGCCTTGCCTGGCTGACCAGCCTTTGCGAATTCCCCGGGCGGCGATGGCTGGACTGGGCGCTGATGCTGCCCTTCGCGATCCCGGCCTATGTGCTGGCCTTCGTCTTCGTCGGCCTGCTGGATTTTGCCGGGCCCGTGCAAACCCTGCTGCGCGAATGGTTCGGCAGCGGTCTGCGGTTGCCGCGCGTGCGCTCCACGGGCGGGGTGATTGTGGTGCTGGTGCTGGTTTTCTATCCCTATGTTTATCTACTGGCCCGCACGGCCTTCCTTGCCCAGGGCAAAGGCCTGATGGAAGCGGCGCGGGTCCTTGGGCAATCGCCCTGGCAAGCGTTCTGGCGCGTGGCATTGCCCATGGCGCGGCCGGCCATCGGTGCGGGCGTGGCATTGGCGCTGATGGAAACCCTGGCGGATTTCGGCGCCGTGTCGGTGTTCAACTTCGATACCTTCACCACGGCCATCTACAAGACCTGGTACGGTTTTTTCAGCCTGTCTTCCGCCGCGCAACTGGCCAGCTTGTTGCTGCTGGTGGTGATGCTCGTGCTCTACGGCGAACGGCGTGCCCGCGGGGCCAACCGGGCGGGCAACGAGCGGCCACGGGTCAAGGCGCTGTATCACCTGCGGGGCTTCAAGGCACTGGCGGCCACGACGTGGTGCGGCCTGGTGTTTGCCTGCGCTTTTGTTATCCCGATGCTGCAATTGGCGGTGTGGTTCTGGCAGCGCGGGCGCTTCGATCTCGATGAGCGCTACACCGGGTTGATCGTCCATAGCTTGTACCTGGGGGCGATGGCGGCGTTGATCACCGTCAGTGTCGCCTTGTTGCTGGCGTTTGCCCGACGCCTGGCGCCCACCCGGGTCATTCGTTCCGGGGTCAGTCTGGCTAACCTGGGTTACGCCTTGCCGGGTTCGGTGCTGGCGGTGTCGATCATGCTGGCGTTCAGTTACCTGGATCGCGAGCTGGTGATCCCGCTCTCGAGCTGGCTCGGTGGCGCGGGCAAGCCGCTGCTGCTGGGCAGTCTGTCAGCATTGTTGCTAGCCTATCTGGTGCGCTTCATTGCGGTGGCCTACGGGCCACTGGAAAGCAGCCTGGCGCGTATACGGCCATCTTTGCCCGAAGCGGCACGTAGTCTTGGCGTCAGTGGGCCGCGACTGTTTTTCAAAGTGTATCTACCGTTGTTGTTGCCCGGCACCTTGAGCGCGGCGCTGCTGGTGTTCGTCGACGTGCTCAAGGAAATGCCCGCGACCCTGCTGATGCGCCCGTTTGGCTGGGACACGCTGGCGGTGCGGATCTTTGAAATGACCAGTGAAGGAGAATGGGCGAGGGCATCTTTGCCAGCGTTGACCCTGGTGCTGGTCGGGCTGCTGCCGGTCATCGGATTGATCCGGCGCTCAGCGCATCGAAACAGCTAGGTGTCAGTCCTACACCTTGCGGCTACAATGCGCGGCATTCGGTGCGGTCCGTCTGACAGACCAGGTAGCTGAAATCGGCTAAAGGCCTTTTGTTTCAAGGCATTCAGTCCGTGCAGCACTTGCCCGCACCTTCGCCACGCCCGGAAGGAGAAACCCATGGGACAGCGTACGCCTCTGTATGACCTTCATCTCGCGCTCGGCGCAAAGATGGTCGATTTTGGCGGTTGGGACATGCCTCTGCATTATGGATCGCAGGTCGAGGAACACCATCAGGTGCGCCGCGATTGCGGTGTCTTCGATGTATCCCACATGACCGTTATCGACGTCGGCGGCTCCCAGGCCAAAGCCTGGCTTCAGCATTTGCTGGCCAATGATGTCGAACGCCTGCACAGCCCCGGCCGTGCGTTGTACAGCACCATGCTCAACGAGCAGGGCGGCATCGTCGACGACATGATCGTCTACCGTCTCGACGAGGGCTATCGCCTGGTGGTCAACGCCTCCACCCGCGATCAGGACATGGCCTGGATGCAAGCGCATCTCGACGGTTTCGACGTGCGGCTTCGCGAGCGTTCCGAGTTGGCGATGCTGGCCATCCAGGGGCCTCACGCCCGGCAAAAGATTGCCGAGCTGGTCAACCAGTCCCGCGGCAACCTGATCCAGCTCCTCAAGCCCTTCGAAGGCCTGGCCGATGGTGACTGGTTCATCGCGCGCACCGGTTATACCGGCGAAGACGGCCTGGAAATCATTCTGCCGGCGGATCAGGCGCCCGGGTTCTTCAACGATCTGGTCGGTGCCGGGATTTCTCCCATCGGTCTTGGCGCGCGGGATACCTTGCGGGTCGAAGCCGGCATGAACCTTTACGGTCAGGATATCCAGCAGGATGTTTCACCCCTGGCCTCCAATATGGCCTGGACCATCGCCTGGGAGCCTGCCACCCGGCAGTTCATCGGGCGCAAGGCCCTGGAAGCCGAGCAAGCTGCTGGTGTACAGCACAAACTGGTCGGTCTGGTCCTTGAGGAACGCGGTGTTTTACGCGCTCATCAGGTCGTGCGCATCGCTGATGTTGGCGAAGGGGAGATCACCAGTGGTAGTTTCTCTCCTACGCTTAGCAAGTCGATAGCACTGGCGCGCGTGCCGATGGCAACTGCCGACCGCGCTGAAGTGGAAATTCGTGGCAAGTGGTACCCGGTCCGGGTGGTCAAACCGACCTTCGTACGCCACGGCAAAACCTTGATCTAATCTTTTCCAGCGGTTAACGACCGCTGACAATTTCCTGAGGACACAGAACATGAGCAATATCCCTGCCGACCTGCGTTTTGCCGAAAGTCACGAATGGGCACGTCTGGAAGCCGATGGCACCGTCACCGTGGGCATCAGCGATCACGCGCAGGAAGCGCTGGGTGATGTGGTGTTCGTCGAACTGACCGAAGTCGGCAACGTGTTTGCCGCTGAAGATCAGGCGGGTGTCGTTGAATCGGTTAAAGCCGCTTCCGATATCTACTCCCCGATTGCCGGTGAAGTGATCGCCGTCAACGAAGCGCTGAGTGCTGAGCCTGAGCTGCTCAATTCCGATCCGTACGGCGCGTGGATTTTCAAGCTCAAGCCAAGCAACCCGGCCGATCTGGAAAAACTGCTGGATGCCGCCGGCTACAAGGCCGCCATCGGCGAGTAATGCTCGCCCCCTGTAGGAGCTGCCGCAGGCTGCGATCTTTTGATGTTGTTTTTAAAATCAAAGTCAAAAGATCGCAGCCTGCGGCAGCTCCTACAAAGGCCGAGTCAAGACCGCAAGACGGCTTTCACCGCCGCCACCGAACGCTCGACATCGGCTTTGCTCATCGCGGTGAACATCGGCAGCGAGACAATCAGCCGACCGACCCGTTCGGCGACCGGGAACATGCCTTCCTTGAGTCCGCGCTCGCGGTACAGGCTCAACAGGTGAATCGGCGGGTAGTGATAGCCGATCCCGACACCCAAAGCCTGCATCTGCTCCATGAAAGTCGCCCGTGGCGGTTTGCCATCCGTGCGTTCCGGCAATACCAGCTGGAACAAATGCCAGTTGCTTTGGCTGAAATCCGCCGGAGGCAGTTGCGCGCCGTACTGCGCTTCGAAATCCGCGCCAAAGCAGGCGAAATAATGCCGGGCCAGCTCACGGCGATGAGCGGTGATGGCTTCGATATGAGCAAATTGCCCCAGGCCAATGGCTGCGGCGACGTCGGTCATGTTGAACTTGCCACCCAGCACGTCGACGTCCAGGCCATCGAAGCCGTTGCGGGTAACGCCCTGTAGCCGGTATTTCTCTGCCAGTCGTACTTCTTCGGGCGTATTCAGCACCAGGCAACCGCCTTCGGAGGAGGTGACGTTTTTGTTCGCCTGGAAACTGAAGGACACGAAATCACCGGTCGAGCCAATGCGCTGGCCGTTCCAGCTGGAGCCCAATGCCTGGGCCGCATCCTCGACGATCCGCAGGTTGTGCTTCTTCGCCAGTGCGTACAGACGCGTCATGTCCACGGGCAATCCGGCGAGGTACACCGGAATGATGGCCTTGGTGCGCGGAGTGATCGCCGCTTCCAGTTGATCCAGATCGATATTGCGCGTCACCGGGTCGATGTCGGCAAACACCGGGGTGGCGCCGACTTCCAGGATGACGTTGGCGGTGGCCACCCAGGAAATCGGCGTGGTGATCACTTCATCGCCCGGCCCGACCCCGGCAATACGCAAGGCGATTTCCATGGTGCAGGTGCCGGAATTGAAGGTGCGTACCGGGCGCCCGCCAAAATACTCCGAAAGTTGCGCTTCGAAGGCCTGGACCTTGGGGCCGCTGGTGATCCAGCCCGAGCGCAATACGTCACCGACAGCGGCGATCGTGGCTTCATCGATGGTGGGTTTGGAAAACGGCAGGAAAGGCAGTTGGCTCATGGATACAGTCACCGATCAGCGGATATTGGGTAGGCGGCGGACATGATGATCCGGATTGCTCGAGCGCGCCACGCCATCCACCGGGAGATCGACTGCTATGCTGGTTTGACCGTGTTGCATCGACGCTGAGCGCCAGTCAAGAGAGAGCCCGTCATGTCCCAGTTGCCGTCCCTGAGCCAGTTACGCGACCCCAATGCCTTTCTGCGCCGCCACCTCGGGCCCGATGCCGCCGAGCAACAGGCGATGCTCGACAGCCTTGGCCTGGGCAGCCGGGTCGAATTGATCGAGCAAACGGTGCCGCCGGGCATCCGCCTCAACCGGGCGCTGGACCTGCCCCCGGCCCTCGATGAAGAGGCCGCCCTGGCCAAGCTGCGTGGTTATGCGGAGCAGAACCAGGTCTGGACCAGCCTGATCGGCATGGGCTACCACGGTACCCTCACACCGGCGGTCATTCTGCGTAACGTGCTGGAAAATCCCGGCTGGTACACCGCGTACACACCCTATCAACCGGAGATCGCCCAAGGGCGGCTCGAAGCACTGCTGAACTTCCAGCAACTGACCATCGATCTGACTGGCCTGGAACTGGCCAACGCCTCGCTGCTGGATGAGGCCACCGCCGCGGCGGAAGCCATGGCGCTGGCCAAGCGGGTCGCCAAGTCCAAAAGCAATCTGTTCTTTGTCGACGAAAACTGCCACCCGCAAACCATTTCCGTGGTGCAGACCCGCGCCGAAGGTTTCGGCTTCGAGCTGATCGTCGACGCTGTGGATAACTTGAAGCAGCACCAGGTGTTCGGCGCGCTGCTGCAATACCCTGACACCCACGGCGAGATCCACGACCTGCGGCCGCTGATCGATCACCTGCACGCGCAACAGGCCCTGGCCTGTGTCGCCACGGATTTGCTGAGCCTGTTGTTGCTGACCCCGCCGGGTGAACTGGGCGCCGATGTGGTGTTTGGCTCGTCCCAGCGGTTTGGTGTGCCCATGGGCTACGGCGGGCCGCACGCGGCATTTTTTGCCAGCCGCGATGAGTACAAACGGGCGATTCCCGGGCGGATCATCGGTGTTTCCAAAGATGCGCGAGGCAACACCGCCCTGCGCATGGCCCTGCAAACCCGCGAGCAACACATCCGCCGGGAGAAGGCCAACTCCAACATCTGCACGGCCCAGGTGCTGCTGGCCAATATCGCCAGTTTCTATGCGGTCTACCACGGCCCGGAAGGACTCAAGCGGATCGCCCAGCGGGTTCACCGGCTGACCTGCATCCTGGCCGCCGGGCTAGAGCGCAAGGGCATCACTCGGGTCAACCGGCACTTCTTCGACACTCTGACGCTGGAAGTCGGCGGAACCCAGACCGCGATCATCGAAAGTGCCCGGGCCGCGCAAATCAACCTGCGCATTCTCGGGCGCGGCCAACTGGGCTTGAGCCTAGACGAAGCCTGCGACGAAACCACCGTGGAGAGGCTGTTCGACGTGTTTCTGGGGGCCGATCACGGGCTCAGTATCGAGGACCTGGATGCCGAAGTCCTGCCTGGCGGAATTCCCCAAGGGTTAGTGCGAACTTCACCTTATCTGCGTCATCCGGTGTTCAGCGCCCATCACAGCGAAACCGAGATGCTGCGCTACCTCAAGCAACTGGAAAACAAGGACCTGGCGCTCAATCAATCGATGATCCCGCTGGGCTCCTGCACCATGAAGCTCAACGCCACCAGCGAGATGATCCCGATCACCTGGCCGCAGTTCGCCAACCTGCACCCGTTCGTGCCGAAAGAGCAGGCCGCCGGGTACGGGCTGATGATCGAGGAGCTGGAGCGCTGGTTGTGCGCGATCACCGGTTTCGATGCCATCTGCATGCAGCCCAACTCCGGTGCCCAAGGCGAATACGCCGGGCTGCTGGCGATCCGCAAATATCATGAGAGCCGGCAACAGGGCGGCCGCGATATCTGTCTGATTCCTTCGTCGGCGCACGGCACCAATCCCGCGTCGGCGCAAATGGCCGGGATGCGCGTGGTGATCGTCGAGTGTGACGAGGCGGGCAACGTCGACCTGGATGACCTCAAGGAGAAAGCCGCGCAGGCCGCCGACAAACTCGCCTGCCTGATGGCGACCTATCCTTCGACCCATGGCGTGTATGAGGAAGGCATCAGCGAAATTTGCGAAGTGATCCACCATCACGGCGGCCAGGTGTACATGGACGGTGCCAACCTCAACGCCCAGGTCGGGCTGGCGCGGCCGGCGGATATTGGCGCCGATGTCTCGCACATGAACCTGCACAAGACCTTCTGCATTCCCCATGGTGGCGGCGGTCCGGGCATGGGGCCGATTGGTGTTCGGGCACATCTGGCGCCGTTTGTGGCCAACCATCCGGTGGTGCCGATCGACGGGCCGCAGCCGCAAAATGGCGCCGTCAGCGCGGCGCCCTGGGGCAGCGCAAGCATTCTGCCGATCAGCTGGATGTACATCGCCATGATGGGGCCGCAACTGGCGGACGCCAGCGAAGTGGCGATCCTGGCTGCGAATTACCTGGCACGGCATTTGTCCGGTGCCTTTCCGGTGCTCTACACCGGGCGTAATGAGCGGGTTGCCCACGAATGCATCCTCGACCTGCGACCGCTCAAGGCGTTGACCGGCATCACCGAAGAGGACGTCGCCAAGCGCCTGATGGACTACGGCTTCCATGCCCCGACCATGTCGTTCCCGGTGCCGGGGACGCTGATGGTCGAACCGACCGAAAGCGAATCGAAGGCGGAGCTGGACAGGTTCATCGGAGCGATGCTGAGCATCCGCGCGGAAATCAACGAGGTGCAGAACGGTAATTGGCCGGCGGAAGAAAACCCGTTGAAAGGTGCGCCGCATACGTTGGCCGATATCACCGGCGTGTGGGCGCGGCCGTACAGTATCGAGCAAGCCGTCACGCCGGACGCGCATACCAAGGCGCACAAATACTGGCCGGTGGTGAATCGGGTGGACAATGTGTATGGGGATCGGAACCTGTTTTGTGCGTGTGTGCCGGTCGACGACTACCGCTGACCTCCCAGGCAATACATAACCCCTGTGGGAGCGAGCCTGCTCGCGAATGCGGTGTGACAGTCAATGAAGTTTTTACTGATCCACCGCATTCGCGAGCAGGCTCGCTCCCACAGGGGCATCAGTGAAAGTGGGAATTGTGTTCGCCGGGCAAAAAAATGCCGCTCATGTGAGCGGCATTTTTCATTCGCAACGCTTATTCAGACGCCACGGCATTCTTCGCCAGGATCGCATTCGCCAACTCCATGTCCGTGGCTTGCAGCCCCGGGTTGTCGGCGCGGACTTTCTGCATGGCCGCTTCCAGGTACGGACCGCGGATGCTGCCGTCGCTGGCGACGAAGCTGCTGGCATCGTCCTGGGCCGCGACGACCAGTTTGTGATCCTTGGATGTCAGATAGCTCGAACCGGTGGTTGCACCGGACGTAAGAACGTTACGCCAAAAAGTATCGGCCATCGCCGAACCGACAGGCAGGGACAACAGCGCGACGGTAGCGACAGCAAGTTTGAAACGCATGACAGGGTGACTCCACTGGGTTGACTACGCGGTTGGATTGCCAACCCCCAATCGAGTTCCGTGGCTGCCTATTCCGCCGCTTCGACCAACAGGATCGCGCCTTGCTGGCCGACCACCCGCACGCGGCTGCCAATGGCAACGTCCGGCCCGCGGGCCATCCACACGCCATCGGCCACCTTGATTTTGCCGCGACCGTCGACAATTGCTTCATGCACCACGAAGGTCTTGCCGATCAGCTCCTGGCCACGCAGGTTCAGGTGCGGCTGATCGCTCAGGCGAGTCGCCGTGCGCTGGCGCCGCCACCAGTACAAGGCGGTGGCGATCGACAGCAGGCCAAACAACAGAAACTGCCATTCCCACGACAGGCCCGGCAGGAAGAAGGTCAAGACGCCCACGGCAGCCGCTGCCATACCGATCCACAGCAGGTAGCCGCCGGCGCCGAACACTTCAAGAATCAACAGCACCGTGCCCAGCGCCAACCAGTCCCAGAACGAAAGATGCTGCAAAAATGCCCACATGGCGCGCCTCAGGCTTTCTTGTTATCGAAAGTGGCTTTGACGATTTCGCCAATGCCACCCACCGCGCCGATCATCGAACTGGCCTCCAGCGGCATCAGGATCACTTTGCTGTTGTTGGCAGAAGCCAACTTGCCCAGCGCGTCGATGTACTTCTGCGCCACGAAGTAGTTGACCGCTTGCACGTTACCGCTGGCGATCGCTTCGGACACCACCTTGGTGGCCTGGGCTTCTGCCGCGGCTTGCCGCTCCCGGGCTTCGGACTCCAGGAAGGCGGCCTGCCGGCTGCCTTCGGCTTCGAGAATCTGCGCCTGCTTCTTGCCTTCGGCGGTCAGGATCGCTGCGGCACGCAGGCCTTCGGCCTCGAGGATCTGTGCACGCTTGATCCGTTCGGCTTTCATCTGCCCCGACATCGCCGCCATCAGGTCGGCGGGTGGGCTGATGTCCTTGATCTCGATCCGGGTGATCTTGATGCCCCACGGCGCGGTCGCTTCATCGACGGTGCGCAGCAGCTTTTCGTTGATGCCGTCCCGCTGGCTGAGCATGGCGTCGAGCTCCATCGAGCCGAGCACCGTGCGGATGTTGGTTTGCAACAGGTTGCGGATGGCGTGCTCGAGGTTGTTCACCTCGTAGGCAGCCTGGGCCGTGTTGACCACCTGGAAGAAGCACACGGCGTCGATTTGCACCGTGGCGTTGTCGGCGGTGATGACTTCCTGCGGCGGAATATCCAGCACGCTTTCCATCACATTCATCTTGCGCCCGATGCGGTCCATCACCGGAACGATGACGTTCAGCCCCGGCTTGAGCGTGTTGGTGTAGCGCCCGAAACGCTCGACGGTCCATTCAAAACCCTGGGGCACGACCTTGAAGCCCATGAACAGAATGGCGACCACCAGGCCGACAAAAAGCAAAAGCACACTACCGATCTGCATAACGATTCCTTGTTGATGTGTGGATCTGTGGAGTAGCAATCGTTGGAGTGTAGCGGTGCCGATGGCGGATAAGAACAGCAGGGCTCAGTTCTGCTCGCTCTGGGGCGTTACGCGCAGAACCTCCTCGATGGTCGTCAGCCCGGCGGCGACCTTTTGCGCTCCTGACAGTCGCAGGCTGCGCATGCCTTCCTTGAATGCCTGGCGTCGCACGGCCAGCAGATCGGTATCGGGACTGATCAACGCCTTGATGCCATCGCTGAGTTGCATGATTTCGTAGACCCCGGCACGGCCGCGATAACCGGTGTCGCGGCATTCCACGCAACCGATGGCACGCTGGGCATTGCCTGGCAGCGGGGCCTGCCAGGGGCGGGTCAGGGTTTGCCAGTCGTCTTCGCCCAGCGTCAGTGGCGCCTTGCAGTGCGGGCACAGGGTTCGCACCAGTCGCTGGGCCATGACGCCAAGCACCGTGGCCTTGATCAGGTAATGCGGCACGCCGAGTTCCAGCAGGCGGCTGATGGCGCCTGGCGCATCGTTGGTGTGCAGGGTCGACAGCACCAGGTGCCCGGTGAGCGCCGCCTGGATCGCCATCTCCGCGGTTTCGAGGTCGCGGATCTCGCCGATCATGATGATGTCCGGGTCTTGTCGCATCAGCGCACGCACGCCGGCGGCGAAGGTCAGGTCGATGTTGTGCTGGACCTGCATCTGGTTGAAGGCCGGCTCGACCATTTCAATCGGGTCTTCGATGGTGCAGAGGTTGACCTCCGGCGTCGCCAGTTTTTTCAGGGTGGTGTAGAGGGTGGTGGTCTTGCCCGACCCCGTCGGCCCGGTGACGAGGATGATGCCGTGGGGCTGGCGGGTCATGTCCTGCCAGCGGCGCAGGTCGTCGCTGGAGAAACCGAGCTGGTCGAAGTCCTTGAGCAGGACGTCCGGGTCGAAGATCCGCATGACCATTTTTTCGCCGAAGGCGGTGGGCAGTGTCGACAAGCGCAGTTCAACTTCGCCGCCGTCCGGGGTCTTGGTTTTCACCCGGCCGTCCTGGGGTTTGCGTTTCTCCGCGACGTTCATGCGCCCCAGGGTTTTCAGGCGACTGACGATGGCCATGGTGACCTGGGGCGGGAACTGGTAGACGTTGTGCAGCACGCCGTCGATGCGAAAGCGCACCGTGCCTTGCTCGCGACGGGGCTCGATGTGGATGTCGCTGGCGCGTTGCTGGAACGCATACTGGAACAGCCAGTCGACGATGTTGACGATGTGTGCGTCGTTGGCGTCCGGCTCCTGGTCGCTGGCGCCAAGGTTGAGCAACTGTTCGAAATTGCCGAGGGTGCTGACGTGCGGGTCGGCGCTGTTGGCCCCGGTGACCGATTTGGCCAGACGGAAAAATTCGACGCTGAAGCGCTGGATGTCCACCGGGTTGGCCACCACGCGCTTGATCGGCAATTTGAGCACGTGGGTCAGGTCAGCCTCCCAGCCGCTGACATAAGGCTGGGCGCTGGCCACGGTTACCGCATCACGGTCGATCGCTACCGCGAGGATCTTGTGACGCTGGGCGAAGGCGTAGGACATCAGCGGGGTCACGGCCGCGACGTTGATTTTCAACGGATCGATGCGCAGATAAGGCTGTCCGGCCTGCCGGGACAGCCACAGGGTCAGGCTTTCAAGGTCCAGCAGTTTGCCGGGGCGGCTGAGGTCGCCCAATTGTTGGCTGGCGATGAACTCCAGCGGATGCATTTGGCCATGAGTGGCGTTGCGGCGACGGGCATTGAGCGCGTGTTCGGCCGAATCCTGGCTGATAAAGCCCTGCGCGACCAGTTCGCGCAGCACATCATTGAGATCCAGCCAGCGGTCCTGAAAGGCGAGTTGTACGGACATGCGGGCTCCTTTTGAACGACAGTGCGCAAAGGATAGCCGTGGCCCGGCTGACCGCTGGGCCACTACCCGACGAAGCCGTTTCGGCGTTTTTCAGCCCGCCGCCTGTACCGTTTCGGCCCAGGCAGAGTCAGCTTCCTGCAGCTCAACCGAGCAGACGCAGATCAGGTTACGAAGTTTTTCCGCGATCACTTGCGCGCGGTGCCAGCTCAAACCGTCGATGACGATCCCGATGGTCAACCAGTCGTCCTGGCGCTGCACGTTGACCTGTTCCGGCGTGAGCAATTGCAAGGCGAACAGATTGAGGGCGCGGCACAGCAGGTCCGGTTCGGCCTCGGCCAGCATTTGATAGTGAACACGGCAATGGGCATTGCTGACGTTCCAGACATCGGCGCGGGCAGGTGGGGTGTTCACGGCTTCGAGATACGGCATGGTCAGGCTCCAGGATTTCTGGAGAAATATTTACATCCTGTGCCGGGTATTTCTTCTCTATGATTGGCAAAATGGCAGGAATGCAGACTTGATCAATTCACATATTGAGAGATTAAAGGTTTTTTTATGCAGAGCGAACTGGACAGCTACGACCGCAAGATCCTCGCCTTGCTGCAAGAGGATGCTTCGCTCTCCAGCGCGCAGATCGCCGAGCAGATAGGTCTTTCGCAATCGCCTTGCTGGCGGCGGATCCAGCGGATGAAGGAGGAGGGCATCATTCGCGGCCAGGTGACCTTGCTCGACCGCAAGAAAATCGGCCTGAACACGCAGATCTTCGCGGAGGTGAAACTCAATGCCCACGGGCGTTCGAACTTCACCGAATTCACCGAGGCGATTCGCGGCTTTCCGGAGGTGCTGGAATGTTATGTGCTGATGGGGGCGGTGGATTTTCTGCTGCGGATTGTCACGGCGGACATCGAGGCGTACGAGCGCTTCTTCTTCGAGAAGCTGTCGATGGTGCCGGGGATTCAGGAGGTCAACTCGATCGTGGCGTTGTCGGAGATCAAGTCGACTACCAGTTTGCCGGTCTGAATTTTGTGGTGAGTCTGCTGGCCTCATCGCGAGCAAGCTCGCTCCCACAGGGGAAATGCGTACACCACAACCCTTGTGGGAGCGAGCTTGCTCGCGATGACGGTGTTACAGACGCAACAGCATTTTCCAGGCACGGTTCTGATACACCGCAATCGCCTGCTGCTTGCGCGCATCCAGGACTTCGTCGGTGATCGATTCGTTGGCCAGTTGCGCCAGTTTGTTCAGCTCACCGTACAGGCGATCCATTTCCGGGATCTCCAGCACGTTACGCGCATGGTGCAGCCAGACCTGGATGCGTTCGATGCGCGGCAGTTGCTCGGCCAGGTCTTCTGGTTGTTGCTGATAGCGTTGCAATTGCAGCGAGTTGGCTTCTTCGCCCAGCAGGCGTGGCAACCAGCTGCCCAGTTGCGCAGCGCCCTGGCGATTGCCACGGGTGTTGCGGTCGGCAGCCCAGGTGCGGGCCAGCAGCCAGCGTGAGGTGGTCAGGGAGAACAGGCCCCAGCGCGGGTCTTCGAGCTCTTCAAGGAACTGCTCGGGCGCGGCTTTGCGCACGTCTTCATCGTCCAGGCCGGCCTGGACCAGCGGACGCCAGTCTTCCAGCAAGGCATCAAGGGCGATGCGCAGATCGTGAGTGGACTGACGGGGTGCGGCTTGACCCAGGCTGCTGATCAGCGCGCGCATTTCGGCCAGGCACTCGACCCAGTCCTGCAGCAGGCGCCAGTGACCGTTGAAGCGATATTGCTCGGCCAGGCGCTGGCTGCTGCCGAGCAGGTGCCAGCTCAACGCGGCGAACGCGTCGTCCAGCGGTGTTTCGGCCTTGATCTGCGGCGCCGGCAGGCTCAAAGAATAGCTGTGGGCGTCGTACAGGCGATAACCACGCTCGGCCTTGCTGATATCGCAGGGCATCAGCGCCAGTTTCTCGGCCAGCTCGGCAGCCAGCTCCAGCAATGCGGCCGGCTCGCCTTCGCGCAGCTCCAGCTCCAGCTCGCAGATTTCTTCTTTCTGCTTGCCGACCACTACGTGGCCAAGGTCCAGGGCAGCTTCGATGACCACTTTGGTCTTGCCACGGCCCCAGGCGATTTCCGCGCGTTCGCGGACGAAGTCGGTGGTGAAGATCGGCTTCAGGGTTTTCTTGTCCAGTGTGGCCAGTTCCTCGGGCCAGCATTCGCCGTCGAGTTTCTTCAGGTCGAGCTTGGCTTTGGGCAGGTTCCAGTCGTACTCGTTACGCACCGACAGGCCGGCGACGCTCTGGCCGCGGGTCTTGAGGGTCTGGATCACTTCTTCGCCATCCTTGCGCAGGCGCAGGGCGACTTTGGCCTGGGCCAGGTCGCGCTCTGGGGTGTCGAAGTACTGATTCATCAACTCACGGCGTTCCCAGCCACATTTGTTGCGTTTTTTCAGTAAAGGGTGCTCGCGCAGGGCGGCGAGGGTTTCGCGGCTGACGCGGAGTTTGATTTCGGTTTCTTTCTGCATGGCCGGAAAATCCAGGATCGGGAGCGCAGCCGGGGGAATGTGTGGCTGCCAAGGTCGTGCAGTGTACAGGACTCAAGGTTAGTACGCGCCGAGACGGTTTATTCCTGTCATCGGTTGGTTCTATGATGAACCTCAATTCGGGTGCCGGGAGTCAGCGATGCCATTGCCGTCGATGAAAGAACAGTTCGCTGCGCTGATCGCCGCGCCGTCTGTCAGTTGCACCCAACCCAGACTCGATCAAAGCAACCGCCCGGTCATCGATCTGCTGGCGACGTGGCTCGGTGAGCTGGGTTTTACCTGCGAGATCCAGCAGGTCAACCCCGGCAAGTTCAACCTGCTGGCCAGTTTCGGTTCCGGCCCCGGCGGCCTGGTGCTGGCCGGGCACAGCGACACCGTGCCGTTCGACGGTGCGCTGTGGCAAACCGACCCGCTGAAGCTGACGGAAGTCGACGGTCGGTGGGTCGGCCTGGGCAGTTGCGACATGAAGGGCTTTTTCGCCCTGGCGATCGAGGCGGTCATCCCGCTGCTCGATCAGCCGTTCAAACAGCCGTTGCTGATTCTCGCCACCTGCGATGAAGAAAGCTCGATGTCAGGCGCCCGCGCGCTGGCCGAAGCGGGGCGGCCGCTGGGGCGGGCGGCGGTGATCGGCGAGCCGACCGGGCTCAAGCCGATCCGCATGCACAAAGGCATCATGATGGAGCGCATCGACATCCTCGGGCAGAGCGGCCACTCTTCCGACCCGCGCCTGGGCCACAGCGCCCTGGAGGCCATGCACGATGCCATCGGCGAACTGCGTGGCCTGCGCTTGTTGTGGCAGCGCGAATTCCGTAATCCACAGTTTGGCGTGCCGACGCCAACGATGAACTTTGGCTGCATCCATGGCGGCGACAATCCCAACCGCATCTGCGGCCAGTGTTCGCTGGAGTTCGATTTGCGGCCGTTGCCCGGCATGGACCCCAAGGTCCTGCGCGCCGAGATCCTGCAGAAGCTCAAGCCGGTTGCCGAGCGGCATCAGGTCAAGATCGATTACGCGCCGTTGTTCCCCGACGTGCCGTCGTTCGAAGAGGCCGAGGACGCCGAGCTGGTGCGCCTTGCTGAAAAGCTCACCGGTCACAGTGCCGAAGCAGTGGCGTTCGGCACCGAAGCACCTTATCTTCAGCGCCTTGGCTGTGAAACGCTGGTGCTTGGCCCGGGTGATATCGCTTGCGCCCATCAGCCGGGGGAATACCTCGAAATGTCACGTTTGCAGCCTACGGTGCATCTATTAAGGCAGCTGATTGAACACTATTGCCTGACACCGGCCACGCAACCCTTGTAGGAGCTGCCGAAGGCTGCGATCTTTTGATCTTTGGTTTTAGAATCAAGAACAAAAGATCGCAGCCTTCGGCAGCTCCTACAGGGGGCGCGATTAAATTGCCAGTTTCCCAACCCGTATTCATGAGGAGAGCGCGCGTGTCGCCAAGCCTGTTCCGACGATAACCATCAGCCCGCTGTGCGTTTTCAGTTTCGCCCTTTTTTCGGCTGCTATTTATTACAGGCCCAGGTTCATGCCCGAATACGTCAATTGGCTTCGTCACGCTTCGCCTTACATCAACGCCCACCGCGATTGCACCTTTGTCGTCATGCTGCCCGGAGACGGCGTTGAACACCCGAACTTCGGCAATATCGTCCACGACCTGGTGCTGTTGCACAGCCTGGGCGTGCGCCTGGTGCTGGTCCACGGCTCCCGGCCGCAAATCGAAGCGCGCCTCGCGGCCCGTGGCCTGACCCCGCATTACCATCACGGCATGCGTATCACCGATGCCGCGACCCTGGAGTGCGTGATCGATGCGGTCGGCCAGTTGCGCATTGCCATTGAGGCTCGCCTGTCGATGGACATGGCTTCTTCGCCCATGCAGGGCTCGCGCCTGCGGGTGGCCAGCGGCAACCTGGTGACGGCGCGGCCGATCGGCGTGCTTGAAGGCGTCGACTATCACCACACCGGCGAAGTGCGCCGGGTCGACCGCAAGGGCATCAACCGACTGCTGGACGAGCGCTCCATCGTGCTGCTGTCGCCGCTTGGCTATTCGCCGACCGGCGAGATTTTCAACCTGGCCTGCGAAGACGTCGCCACCCGCGCGGCCATCGACCTGGGCGCGGACAAGCTGCTGCTGTTCGGTGCCGACCTGGGCCTGATCGACGAACACGGGCGCCTGGTGCGCGAACTGCGTCCGCAGCAAGTGCCGGCGCATCTGCAACGGTTGGGCAGTAACTATCAGGCAGAGTTGCTCGATGCCGCTGCCG
Source organism: Pseudomonas sp. GW821-FHT07G06 (assembly GCF_058986625.1). Taxonomy (NCBI): domain Bacteria; kingdom Pseudomonadati; phylum Pseudomonadota; class Gammaproteobacteria; order Pseudomonadales; family Pseudomonadaceae; genus Pseudomonas; species Pseudomonas sp. GW821-FHT07G06. Next base: position 310,821 of record NZ_JBYSVW010000003.1, read on the forward strand.
AGGCGTGCCGTGGCGGCGTGGCCCGCAGCCATATCGTCAGTTACGCCGAAGACGGTGCGTTGCTGACCGAGCTGTTCACTCGCGACGGTGGCGGCACCCTTGTGGCCCAGGAACAGTTTGAAGTGGTACGCGAAGCGGCCATTGAAGACGTCGGTGGTTTGCTGGATTTGATCAGTCCGCTGGAAGAGCAGGGCATCCTGGTGCGCCGTTCCCGCGAGGTGCTGGAGCGCGAAATCGAGCAGTTCAGTGTGGTCGAACGCGAAGGCATGATCATCGCCTGTGCGGCGCTGTATCAGATCGCCGATTCGGACGCGGGTGAACTCGCGTGTCTGGCGGTGAATCCGGAGTACCGCCATGGCGGTCGCGGTGATGAGCTGCTGGAGCGTATTGAAACCCGCGCGCGGGCGCAGGGATTGAAAACCTTGTTCGTCCTCACCACCCGCACCGCGCACTGGTTCCGTGAGCGTGGCTTCGAACCCAGCAGTGTCGACCGGCTGCCGTCGGCGCGGGCGTCGCTGTACAACTATCAGCGTAATTCGAAGATCTTCGAAAAAGCCCTTTGAGATTGTAGGAGCTGCCGCAGGCTGCGATCTTTTGATTTTGCTTTTCAGGATCAAAAGATCGCAGCCTGCGGCAGCTCCTACAAGAACCTTGTGTTACTCCTGGACAAACTTCGCGCTGACATATGGCGAGTAGTCCGGCAGCACCGTCTCCACCTTCCCTTGCTCCTTCAGGAATTTCGCCGTCTCGCCAATGGCCTTGGCCGTGCCGCCGTCCAGCAGCGCGCTGCCCTGTTGCGCCTTGGCATCCGGGAAGGCAGAGCCGGCCAATAGCTCCGGCACATCGGCGGCGTTGGCACCGGTCAGTTTGGCGATTTTCTGAACGGGCTCCGAGTCGACCGTCCAGCTGGCTTTATGCGCGGCGTAATCAGCAAAGGAGTCGAGGGTGACCTTGGCGAATTTGGCCACCACCTCTGGGTGCTTCTCTGCGTAATCCTTGCGCGCTACCCAGACCTCAAAGGTTGGCGCGCCCCATTGGCCTACCTGCGCAGCGTCGGTCAGGGTCTTGCCAGTCTTGCGAATTTCTCCCAGTGCGGGCGACCAGACAAACGCGCCGTCAATATCGCCGCGCTTCCAGGCGGCGGCGATTTCTGCTGGCTGCAGGTTCACCACTTTGACTTTCGAACCGTCCAGGCCCCAGTGCTTCAGCGCACCGAGCAGGCTGTAGTGGGAGGTTGAAACGAACGGCGTGGCGATGGTCTTTCCGATCAGATCTTGCGGTTTTTCGATCCCGCTGCCGTTACGCACCACCAGCGCTTCGGCGGCATTGATCTGGGCCGAGACGATGAACGCGACAATCGGCAGGTTGCGCGAGGCGGCAGCGGCCAGTGGACTGGAGCCGAGATTGCCGATTTGCACATCGCCCGAGGCAATCGCCGTGACCACTTCCGGGCCGCTGTTGAAGCGCCGCCAGTCGATGGGCTGGCCGATGGTTTTTTCATAAAGACCCTCTGCCTGGGGGGCTTTGCTGGGGTCGATTCCAGTTTGATAACCGACGGTGAGGTTCGCCGCCTGAGCGGTGAAGGAAAGTGCGAGCGATACACAGACTGTAACAATTGATCCGGATAGTGCGCGTTTGGTCGTCATGGGGCCGCCTTTCGGTAAAGGATTTGTTTCCGAATTGCGTCAAAAACTAAACGATCTAAAAAAGTAAATATAAATACCGATTAGGAATTAGCTTATGAGCCAAACCCTATATTCAGGGGGCGGCGGGGAACTGGGAGCTAAATTCCTAAATGGTATTAGAAAAGAATCGGGTAATTCTTTTCAGGTTCATGACGAATTCATGACCTTGCAGGGACCAAAAAACCGGGGGTTAGACTATGGTCGTAGACACACATAGTTACGATTGACTTGTGGGTCACGGTCTGGCGCTAATCGCGCATCTTAGGATTTCGGGCGACGACTCGAGACCAGGAATACAAGAATTAGAATCGAGAGGAGCTTCACAATGAACAAGTCCACCTTGGCTTTGGCCGTGGCCGTTGGGGTTTTGGCGCAGCAGGCAGGCGCCGCAGGTTTCCTGGAAGACAGCAAGGCGTCCATCAGTTCCCGGACCATGTATTACAACAACGATAACCGTGAAGGCGGTGCGGATCAGAGAGAGTCCGCAGAAGGCCTGAAATTCGATTATCTGTCCGGTTTCACCCAAGGCACCGTCGGTTTCGGTATCGACGCCCAGGCACTGCTGGGTATCCACCTGGACGGCGGCAAGGGTCACCACCCAGACAACAACACCTTCTTCCCAAGCGACAGCGATGGTTCGGCCGTGTCCGAATGGAGCCGTGCAGCCGCTAACGTCAAGGCGCGCTTCTCGAAGACCGAAGCCCACCTGGGTGGCGCTCTGGCACCCAACTTGCCGATCCTGGTCGCGAACGACAGCCGTCTGCTGCCACAGACCTTTGACGGCGGCACCATCACTTCGAAAGAAATCGACAACGTGACCTTCAACGCAGGTCAGTTGGAGCATTCGGCAGGTCGCGCCTCTTCGAACTCCACCGGCCTGGCCGTGGCTGGCGGTACAGAGGGCAGCAACAAGTTCTACTACGGTGGTGCTGACTGGAAGGTCACCAAGGATCTGACCCTGCAGTACTACCACTCGAATCTGAAGGACTACTACAAGCAGGATTTCCTGGGCTTGATCCACGTGCTACCGATCAGCGCCAACCAGTCCTTCAAGACGGATATTCGCTACTTCGACAGCAGCTCCGATGGCAAGAACGGTGATCCGGGTTTCCGTTTCAACAACAACAACGGTTTCGCCAAGAACCCGGGCGAGGTCGATAACAAGACCTGGAGCGCCATGTTCACCTACACCCTGGGTGGCAACGCCTTCCTGCTCGGTCATCAGCGCGTCAGCGATGACGGTGGTTTTGTCTACCTGAACCAGGGCAACGTGGTCGATGGCAATGGCCGTCCGGAAGGGAACGGCGGCGCCAGCTTCTACCTGTTCACCGACTCCATGATCAACGGATTTGTTCGTGCCGGTGAAAACACCACTTTCGGCCAGTACTCCTATGACTTCGCAGCACTGGGCGTGCCGGGCCTGAAAACGTCGATCGCCTACCTGCACGGCGATGACATCAAGGCGACCAACGGCAGCGGCCCTGACGGCTCCGAGTGGGAGCGCGACATGCGGATCGACTACACCATCCAGCAGGGTGCTCTCAAAGGTTTCGGCGTAACGCTGCGTAATGGCGTCTACCGTGGCAGTGAAGTCTCCAACAACCCTGACGTTGACCAGACTCGCCTGATCTTCAACTACACCTACAGCTTCCTGTAACAAGCCTTGTGAAAAAGCCTCGCCGGTTGGCGGGGTTTTTTTTGAGCTGATTTTTATATTCCATAATGATCTTTATTGATTATTTATTATTCTTTTTAGTTTTTATTCATCCCGCTTAAAGTGCGCCTGTCCGACACTCTTCCCTGAGCTCGGATTTGGCAGTTTCATCCCTCGACAATTGATCAGTTTCAGGAATCGGCCTTACCGCCGATACCTCGGATCTGCCGTGGGAAGTCATATTCCACAGTGATATTAAAAAAACCAAAGACATTCTTTTTGGCTTTAAGGCCATGTATCCTGCGGCCCGCCAAACGACCGGCCTAGACGGTTTGCCGCGAATTTATGCATTCAGGATCCCGGGCAATCGATTCGGGACCAGGAACATCAGAACTAGAAACGAGAGGAGCGAAACATGAACAAATCCACCTTGGCCATGGCTGTGGCCGTCGGGGTATTGGCCCAGCAGGCAAACGCCGCGGGTTTCATTGAAGACAGCAAGGCAACGTTGGGGCTGCGTAACTTCTATATCAACACCGACTACCGCGACGGTACCGGTCCCAACAAAAACGAGGAGTGGGGCCAAGGCTTCGATCTGCGTTTCATCTCCGGTTACACCCAAGGCACCGTCGGTTTCGGTATCGATGCGATCGGCCTGTTGGGCGTCAAGCTGGATTCGGGCGGCGGTACCAACGGCGCCACGGCGACCTCTTACGGCGGCACGGTTTTCCCGAGCAAATCCAATGGCGAGGCGGTAGATGATTTCTCCAGCCTGGGCCTCACCGCCAAAGCCAAGGTTTCCCAGACTGAGTTGAAGCTGGGCACCCTGCAGCCGAAAAACCCGGTGATCGTGACCAACGATGGTCGCCTGCTGCCGCAAACCTGGCAGGGTGGCCAGATCACTTCCGCCGAGATCAAGGACCTCTCGCTGGTCGGTGGTCAGATCGAAGCCGTTAAAGGCCGTAACTCCAGCAACAACGATCAAATGTCGATTTCCGGTGCGAACACTCGCGGTACCAAGTTCCGCGACAGCAACAAGTTCATCTATGCCGGTGGCGACTACAAGATCACCAAGGACCTGACGGCCCAGTACTACTACGGCAAACTGGAAGAGTTCTACAAGCAGCACTTCCTGGGTCTGGTTCACAACTGGGCAATCGGCCCGGGCGTATTGAAGTCGGATTTCCGTTATTTCAACAGCTCTGATGATGGTGCCAACGGTCACGACCCGCTGTACTACACCACTGGCAATTACAACGCGCCAAACGGTAAAGGCAAGGTCGACAACAACCTGTACAGCGGCCTGTTCCTGTATTCGGTTGCCGGTCATACCTTCGGTGGCGGTTACCAGGTCAGCAACGGCAGCAGCGACTTCCCTTGGCTGAACCAGGGTGACGGTTCGTCGAACTACACCATCACCGATTCGCAAATCCAGAAGTTCGGCCGTGCCGGCGAGAAAACCTGGCAAGCACGTTACTCGTTCGACTTCGCCAAGGTCGGTGTGCCTGGCCTGACCGCGGGTCTGGTGTACCTGCACGGCGACAACATCGATACCGTCAACGCCAAGGGTGGCCAGGCGGCCAACGGTGCTTCCGAGTGGGAGCGTGACCTGAGTGTTGCCTACGTGGTGCAGGAAGGTCCGTTGAAGAACCTGGGCCTGGCGTGGAAAAACGCTACCTGGCGCACCGATCTGCCGAACACCCGTTCGCAGGACGAAAACCGCTTGATCGTCAGCTACTCGATCCCGCTGTTGTAATAGCGTTCGCGTAACCGATGCAAAAAAGCCCCGCCCGGTATTGCACCGGGCGGGGCTTTTACATGTTCAGGACGGGTTCACCCCCGTAATCCCGTCCTGAAGTCCCCTCTTTACAGCAACTCAAGGCCTTCTCGAACCTCGTGACCGATGTTCGACGGGTTGTGCGTGCACGTCCAGTGAACAGATCTTTAATATTTCTTAATGATCTAAATAAATCGATATTTATTCTTTTTAATAGATAAAAAACACAGGCACAGTTGAACCCATCAAGCACTCACAAGGAGCAGCACCATGGGTCTCAGACTTGGCGATATCGCCCCCGATTTCGAACAGAACTCCAGCGCCGGCATCATCCGTTTCCATCAGTGGCTGGGCGATAGCTGGGGCGTGCTGTTTTCCCATCCGGCGGATTTCACGCCGGTATGCACCACCGAGCTGGGTTTCACCGCCAGGCTCAAGGATGAGTTCGCGGCACGCGGTGTCAAGGCGATCGCACTGTCCGTGGACCCTGTGGAGTCGCATCACAGATGGATCGAGGACATCAACGAGACGCAAAGTACAGTGGTCAACTTTCCGATCCTGGATGACGCCGACCGCAAGGTCTCGGACCTCTACGACCTGATCCATCCCAACGCCAACGACACCCTGACCGTGCGTTCACTGTTCGTGATCGATCCGAACAAAAAGGTTCGGCTGACGATTACCTATCCGGCGAGCACCGGGCGCAATTTCAATGAAATCCTGCGGGTGATCGACTCGCTGCAACTCACTGACAACTACAAGGTGGCCACGCCGGCCAACTGGCAGGACGGTGATGAAGTGGTGATCGTGCCGTCGCTCAAGGATGAAGAGGAAATCAAACAGCGTTTTCCCAAGGGCTATCGGGCGGTCAAGCCTTACCTGCGCCTGACGCCGCAGCCGAACCGTTGAAAATCAAAAGATCGCAGCCTTCGGCAGCTCCTACAACGGTACGCGAATCCCTGTAGAAGCTGCCGCAGGCTGCGATCTTTTCAAGACACCCACAGAGCAGGGGATTTCAGGCCGTTTCGACGGCCTTTTTTTTTGCCCGAATGAAGTGGATTTGTATATCTCTATAATGCATAACCAAATGAATAAATATGATTTATGGATATATAAATCAGCTGTTAAGGTCACTCCATCGAAGCGAGATCGCAAACCGCGAATCGCCAACACCGCTCAAGGAATCGTCTGAATGTTGGTCGTCTCACTCGGAGGCAGTCCCAGTCAACGCTCCCGTTCCGGGGTGCTGCTGGACCGCTCCAGGAGTTGGTTGCAAGAACAGGGCGTGGAGGTGGTGAGTTATCAGGTACGGGACTTCCCGGCCGAAGACTTGCTGCATGCACGCTTCGACAGCCCGAAGGTCATTGACCTGCTGCAACAGATTGAAAACGCCGATGGCCTGCTGATCGCTACGCCGGTGTACAAGGCTTCGTTCTCCGGCGCATTGAAAACCGTGCTGGATCTGCTGCCCGAACGCGCCCTGAGCCACAAGGTGGTGTTGCCGATGGCAACCGGCGGCAGCATCGCCCACATGCTGGCGGTGGACTACGCGCTCAAGCCGGTGCTGTCGGCGTTGAAAGCCCAGGAAATGCTCCACGGGATTTTCGCCGTCGACAGCCAGATCGCTTACGGCGAAGGCAGCGCCCTGGCGCAGTTGGCGCCTGAGCTGGAACAGCGCCTTGACGAATCGCTGGAGCTGTTTCTCAGCGCCATGGCACGACGGCCCAAGCCGCTCGATCCGAACCTGTTGAATGAACGTTTGTTGAGTGCTCGCTGGAGCATATGAGCTCCACTGAACATTAGCCCCACCCGAAAATTGAAGTACTGGCCTTACTCGCCCGCCAACGGGCAAGCAGGTGCAGCCTAAACCCAACTGCAAAAAGGAGAGCGCCATGCGCCCTGTCATTTTGCGTCGTGGTCTGGTCGCTCTGTTTGCTGCGGCTGTCACCTTCGGCGCCATTACTCAAGCCCAGGCCGAGACGTTACGAATCGGCTATCAGAAGTACGGCACCCTGGTGCTGCTCAAAGCCAAGGGCACCCTGGAAAAACGCCTCGCCGCCCAAGGCGTGGACGTGCAATGGACTGAATTCCCCGGTGGCCCGCAACTGCTTGAAGGCTTGAACGTCGGCTCCATCGACTTCGGCGTAACCGGCGAAACCCCTCCCGTGTTCGCCCAAGCGGCCGGCGCCGATCTGCTTTACGTCGCCTACGAACCGCCAGCGCCGCACAGTGAGGCGATCCTGGTGCCGAAGGACTCGCCTATCAAGTCGGTGGCAGAGCTCAAGGGCAAGAAGGTCGTGCTCAACAAGGGCTCCAACGTGCACTACCTGCTGGTGCGTGCACTGGAAGACGCCGGCCTCAAATACACCGACATCCAGACCGTCTTCCTGCCGCCGGCCGATGCCCGCGCTGCGTTCGAGCGTGGCAGTGTCGACGCCTGGGTCATCTGGGACCCGTACCAGGCCGCCGCCGAACAACAATTGCAAGCGCGCACCCTGCGCGATGGCCAGGGCATCGTCGACAACCATCAGTTCTACCTGGCGACCAAACCCTACGCGCAAAAAAATCCCGAGGTGATCAAGACCCTGGTGGAAGAAGTGCGCGCGGTCGGCGACTGGTCCAGGGCCAATCCTGAAGACGTGACCCAGCAAGTCTCGCCACTGCTCGGCCTGTCGGCAGACATCACTCGCACTTCGGTGAAACGCCAGGGCTACGGCGCGTTGTTCCTGACCCCGGAAGTGGTCGCGGCGCAGCAGAAAATCGCCGACACCTTCTACCAGCTCAAGTTGATTCCAAAGCAATTGAGCATCAAGGACGTGATCTGGACGCCGCCGGCAGCCGTTGCGAAAGCCCAATAATTCGATCCCCCAAGGAGACCACTCCATGAGCCTCAATATCTTCTGGTTCCTGCCTACCCACGGCGACGGCCATTACCTTGGCACCGCCGAAGGCGCACGCGCCGTTGACCACGGCTACCTGCAACAAGTCGCGCAAGCGGCGGACCGACTGGGTTTCGGCGGCGTGCTGATTCCCACCGGCCGCTCCTGCGAAGACTCCTGGTTGGTGGCGGCGTCGCTGATTCCGGTGACCCAGCGCTTGAAGTTTCTGGTTGCCCTGCGCCCCGGGATCATTTCCCCGACGGTGGCGGCGCGTCAGGCCGCGACCCTGGATCGTCTGTCCGGCGGTCGTGCGCTGTTCAACCTGGTGACCGGCGGTGATCCGGAAGAGTTGGCCGGCGACGGTCTGTTCCTCAGCCACGAAGAGCGCTACCAGGCTTCCGTGGAGTTCACCCGTATCTGGCGCCGCGTGCTGGAAGGTGAAACCGTTGATTACGACGGCCAGCACATCAGCGTGAAGGGCGCGAAATTGCTCTATCCACCGATCCAGCAGCCGCGCCCGCCGCTGTACTTCGGCGGTTCTTCGGATGCCGCGCAAGACCTGGCTGCCGAACAGGTGGAAATGGTCCTGACCTGGGGCGAGCCGCCGGCCGCCGTGGCGGAAAAAATCGAACAGGTCCGTGCCAAGGCCGCGAAGCTCGGACGCACCGTGCGCTTCGGCATCCGTTTGCACGTGATCGTGCGTGAAACCAACGAAGAGGCCTGGAAAGCCGCGGATCGACTGATCTCCCATCTCGACGACGACACCATCGCCCGTGCCCAGGCGTCGCTGGCGCGCTTCGATTCGGTCGGTCAGCAACGCATGGCCGCATTGCATGGCGGCAGCCGCGACAAACTGGAAGTCAGCCCGAACCTGTGGGCCGGTGTCGGCCTGGTGCGTGGCGGTGCCGGTACGGCGCTGGTGGGCGATGGCCCGACCGTGGCCGCCCGCGTGAAGGAGTACGCGGACCTCGGCATCGACACCTTTATTTTCTCCGGTTATCCACACCTGGAAGAGTCGTACCGAGTCGCCGAACTGCTGTTTCCGCACCTCGATGTCGAGCGTCCTGAACTGCCGAAAAGTGCTGGCTACGTCAGTCCGTTCGGCGAGATGGTCGCCAACGACATTCTGCCCAAAGCCGCGTCCCAGAGCTGAGGCGCGGTCATGAAGAAAATCATCCACAGTCTCGCGCCCTGGGCGTTGCCGGTGTTGTTGCTGGCGGTGTGGCAGTTGAGTGTGTCGGCGGGCTGGTTGTCGACACGGATTCTGCCGGCGCCGGTTGCCGTGATCGAGGCCGGTGTCAGCCTGGTGCGCAGCGGCGAAATCTGGACGCACCTGGCGATCAGTGGCTGGCGTGCCGCGCTGGGCTTCACCATCGGTGGTGGCATCGGCCTGACGCTCGGCTTTATCACCGGCCTGTCGAAGTGGGGCGAACGCCTGCTCGACAGTTCGGTGCAGATGATCCGCAACGTGCCGCACCTGGCGCTGATTCCGCTGGTGATCCTGTGGTTCGGCATTGATGAGTCGGCAAAGATTTTCCTGGTGGCGCTGGGCACGCTGTTCCCGATTTACCTCAACACCTATCACGGCATCCGCAACGTCGACCCGGCGCTGGTGGAGATGGCGCGCAGCTATGGCCTGACCGGCTTCAGCCTGTTCTGGCAGGTGATCCTGCCGGGGGCGCTGCCTTCGATTCTGGTTGGCGTGCGCTTCGCCCTGGGCTTCATGTGGCTGACGTTGATCGTCGCGGAAACCATCTCCGCCAGTTCCGGTATCGGTTATCTGGCGATGAATGCCCGGGAGTTCTTGCAGACCGACGTGGTGGTGCTGGCGATTCTGCTGTACGCGGTGCTCGGCAAACTGGCTGACCTCGCGGCCCGTGGACTTGAGCGTGTGTGGCTGCGCTGGCACCCGGCGTATCAGGTTGCCAAGGGAGGTGCGGCATGATCGCGGAACAACCTCCACGCCTGCTGCGCGGCATTCCGCTGGCGGTGCGCAAGCTGCAAAAAACCTTTGGCGCGCGGCAGGTGCTGCGTGAGATCGACCTGCACATTCCGGCGGGCCAGTTTGTCGCCGTGGTGGGTCGTAGCGGTTGCGGCAAAAGTACCTTGCTGCGATTGCTCGCCGGCCTTGACCGGCCCACCGGTGGTGAATTGCTCGCCGGTGCCGCGCCATTGAGTGACGCGCGGGAAGACACGCGGCTGATGTTCCAGGAAGCGCGACTGCTGCCGTGGAAAAAGATCATCGACAACGTCGGTCTGGGCCTCAAGGGTAACTGGCGGCCGCAAGCGCTTGAAGCCTTGGACGCGGTGGGCCTGGCCGACCGCGCCAACGAGTGGCCGGCAGCGTTGTCCGGTGGACAGAAGCAACGCGTGGCGTTGGCCCGTGCGTTGATTCATCAGCCGCGCCTGCTGTTGCTCGACGAACCCTTGGGTGCGCTGGATGCCCTGACCCGAATTGAAATGCAGCAACTGATCGAACGGCTCTGGCAGCAGCACGGCTTCACGGTGTTGTTGGTAACCCACGACGTCAGTGAAGCGGTGGCGATTGCCGATCGGGTGATCCTGATCGAAGACGGTGAAGTCGGCCTCGACCTGCACGTGGAACTGCCGCGCCCTCGAGTGCGCGGCTCCCACCGACTGGCGGCGCTGGAAACCGAAGTCCTCAATCGTGTGCTGGCGCTGCCCGGCCAGCCACCGGAGCCGGAACCTGTTTCACCCTTGCCTACGCAATTGCGCTGGGCTCAATAACTCAAGTCTTACCCAACGACAGGAATCAACATCATGACCATCAAGGCCATCAACGTTCGCAACCAGTTCAAAGGCTCCATCAAGGAAATCGTCCTCGGCGACGTGCTGTCGGAAATCGACGTGCAGACCGCTTCCGGCATCGTCACTTCGGTGATCACCACGCGCTCGGTGAAAGAGCTGGAACTGGCGGTGGGCAGTGAAGTGATCGCGTTTGTGAAATCCACCGAGGTGTCGATCGCCAAGTTGTAAGCCACATGTGTAAACAACAACCCCGAAGGGTTTGAGCCCTTCGGGGTTTTTTTGTGCGTGTCATTCACCGGGATCGGTGGTGCGGCCTTCGCGAGCAGGCTCGCTCCCACAGGGGAATGCATTTCAAATGTGGGAGCGAGCCTGCTCGCGAAGAGGCCAGTAAGGCCAATCAAGAAATCAGGATGGAATGCCGCGCTTGGGCAGGTATGGCGGCAGATAAAGCCCCACATAAGCATCAAACACCCGCATCCCTTCCTCGGCCATGCGCGGCGTAATCTGCCCGTGCTGCTGCACCGAGCGCGCATACACCCGGTCGCCAAGCTCCATGGCCAGGGCGAACACATCGACATCACCCGGCAGCGTCGGCAGCTCGAAGTGGTGATCGAACAGTTTGTGCATCAGCTCGCCCAGTTCGAGGTCGTGCTGGCGGTCGGCCTGAGTGACTTCGGTCAGGCCGTGCTGGGCCAGAATGAGTTGGCGGGCGGCGGCGTCCTCTGCGTAGATGTCGAGCATGCGTTGTTCCACCAGCCGCGACAGATCGCGCCAGCTGCCGAGGGCGTGATGATCGATGGGTGCTTGCAGGCACGCGCGGAAGGCCGCATGGACGTCGGCGGTCAAGGCTTCGAGCAACGCCGGCACGCTGGCGAAGAAATGGTAGACCGAGGAGGGCGGAATCTCCGCACGCTCGGCGACACTGTAGATCGACAGACTGGCCACGCCCTCGGCGGCCAACAGCGTGCGGGCCGCATCGAGTATCGAATCGATCCGGGCCTGGCTGCGTGCGCGGGGTTTGCGGGGGGTGGCTACGCGTGTCATTGGAGTCTCCTGCGGGGCAGGGGGCATTGTACGAGTCGGGTTGTGTGTTGTCTTCCGAGACGCCATCGCGAGCAGGCTCGCTCCCACAGTGGTGAGTGTCGAATCCGGATTTTGTGTGCTCAGGAGATCCCCTGTGGGAGCGAGCCTGCTCGCGATCCGCCGCAGGCGGCCATAAAAAAACGCCGCAGGCTGTGAAGCCGACGGCGTCTTTTACTGCACCCGATTAAACGGTATGCAGGTACCAGTTGTACTCGAGGTCGGAGATGGAGTGTTCGAACTCCTCCAGCTCGCTCTCTTTACAGGCCACGAAGATATCGATGTATTTCGGATCGATGTACTTGGCCATGACTTCGCTGTCGTCCAGCTCGCGCAGCGCATCACGCAGGTTGTTCGGCAGGCTTTGCTCGTTTTGCTCGTAGCTGTTGCCTTCGACCGGAGCGCCAGGCTCGACCTTGTTGACCAGACCGTGGTGCACGCCTGCAAGGACCGAAGCCATCAGCAGGTACGGGTTGGCATCGGCGCCGGCCACGCGGTGTTCGATGCGCACGGCATCTGCAGAGCCGGTAGGCACGCGAATCGCTACGGTACGGTTGTCCAGGCCCCAGCACGGTGAGTTCGGCACGTAGAACTGTGCGCCGAAACGACGGTAGGAGTTGACGTTCGGGCAGAGGAAAGCCATCTGCGCCGGTAGGGTCTCGAGCACACCGCCGATCGCGTGACGCAGTGCGGCGTTCTGCTCGGGATCCTCACTGGCAAAAATGTTCTTGCCGTCTTTGTCGAGAATCGAGATGTGGACATGCAGACCATTACCCGCCTGGCCTGGGTAAGGCTTGGCCATGAAGGTGGTGTCCATTTCATGGTCGTAGGCGATGTTCTTGATCAGGCGCTTGAGCAGGACCGCGTAGTCGCAGGCCTTGATCGGATCGGCCACGTGGTGCAGGTTCACTTCGAACTGCGCCGGGGCACTTTCCTTGACGATGGCGTCGGCCGGAATGCCTTGCTCTTTGGCACCTTCCAGAATGTCCTGGAGGCAGTCGACGTATTCGTCGAGGTCGTCGATCAGGTAGACCTGGGTCGAGTGCGGACGTTTGCCGGAAACCGGCGAGCGAGGTGGTTGCGGACGACCGTTCACGTTCTCCTGGTCGATCAGGTAGAACTCCAGTTCGAACGCGGCGCAGATGGTCAGGCCCATTTCGTCGAACTTGCGCACCACATTGGCCAGCACTTCACGCGGGTCGGCGAAGAAGGGTTCGCCTTCGAGTTCGTGCATGGTCATCAACAGTTGCGCGGTCGGGCGCTTCTGCCATGGCTCGTTGCACAGGGTATCGGGGATTGGATAGCAGATTCGGTCAGCATCACCGATGTCCAGGCCCAGGCCGGTGCTTTCCACCGTCGAGCCGTTGATATCCAGAGCAAATAGAGAGGCCGGCAGGTTGATGCCTTTCTCGTAAACCTTGTGGAGGCTGGTGCGTTCGATGCGCTTGCCGCGCACCACACCATTCATATCCGCAATCAGAAGGTCAACGTACAGAACCTCAGGATGTTCCTTAAGGAACGCGTTCGCTTCGTTAAGCTGAACGGCACGCGGGGGTACCGACATGATGCAACACCTTTGTTGTTAAAAATATCAATCATTGATCTTTTCGGATTCCAGTCAACCCGAACGGCATGCCGAAGTCAAGCGAGGCCTTTTTTGCCCTAAAAAAGCGCTCGTATGGCTTTTTTGAGGCACTTTGGGGCGATTTTACTCCGCTGGACGTAGCGGTGGCCGCGAGCTTGAGCGGGCCGTGTTGTATTTTTTACGGGGGTGTTGTGTAAAAAAATGAACAAGGCTAAGCTCGAATCAAACCCATAACAGCAATAATACCGGGGTGCTTCATGTCTCGCCTGCCGATAATCGGCGTCACCGACTGCTCAAGACAGCTCGGTCGGCATGTTTATCACATCAGTGATGACACGGCCGTCCGTTCCGTGGTCTCGGCGCTTGCGGTGATCCTCCCATCCGCGACGGTTCAACCGTCCCCGTCCGATATTCTGGACGGTCGCGATGGCACCCCCATTACGGTTACTCCATTCAATATAGAACCGATTCACAATAGCGGCCTGACCATCGTTCGGGGCATCGCTCGTGATTCTGCACGCCCGGCCTCTGCGGCAGTGTTGGCAAACACGTTAATCTGCCGCGCAAACGCTCTACAACGCGACGCCGATGCGTCAAACAACGCCTGACCTTAAAAGGGTCAGACAACTCAAGCCTAGAGGCATTTATGAGTAACAACCTCGACCAGCTCACCGATTGGTTGAAAAACCACAAGATCACAGAAGTCGAATGCATGATCGCCGACTTGACCGGGATTACCCGGGGCAAGATTTCGCCGACCAACAAATTCATCGCCGAAAAAGGCATGCGCCTGCCAGAAAGCGTTCTGCTGCAGACCGTGACCGGCGATTACGTCGAAGACGACATCTATTACGAACTGCTCGATCCGGCCGACATCGACATGATCTGCCGTCCCGACCAGAGTGCGGTATACCTGGTGCCGTGGGCCATCGAGCCGACCGCCATCGTTATCCACGATACCTACGACAAGCAAGGCAACCCGATCGAGCTGTCGCCGCGCAACGTGCTCAAGAAAGTCCTGAAACTCTATTCCGACAAAGGCTGGCAGCCCATCGTGGCGCCGGAAATGGAGTTTTACCTGACCAAGCGCAGTGACGACCCGGACTACCCGCTGCAGCCGCCGATCGGCCGCTCCGGTCGCCCGGAAATCGGTCGCCAGTCGTTCTCCATTGAAGCAGCGAACGAATTCGATCCGCTGTTCGAAGACGTCTACGACTGGTGCGAACTGCAGGATCTGGACCTCGACACGCTGATCCACGAGGACGGCACGGCGCAGATGGAAATCAACTTCCGTCACGGCGATGCCCTGTCCCTGGCCGACCAGATCCTGGTGTTCAAACGCACCATGCGCGAAGCCGCGCTCAAGCACGACGTGGCCGCGACCTTCATGGCCAAGCCGATGACCGGTGAGCCGGGCAGTGCCATGCACTTGCACCAGAGCATCATCGACATCGAGACCGGCAAGAACATTTTCTCCAATGAAGACGGGACCATGAGCCAGTTGTTCCTGCACCACATCGGTGGCTTGCAGAAACTCATTCCCGAGCTGTTGCCGCTGTTCGCTCCGAACGTCAACTCGTTCCGCCGCTTCCTGCCCGATACCTCGGCGCCAGTGAACGTGGAGTGGGGCGAAGAGAACCGCACCGTGGGCCTGCGGGTTCCGGATGCCGGGCCAAATAACCGTCGGGTGGAAAACCGCCTGCCGGGCGCAGATGCCAACCCGTACCTGGCGATTGCCGCGAGCCTGCTCTGCGGGTACATCGGCATGGTCGAAGGCCTGAACCCGAGTGCGCCGGTGGTAGGGCGTGGCTATGAACGCCGCAACCTGCGCCTGCCGCTGACCATCGAAGATGCGCTGGAACGCATGGAAAACAGCGCGACCATCGAGCGTTACCTTGGCAAGAATTTCATCACTGGCTACGTCGCGGTCAAGCGGGCCGAGCATGAAAACTTCAAGCGCGTGATCAGTTCGTGGGAAAGGGAATTCCTGCTCTTTGCCGTCTGATACGCCGGGCGCCGTCGCTGTCTGGCGGCGCCTTCACCTGATTTTTTTTAGGAGATTCACATGACCAGCAACAACCCGCAAACCCGTGAATGGCAAACCCTGAGCAACGATCACCACCTGGCCCCGTTCAGCGACTTCAAGCAGCTGAAAGAGAAAGGCCCGCGGATCATCACCAATGCCAAGGGCGTTTACCTCTGGGACAGCGAAGGCAACAAGATCCTCGACGGCATGGCCGGCCTGTGGTGTGTCGCGATTGGTTATGGTCGCGATGAACTGGCCGATGCCGCCAGCAAACAGATGCGCGAGCTGCCTTACTACAACCTGTTCTTCCAGACGGCGCACCCGCCGGTACTGGAACTGGCCAAGGCCATCGCCGACATCGCGCCGCAAGGCATGAACCATGTGTTCTTCACCGGTTCCGGCTCTGAAGGCAACGACACCATGCTGCGCATGGTCCGTCACTATTGGTCAATCAAGGGCCAGCCTAACAAGAAAGTCATCATCAGCCGCAAGAACGGCTATCACGGTTCCACCGTGGCCGGCGCGAGCCTGGGTGGCATGACGTACATGCATGAACAGGGCGACTTGCCGATCCCGGGCATCGTCCACATTGCCCAGCCGTACTGGTTCGCCGAAGGCGGCGACATGACCCCGGAAGAATTCGGTGTGTGGGCGGCCAATCAGCTGGAAGAGAAGATTCTGGAAGTCGGTGTCGACAACGTCGGTGCCTTTATTGCCGAGCCGATCCAGGGCGCCGGTGGCGTGATCATTCCGCCAGATACCTACTGGCCGCGCATCAAGGAAATCCTCGCCAAGTACGACATCCTGTTCGTGGCTGACGAAGTGATTTGCGGTTTCGGTCGTACCGGCGAGTGGTTCGGCAGCGATTTCTACGGCCTCAAGCCCGACATGATGACCATCGCCAAGGGCCTGACCTCGGGCTACATCCCGATGGGCGGCCTGATCGTGCGTGACGAAGTGGTGGAAGTCCTGAACGAAGGCGGCGATTTCAACCACGGCTTCACTTACTCCGGTCACCCGGTGGCGGCTGCGGTGGCGCTGGAAAACATCCGCATCATGCGCGATGAGAAAATTATCGAGCGCGTCCATGCAGAAACGGCACCGTATTTGCAAAAGCGTCTGCGGGAACTGAACGATCACCCGCTGGTGGGTGAAGTTCGCGGGGTCGGTTTGTTGGGGGCCATCGAACTGGTCCAGGACAAGGCCACGCGCAAGCGTTACGAGGGCAAGGGCGTCGGCATGATCTGCCGCCAGTTCTGCTTCGACAACGGCCTGATCATGCGCGCCGTCGGCGACACCATGATCATCGCTCCACCACTGGTGATTACACCGGCGGAAATCGATGAGCTGGTGACCAAGGCTCGCAAGTGTCTTGACCTGACCCTGAGTGCATTGCAGGGCTAAGTGCTAGGCTCTGAGCGGAAGTCCGAAGTTCTGCATATGAAGTAGGAACTTTCGCTCAGAACTGTCAGAAAGCGTGGCCGTTTCCTTGAAAGACCGATGTGGATCTTGCCAGACTAGCCGCGGTTCCAGTTGCCCGGGTTCGGTCGCTGAACAAGTGGTTCAAAAAAGAAAAATTTGGAGCATTACGCATGAAGGCACTAGGTAAAAAGCTCGCTGGCAAGACTCTGCTTGCCATGTCCGTGATGGGGTTGATGGCGGGCGCGGTTCAGGCCGATGACAAAGTACTGCACGTGTACAACTGGTCCGACTACATCGCACCGGACACCGTCAAGAAGTTTGAAGACGAGTCGGGCATCAAGGTTGTCTATGACGTCTTCGACAGCAACGAAACCCTGGAAGCCAAGTTGCTGGCAGGCAAGTCCGGCTACGACATCGTCGTACCGTCGAACAACTTCCTGGCCAAGCAGATCAAGGCTGGCGTTTACCAGAAGCTGGACAAGTCCAAGTTGCCTAACTGGAAGAACCTGAACACCGACCTGCTCAAGGCCGTTTCCGTGAGCGACCCGGGCAACGAGCACGCCTTCCCGTACATGTGGGGTTCGATCGGTATCGGTTTCAACGCCGAGAAGGTCAAGGCAGCACTGGGTGCCGACGCACCGGTCGATTCCTGGGACCTGATCTTCAAGCCTGAAAACGCCGCCAAGCTGAAAGCGTGCGGTATCAGCCTGCTGGACTCGCCAACCGAGATGATTCCGGTGGCGCTGCACTACCTGGGCCTGCCAACCGACAGCCAGAAGAAAGAAGACATCGACAAGGCTGAAGCGCTGATCATGAAGGTCCGTCCTTCGATCGCCTACTTCCACTCGTCCAAGTACATCTCCGACCTCGCCAACGGCAACATCTGCGTGGCCGTGGGTTACTCGGGTGACATTTACCAGGCCAAATCCCGCGCTGCCGAAGCCGGTGACAAGGTGAAAGTCAGCTACAACATTCCGAAAGAAGGTGCCGGCAGCTTCTACGACATGGTCGCCATCCCTAAAGATGCCGAAAACGTCGAAGGCGCCTACAAGTTCATGACCTTCCTGCAGAAGCCGGAAATCATGGCTGAAATCACCAACGCCGTGCGTTTCCCGAACGGTAACGCGGCTGCAACTGCGCTGGTCGACAAAGACATCACCAGCGACCCGGGCGTTTACCCGCCGGCGGACGTGCTGGCCAAGCTGTACGCGATTGCCGACTTGCCGGCCGCGACCCAGCGGATCATGACTCGCAGCTGGACCAAGATCAAATCGGGTAAATAAGTAAAACCCCTGTAGGAGCGAGCCCGCTCGCGATGAACCTGAGAGCACCGCTGGGTGTCAGGCACCCAGCGTCATCGTTGACGACCATCGCGAGCAGGCTCGCTCCTACAGGTATCTGCATAAAAGTTTTGCTGGAACGGTTTTTCGAGGGTAAGTTGCGCGCCGGTTTTGTTGCCGGGCAACCACGGTTGTCATGTAACGCGGGGCAGCTTGGGCCCAACTAATTTCAGAGGACCTCCACGTGCCTATTTTTTCTTTGTTGCGCAATGCCATGCTGGTCGGCGCCGGGCTGACGATTGCCGTCAGTGTCCAGGCCGCCGGTACCGTGCATATTTATAACTGGTCGGACTACATCGGCGAGACCACCCTGGCCGACTTCCAGAAAGAGACCGGGATCAAACCTGTCTACGACGTCTTCGACTCCAACGAAACCCTGGAAGGCAAGTTGCTGGCCGGGCGTACCGGCTACGACGTGGTCGTGCCGTCGAACCACTTCCTCGGCAAACAGATCAAGGCCGGGGCATTCCAGAAGCTCGACAAGTCGCAGCTGCCGAACTATTCGAACCTCGACCCGGTGTTGCTCAAGCGCCTGGAGCAGAACGATCCGGGCAACCTGTACGCCGTGCCGTACCTGTGGGGCACCAACGGCATCGGTTACAACGTCGACAAGGTCAAGGCCGTGCTGGGCGTCGATACGATTGATTCGTGGGGCGTGCTGTTCGAGCCGGAGAACATCAAGAAACTGCAAAGTTGTGGCGTCGCGTTCCTCGATTCCGCCGATGAAATGATGCCGACAGTGCTCAACTACATGGGCCTGAACGCTAACAGCACTGATCCCAAGGATTACGAAAAGGCCACCGCCAAGTTGCTTGCCGTGCGCCCTTACGTGACCTACTTCCACTCCTCCAAGTACATCGCGGATCTGGCCAACGGCGATATCTGCGTGGCGATCGGTTTCTCCGGCGACATCTTCCAGGCCAAGAACCGCGCCGAAGAAGCCAAGAAAGGCGTGAACATCGCCTACTCGATCCCGAAAGAAGGCGGCGCACTCTGGTTTGACATGCTGGCGATTCCGAAGGACTCAGCCAACGTCAAGCAGGCTCACGCCTTCATCAACTATTTGCTGAAGCCTGAGGTCATCGCCCAGGTCAGTGATTACGTCGGCTACGCCAACCCTAATCCCGGGTCGGACAAACTGATGGAACAGTCCATTCGCACCGACGAAGCGGTTTATCCACCGCAAGCAGTCCTCGACAAGACCTACGTGTCGGTCGAGTTACCACCGAACATTCAACGTTTGATGACCCGCAGCTGGACCAAGGTCAAGACGGGTAAATAGCTTCAAGGCTCAAACTATCCAAAGTTGGCTCAACTTGAGCGAACTGCACTCTTTTTTTTGGGAGTTTCGTAAATGGCAGTTGCCTCCGGCGCCTATAAGAAAGCCCTCGAGGGCGACCAGCAACCTAAACAGGTGCTGGTCAAAATCGACCGGGTCACGAAGAAGTTCGACGAGACGATTGCCGTGGACGACGTGTCCCTGGAAATCAAGAAAGGCGAGATCTTCGCCCTGCTCGGCGGCTCGGGATCGGGCAAGTCCACATTGCTGCGCATGCTCGCAGGTTTCGAACGGCCCACGGAGGGGCGCATTTTCCTCGATGGCGTAGACATCACCGACATGCCGCCCTACGAGCGGCCGATCAACATGATGTTCCAGTCCTACGCCTTGTTCCCGCACATGACCGTGGCGCAGAACATCGCCTTCGGCCTCAAGCAGGACAAACTGCCTGCCGCCGAAGTCGATGCGCGGGTGGCCGACATGCTCAAGCTGGTGCAGATGAGCCAGTACGCCAAGCGCAAGCCGCATCA
Organism: Pseudomonas sp. GW821-FHT07G06; assembly: GCF_058986625.1. Taxonomy (NCBI): domain Bacteria; kingdom Pseudomonadati; phylum Pseudomonadota; class Gammaproteobacteria; order Pseudomonadales; family Pseudomonadaceae; genus Pseudomonas; species Pseudomonas sp. GW821-FHT07G06. The sequence goes on from NZ_JBYSVW010000003.1 coordinate 330,847, forward strand.
GTTGTCCGGTGGTCAGCGTCAGCGTGTGGCCTTGGCCCGTTCCCTGGCCAAGCGTCCGAAGCTGCTGCTGCTCGACGAACCGATGGGCGCCCTGGACAAGAAGCTGCGTTCGCAAATGCAGCTGGAGCTGGTGGAGATCATCGAGCGCGTCGGCGTAACCTGCGTCATGGTGACCCACGACCAGGAAGAGGCCATGACCATGGCCGAGCGCATCGCGATCATGCACCTGGGCTGGATCGCCCAGATCGGCAGCCCGATCGACATCTACGAAACCCCGACCAGCCGCCTGGTCTGCGAATTTATCGGTAACGTGAACATCTTCGAAGGCGAAGTGATCGACGACGCCGAAGGCCACGCGATCATTACCTGCAAAGACCTGGATCGTCAGATCTACGTCGGCCACGGTATCAGCACTTCGGTGCAGGACAAGTCGGTCACCTACGCGATTCGTCCGGAAAAACTGCTGGTAACCGCCGACATGCCGACCTGCCAGTACAACTGGTCCAGCGGCAAGGTGCACGATATCGCCTATCTGGGCGGGCACTCGGTGTTCTACGTCGAACTGCCAAGCGGCAAGCTGGTGCAGTCGTTCGTGGCCAACGCCGAACGTCGCGGGCAGCGTCCGACCTGGGGTGATCAGGTCTACGTGTACTGGGAAGACGACAGCGGCGTGGTGCTCCGCTCATGAACATGCGCAAATTCAAGCGTCGACTCAATCGAATAATTCCCGGTGGCCGTCAGATGGTCATCGGGGTTCCCTTCATCTGGCTGTTCCTGTTCTTCATGTTGCCGTTCTTCATCGTCTTGAAGATCAGCTTCGCCGAAGCGGACGTGGCCATTCCTCCCTACACCGAAATCTACAGCTACGCCGAGCAGAAGCTGCAGTTGCTGCTTAACCTGGGCAACTACGCGATGCTGGCCGGTGACGAGCTGTACATCGCCGCTTATCTCGGCTCGTTGAAGATGGCGCTGTTCAGCACCATCCTCTGCCTGCTGATCGGCTACCCGATGGCCTACGGCATCTCCGTTGCCCGCAAGGAAGTGCAGACGGTGCTGGTGCTGCTGATCATGATGCCGACCTGGACCGCGATCCTGATCCGCGTGTATGCGTGGATGGGCATCCTCAGCAACAACGGCCTGCTCAACGGTTTCCTGATGAGCATGGGCTGGATCAACGAGCCGCTGCAGATCCTCAACACCAACCTGGCGGTCTACATCGGTGTGGTTTATTCCTACCTGCCGTTCATGATCCTGCCGCTGTACGCCAACCTGGTGAAGCACGACCAGAGCCTGCTGGAAGCCGCATCCGATCTGGGTTCGAGCACCTTCAACAGCTTCTGGAAAATCACCGTGCCGCTGTCGAAAAACGGCATTATCGCCGGCTGCATGCTGGTGTTCATCCCGGTGGTGGGCGAGTTCGTGATCCCGGAACTGCTCGGCGGCCCGGAAACCCTGATGATCGGTAAAGTGCTCTGGCAAGAGTTCTTCAACAACCGTGACTGGCCGGTGGCGTCTGCCCTGGCGGTGGTGATGCTGGCGATCCTGATTGTGCCGATCATCCTGTTCAACCGCAGTCAGGCCAAGGAAATGGAGGGTAAAGAATGAAGCGCTTCCGTTTCTCCAGCCTGATGCTGGTACTGGGTCTGTTGTTCATCTACCTGCCGATGCTGATCCTGGTGATCTACTCGTTCAACGCCTCGAAACTGGTGACGGTGTGGGGCGGCTGGTCGATCAAGTGGTACGTCGGCCTGCTCGACAACTCGCAACTGATGGGGTCGGTGGTGCGCTCGCTGGAAATCGCCTGCTACACGGCGGTGGCGGCGGTGGCGCTGGGTACCCTGGCGGCGTTCGTCCTGACGCGTATTACGCGCTTCAAGGGCCGCACCCTGTTCGGTGGCCTGGTGACCGCGCCGCTGGTGATGCCTGAGGTGATCACCGGTCTGTCGCTGTTGCTGCTGTTCGTGGCCATGGCGCAGATGATCGGCTGGCCACAGGAACGCGGCATCGTCACCATCTGGATCGCCCACACCACGTTCTGTGCGGCCTATGTGGCGGTGGTGGTTTCGGCGCGCTTGCGCGAGCTGGACCTGTCCATCGAAGAAGCAGCCATGGACCTGGGCGCGAAACCGTGGAAGGTGTTCTTCCTGATCACCATCCCGATGATCGCGCCGTCGCTGGCGGCCGGCGGCATGATGTCGTTCGCCCTGTCGCTGGATGACCTGGTGCTGGCGAGCTTTGTGTCGGGCCCGGGGTCCACGACCCTGCCGATGGAAGTGTTCTCGGCGGTACGTCTGGGCGTGAAGCCCGAGATCAACGCCGTGGCCAGCCTGATCCTGCTGGCGGTGTCCATCGTGACCTTCCTGGTCTGGTTCTTCAGTCGTCGCGCCGAAGAAAGCCGCAAGCGTGCGATCCAGCAAGCGATCGAAGAGGCGGCCGCCGACTCGTGGAAACAACCGGACGTGCGTCGCGCGCAGGCACCGGAAGCGGCTTGAGCCTGATGCCGGGTTGACCACAACTTTGTGGCCAACCCGACCCCCTGTGGGAGCGAGCTTGCTCGCGATAGCGGACTGACATTCAACATCGATGTTGACTGTGATGCCGCCATCGCGAGCAAGCTCGCTCCCACAGGTTCTTTGGCGGTCAGGAAATCCAAGGAGATTGGCGAATGACCTCGACGAAGTTCATCGGCTTGAATCCCGGCTCCTGATCCACCAGCACATCCGTCTTCACATTCCCGAACGTAGTCTGCGGACGATGACGCAAGCCATCGGCAAACGCGCAGATGATGCACTCCTTGAACCCCTCGCCCCGTGGATGCGCATGCACCACCGCTTCACGCTGCACGGTGGAGAACGCCGCGTAGTCCATGCCCAGCACGTCCATCTCGACACCCGCCGTTACCAGTGCCACGGTGGGCCGCAAGTGCTGAGGAACGCCCGGTGTGGTGTGCAGGGCAATCGATAGCCAGACCTGTTCGATATCGTCGTCGCTCAGCCCGTAAGGCCTTAGAAATGCGGCTGCCGCATTGGCGCCATCGACTTCGAAGCGCTCGATGTCGCTGCGGTGCCCCTCCACCAGGCCCAGGTCATGGAACATCGCGCCGACGTATAGCAACTCCGGGTTGTAGGCCAATTGCTTGCGCTCACCGCTCAGGGCGCCGAACAGAAAGACCCGGCGCGAGTGGTGGTAGAGCAGGTCCGATTCGATGTCACGGATGTATTCGGTGGTGGCCTTGGCCAGCGCGCTGTCGGGGATCCTGATGCCGGCGATGGTGGTGCTCATGGAGTTTTCCTCGTCGTGAACGCCTGGGTGGCGCTGAGGGTTTCAGTCTGTTCCGCCCCCCGAAACCGGACAATCGCGCCATGGTTGCGATCCCGGCCAATGAGCATGCATATCGCGCCAACCTCGCTTGTTGCGCCTGGTTTGGCTAGGGTGCATGCAGACCTTGTAGGAGCGAGCTTGCTCGCGATGGTCGTCAACGATAACGCGGGGAACCTGATACCCCGCGGCGTCTTTGATTTCATCGCGAGCAGGCTCGCTCCTACAGAGGGAAGGTGCAATCAGATCCAAAGGAGGCGATTCACGTCATGAGTAAAACCATCGCCATCGTGGTCTTCGCCGGCGTCCAGTCGCTGGATGTCACCGGCCCCATGGATGTGTTTTCCGAGGCCAATCGATTCCTTGCCCCGCAGGATCACTATCGGCTGGAGGCGATCGGCGTCGAGCACGGGATGATGGCGTGCTCCAACGGTTTGGTACTCAATGCCCATCGGCATTTCAGCGAAGCGATCGAGGCGTACGACTTGTTATTGGTGGCTGGCGGGCCGCAATTGCCGTTCATGAGTTTCGGTATGGCGTTCGACACCTGGCTGCGCGGGGCCTGCGGGCGGGCGCAACGGTTTGGCTCGATCTGCAACGGTGCCTTCATGCTCGCCCGCGCCGGGTTGCTGGAGGGGCGCACGGTCACCACGCATTGGCAGGACGCATCGGATCTGGCGGCGCTGTGCCCCTCGTCCCGCGTGGAAGCGGATCGACTGTACGTTGAGGACGGCGACCTGTTCACCTCGGCCGGGGTTACAGCGGGGATCGATCTGTCGTTGTATCTATTGGGTCGGGATCACGGACCGGAAGTGGCACTGAATGTCGCCAAGCGGCTGGTGGTGTTCACCCAGCGTTCAGGCGGGCAGTCGCAGTTCAGCCCGTTCCTCACGCCCCACGCCGAACCGGGCTCGGCGGTGGCGATGGTCCAGCATTACGTGCTGGCCAACCTGACGGGCGATTTAGCCATCGCTGACCTGGCCAATGCCGCCAACATGAGCGCGCGCAATTTTTCCCGGGTGTTTGCCAGGGAAGCGAAAATCACCCCGGCCGAGTTCGTCGAACGCGCACGGGTCGATGCGGCGCGGGTGATGCTCGAAAGCACTCGTGCGCCGCTCAAGACTGTGGCCTATCAATGCGGATTTCGCGATGCCCAGCACATGCGCAGTGTGTTCAATCGCAGATTGGGGGTGACGCCGCAGCAGTTCAGGTTGAATTTTGCGGCGATGGTTTGAACCATGAATTTGCATTGCTCTTGCGGGCCCCTTCGCGGGCAAGCCCGCTCCCACAGGTTGCTCTGGTGTTCACAAAATTTGTGTTCGACACAGATCCCTGTGGGAGCGGGCTTGCTCGCGAAGGGGCCGGTCCAGCCAATGCAAAATTACTGAGCCGCCCGCGCCGGCAACAGCTTCAACGTACTGCGCGTATTGGCCGTGACCTCTTCATCATTGAGATGCGCCTGGAAGTACATTCCCTCGATGTAGGCCTCGGCCTGATCATCATAATGACTGTCGAACACTACGCCGCTCTGGCCAACCGGGTTGACGGTCAGGCTGTGGGCCGGGTCGGCGAAGTCGATCAGGCGCCGGGTCGAAGGGCCGTAGGTAACGGGCCAGGGTGCCGGTCCAATCTTCGCAGAGAGGTTGTTCGGCACTTCATGGCTTCCGGGTGCGGCGAAGGGGCCGACGTTGAAGACCAGGTCCAGCGGCTTTTGCTGCCCCAGCGGATGACCATGGGTCAAGGTGTGCGCGCTACCCCACTGCCATTGCGAGGCGTCTGCGCCGAGGGTGCTCTTGAGGTGGGCGAGGCTAGCTTGCCAGGCGACTTTCACCGTGTCGGCGCGGGTTTCCTTGCCGAGGGTGCTGCGGTTGTCCCACCACGGTGAATCGGCGCTGGCAGCCAGGCGGGGGAGCGCGGCGTCGATCACCCGGGTCGAGAGCAGTGTTTCGAAAAAGTCGTTACCCAGTTCATCGTGCATCGTCGCGTCAGCCAGGTTGAACAGCAACTGGTTGAACAGCGTGGCGCTGGTGGAATCGAGCGGGTAGTCGCCTTTCCACTGGGCCAGTTGCTCCACCAGTTTGAGTTCGGCGGGGTCGCTCACCACTTCGCGCAACACCGGCAGCAGCGGCGCCAACAAGCGCGGGCCGTAGGCGGTGGTGGTGCCCAGCTGCAGTTTCTGGCTGTTTTCCAGGTCCCATTTCACGGCTTTGTCGCTGAGCTGGCGATTGAGCTGCTGGCCACGATCGGCAAGGTTGTAATAGCCGGGAATCTCCATGCCGGTCGGCGACACTGGCTGGAAGTTGGCCGAGACGATGTAGCCCCGCGCCGGGTTTTCTTCCTGAGGGTTGGCGCTGAACGGGTAGAAGCCATCCTTGTCGGCCTCGGCGGTGCTGCCGTCGAGGATGAACCATGGGCGTACACCCGCCGGACGTTTCGGCAGTTGCGCCGCTGCCCACCAGCCGATGTCACCTTTGGCATTGGCCCATACGACGTTCAGGCCCGGTGCCTGGATTTTTGCCGCGGCACTGCGGGCCTTGACCAGGGTGTCGGCACGGTTGAGCTGGTAGAAACCGTCCAGAATCGGGTTCTGGCTTTCGAGAAACGCCCACCACATGGCAATCGGTGTCTTGCCGACGCCGCTGCCCAAGGCATCGTTGACGATCGGGCCGTGGGGCGACTGGCGCAGTACCAGCGTCACCGTTTCCTGGCCCTTGACCGCAATCTTCTGTTCGCTGGTGACCATGTCCACCCACTTGCCGCGATACCAGACTTGATTGGGATTGTCCGGGTTGACCTTCTCGGCGATCAGGTCGAGGTCGTCGTTCTGGAACATGGTGATGCTCCAGCCGAAGTCGTTGTTCATGCCCAGGGAGGCGAACGGCATCAAGGCTTGATAGTGGCCGTAGAGTTCGAAGCCCGGCGCCGAGAGTTGTGCTTCGTACCACACCGACGGCGCGGAGAAACGAATATGCGGATCCCCCGCCAGCAGTGGCTTGCCGCTTTGGGTCCGGCTGCCCGCGACGACCCAGGCGTTACTGCCCTCGAACTGGGGCAGACCGTTGTCGGCCAAGGCCTGTTCGCTCAGGCGGGCGAGGGCGTTGAGGTCTTTCCAGTCGGCACTGGCCAAGGACGGTGCGGTCCCGTTGAGCACGCCTTTGGGCTGCCAGTCGAGATCGAAAACACTCAGGTAGTCGGGACCCAGTTGATCGCGCACGAATGTCAGCAAGGGTTCGGTACGAAATGCCGCCGCAAAACTGTAGGCCATGTAACCGGCGATGCTGATGGTGTCCTGGGCGGTGAACGGGCGTTTTGGAATGCCCAGCACATCGAACTCCACGGGTTTGGCGTGGCTGTCCTGATACTGGTTGATGCCATCCAGATAGGCCTGCATGGCGACGAAAGAGGGTGACTGTTTGTCGAGATTGGCGAAGTAGGTTTCGGCGCGTTCGCGAATGCGCAGGCTGCGCATCAGTTTGTCGGTGTCGAGCAGCTTCGGTCCGAGCACCTCGGCCAGTTCGCCACGAGCCAGACGACGCAGGACTTCCATCTGGAACAAGCGGTCCTGGGCATGCACGTAGCCAAGTGCGCGGTATAGGTCGGTTTCGTTGTCGGCGCGGATATGCGGAACGCCGCGCTCGTCGTAGCGCACGGTGACTGAACCTTGCAGGTGTTGCAGTTCCACCATGCCCTGGCGTGACGGCTGCTTGCTGTAGAGATACCAGCCGGCTCCGGCGACCAGCACGACGATCAACAGCGCGAGAGCGGTCAAGCTGCGTTTCATGGGGACTCCTTGTTGTTATTGTGATTCCAGGTGCCACTGTGTAACACGACGCGCCGGCTTGGTGCATCGCCCGTAGGAGGGATTCGTATTACCGCGTCTTTCCCTGTTTCACCGGATCGACAGGCCATGGGCAGTAACACCCCACCGCCAGTGTGTGCGTGGCACTCACCGCACGACCTTCATCGAGCGCTTGCAGGATGGGTTCGATAAAGCTGTTGCTGGAATTGCAGGTCAGGCCTTCGCTGTAAGGGCCGAAGTAGGCCAGTTTGCCGCTGCGGTCCCAGATCGCCACGGCCGGGCTGGCGGGGATCTGTTCGGAACCGGGCAGGACGTCGATGGTTTTCAGGCGGCTCAAGGTGCCCGGTAACTGGCCATGGCTACCGGCTTTTTGCACGGCATAGAATTCCACGCCATGGGGGACATAGCGCTCGACCAGTTCGGTCAGGTGTTGTTGATTGCCGACGTTGCACGGGCAGGCCGGGTCCCAGAAATGCACCAGGCGGATAGCGCCAGGACCAGCGAGGTCATCGGGAAGGCGCAGCGGATCCCCCGAAAACATTGCCGTGTGCTCGCTGAACGCCCGCAGGTAACGCCCCTGGAACCAGTCGTAGGCCGCCCACAGTACGCCGGCACACACCACGGCGAGCAGGCTGGCAAACAGGGTGGCGCGAAAGGGCGGGCGCATCGGTTCAGTCCTCGAAGGTCGGCTAGCTTGCCATGCTTGCCGCGACAGATGAATATCGCAGGCCTATAAAGTCCGTTTCACGCTCTGGAATCGTCCATGCCGGCCACTTTCAACCCTGATCTTCTACGTGCAAGCTTGCTGCCATTGGCGTCCGGGCAGCCGTTGTCGGCGCAGGCAAAGGCCTACCAGCAGTTCTACGGACTGGATTTTTCACCGCGTCAGGTGCGCAGCGGTCTTGGGCGTTTCGAGGTCGATGGTTATGAGCTGGTCAGCCAGTTCTGGTGGCCCGAGCGGGCGAAGGCGACGCTGTTTGTCATCCACGGTTTCTACGACCACACCGGGCTCTACCGGCATGTGATCGAATGGGCGTTGGATCAGGGCTTTGCGGTGATTGCCTGCGACCTGCCGGGGCATGGCTTGTCCAGTGGCGAACGGGCGAGCATCAAGGATTTCGCCGAATACCAGGACACGCTGCAAGGGTTGTTCAGCGAGGCGCAATCCCTCGAATTGCCGCAACCGTGGCACCTGTGCGGGCAAAGTACCGGTGGGGCGATCGTGATCGATCATGTGTTGAATGCGGGGGCGAGCAGCCCGGCCCAGGGTCAGGTGATCCTGTTGGCACCGTTGGTGCGGCCGCGAGCGTGGGGTTGGTCGCATCTGAGCTATTACTTGCTCAGGCCGTTCGTCAAAGCCATCGCCCGGCGCTTCAGCGAGAACTCCAACGACCCGGCCTTTTTGCCGTTCCTGCAGGCCGATCCATTGCAGCCGCTGCGTCTGCCGACAGCCTGGGTGGGCGCGCTGGCACGCTGGATCAAACGCGTTGAAGCGGCGCCGGTCAGCACCAGGCGGCCGCTGATCGTGCAGGGGCAGGCGGACATGACCGTGGATTGGGAGCATAACCTTGAAGTGTTGCGGGGCAAGTTTGATAGGCCGCAGGTCCTGATGTTGCCTGAGGCGCGGCATCATCTGGCGAATGAAACACTGGTGATGCGGCAAGAGTATCTAGGGTTTTTGACCAAGCGGATGAGTCGTCAGAATCGGTAAGCAAGATCAAAAGATCGCAGCCTTCGGCAGCTCCTACAGAGCGATCTTTTCACTGCGTCAGGTTCGAATTGCTCTGCCCCACCGCCAACCCCGCGCGAATCGCTGCCAGTGCCGCCTGATAGTAAGCCTGGCCTTGCGTCGATTCGGCAAAGGTCGCGAACTCTTCCAGCTCGTCGTCCGACAGGTCGCGATAGACATACAGCAGTGTGTTGTTCAGGTCGCTGCCAATCTGGTCCATCAGGCGTTGGCGCTGGCCGTTGAGCATGCCCTGGGCCTGACCGGCACCGAGCAATCCCGGGATCATCGAACTCAGGCTGTCGGCGGCCACACCGGCAATCGCCAGACTGACTTCCGCGCCGGCCTCGCGAGCAGGCAGCGCTTGTGCCAGATGGCCGATGATCAGCAGGCGGCTGTCGCTGGCCTGCATCTTTGGCAAGCCCTTGGCATTTTTTGCCAGTTGGTCGCGACGGGTCGCCAGCAACTCGGCAGCGACGATCTTCTTGCCCAGAGGCGACTGGAAAAACGTCAGTGCAGGTTTTGGATCGGCGAGGTTCTTGCGCAATTGCGCTTCGGCGCGCTGGTCCACGGCCTGGGCGGAAAATCGCTGATTGCTGTTATTGACCAGAGCCTGATACACAGCCGGAGGCAGGCTGCCCTGGTAGCGTTGCTGGGCAGCCGAGAGGGCGTCGTTGAAATGCGCGCGTTGTTCCGGCCAGCCGGCGACCTTGTACAACTGGTCGTGGCCGTCTGCCCAGGCGGGCAAAACGCAGAACATCAACAGTGATAAAAGCAAACGGCGCATAGGGACTCCAGTCAGCAGGCGACTATTCTCCGTGTGGCATCCGTACTTGTCGAGAATTCGTATCAACCCGCTGCGCGGCTCTGTCGGATTTTCGGGCACAGGAATACTATGCGCGCCATGCAAATATCCTCTGATCACCCGCTGCTGTTACGAATCGTCGACGACCTGGCCGAGCACGGCTGGTCGCAGCAGAATATTTTCCTGCCTCAGGACTTGACCCGAGCGCTGGCGGCCGAGTGTCGCAAACGTGCTGCCGAGGGTGAACTGGCTCCGGCCGCCGTGGGCCGTGGACCGTTTTCGGAAATCCGCGAAGGGATTCGTGGCGACCATATCCAGTGGATCGACCCCGGCCAGGCCGAGGCTTGCGACAGCTATCTGAGTTTGATGGACAGCCTGCGCGAGGCGATCAATCGCGGTCTGTTTCTCGGCCTGGAGGATTTCGAAAGCCATTTTGCGATGTACCCGCCCGGGGCGTTCTACCTCAAGCATGTCGATCGCTTTCGCGATGACGACCGGCGCATGGTTTCGGCGGTGGTTTACCTCAATGACGGCTGGCTTCCCGAACACGGCGGCCAGTTGCGCATGTACCTCGACAACGATCGCGTTTATGACGTGCAGCCTACCGGCGGCTGCCTGGTGGTGTTTCTCTCCGGAGAGGTTCCCCACGAAGTGCTGCCCGCGACGCGGGATCGCCTGTCGCTGACGGGCTGGTTCCGGCGGCGCGGCAACGAGCCGTTCTGATCATGCAGAAAATTCTCGTCAGCCGCTGCCTGTTGGGCCACCGCGTTCGTTACGACGGCGGGGCCAGCGGGCCGTTCGATCAGCTTCAGCAATGGCTCGACGAAGGTCGGGTCGTGGCGTTGTGCCCGGAAGTCGCCGGCGGATTGCCGACGCCTCGGGCGGCCGCGGAAATTCCAGGCGGGCAGGGCGCGCAAGTCCTCGATGGCCAGGCCGCGGTGATCACTACCGAGGGCGAGGACGTCAGTGCGCAGTTTTTGTCGGGGGCGTATCAGGCGCTGGAACTGGTGCAAAAACACGGCATCCGCATTGCCATCCTCAAGGCCAGCAGCCCATCCTGCGGCAATCTGCTGACCTATGACGGGACGTTCAGCGGTGTGAAGGTCAGGGGCGAGGGCGTGACGGCGGCGCTGCTCAAGCGCCACGGGGTGCAGGTGTTCAGTGAGTTGCAGCTGGCTGAGGCAGCAGTAGCCCTGACCGCACACGACTGACAATCACCACAAATCCACTGTGGGAGCGAGCCTGCTCGCGAAGACGTAGTGTCAGTCGACATTGATATTGACTGACATATCGCTTTCGCGAGCAGGCTCGCTCCCACAAGGTTGCCCAGTGATTTCAGGGTTTGGGTGCCACACCCGCATCCGCCCCCAACCACTTCTGCTCCAGCGCTTGCAGTCGCCCATCATCCTTGATTCGCTGCAAGGCGTTTTCCAGGCTGGCATGGAACGCCGGATTTCCTTTCTGAAACGGAATCGCCAGGCTCACGGCCGGGTTGGTTTCAGGCTTCTGTTCTGTCAACGACTGCACCAGCAGAATGGAGCGCGGCTCTTCTTTCTGCGCGATCAATTGCGCACGGGCTTGAACGTAAGGTTCGCTGAAATCGAAACGATCCCTGAGATCCGGGGTCACTGCTATGTGGTTGATAGCGATGTCGTATTTTCCGCTTTCGACGCCGGTCAGCAGATCGCTGCCGTCGGTGACGACAAAGTCGGCCCGGACATCGAGTTCACTTGCCAGCAGTTGGCCCAGTTCGACTTCGAAGCCGGTGAGCTTGTCGCCATCCTTGAAGTTGAAGGGGGGAGTGTTGGCTTCAACGGCTATGCGCAACTCGCCCCGGTCGTTGACGTCATCAATCAGTTCGGCATGAGCCAAAGGGCTCAGAAGGGGTAGCAGGCAGATCAGGCCAGGCAGAAAGCGCATGGTCACTCCTTTGAATTTATTATCGCGACCCTCTGATTCAGGCTCGCTTTGCTATGGTTGTCGAGTGCCTTCGACAACGAATGGCCATGAAGTTGTCATGGTCACGCGGATTTTACGAAAAAACTGGAGAAGAGAATGAAAACCTTTATGTCACGTGCTGCTTTGGCGGGCCTGTTGATGGGTGTTTCGGTGCTGGCCAGTGCTGCAACGCCGGCTCCGAAAGGCGCCGAAGTGTCCATCGTGTCTCCCAAGGATGGCGCGAATGTTCCACAGACGGTCGTCGTCAAGTTCGCTGTTGAAAATATTGCCTTGGCACCGGCGGGCGATACCACCAAGAACACCGGTCATCACCATTTGCTGATCGACGTCGATGAGTTGCCGGCCGCCGGGGCGCCGATCCCCAAAGATGCCAACCACCAGCATTTCGGCGCCGCGCAGACCCAGGCTGAAGTAACGCTCACGCCGGGCAAACACACCCTGCAGCTTGAGCTGGGCGATAGCAACCACATGCCGTTCGATCCGCCGATCGTTTCCGAGAAGATCACCGTCAATGTGAAATAAAAAAGGGAGCCCGCTTCGCTGGGGCTCCCTTTTTTATAGTTGCAAGCTGCAAGCTATAAGCTTCAAGTCAAAGCGAAAACGAACTCAACTTGCCGCTTGAAGCTTGCCGCTTGTAGCTGCTTTTAGAACAACACCCGGCTACGGATGGTGCCTTTGACGTGTTGCAGCTTCTCTTGCGCCAGGTCCGAGTACTCGGCGTCGACGTCGATCACTACGTAGCCAACCTTCTCGTTGGTCTGCAGGAACTGACCGGAGATGTTGATGCCGTTTTCGGCGAAGACTTTGTTGATCTCGCTGAGTACGCCCGGAATGTTTTCGTGGATGTGCAGCAGGCGGTGCTTGCCAGGGTGAGCCGGCAGGGCCACTTCCGGGAAGTTCACGGACGATACCGAAGTACCGTTGTCGCTGTACTTGACCAGTTTTTCCGCGACTTCCAGACCGATGTTGGCCTGGGCTTCAGCGGTAGAACCACCGATGTGCGGGGTCAGGATCACGTTGTCCAGGCCACGCAGCGGGCTTTCGAACTCTTCGTCGTTGGAGCGTGGCTCCACCGGGAATACGTCGATGGCCGCGCCGATCAGGTGTTTGTCCTTGATGGCAGCCGCCAGGTGGTCCAGTTCGACCACGGTGCCGCGGGCGGCGTTGATCAGGATGCCGCCTTTCTTGATGGCGCGGATTTCTTTCTCGCCCATCATCCACTGGGTGGCGGCGGTTTCCGGTACGTGCAGCGAAACGATGTCGGACATCGCCAGCAGCTCGTGCAGGTTGCCTACCTGAGTGGCGTTACCCAATGGCAGCTTGGTGATGGTGTCGTAGAAGTACACCTGCATGCCCAGGCCTTCCGCCAGGACCGACAGTTGAGTACCGATCGAGCCGTAACCGACGATGCCCAGCTTCTTGCCACGGATCTCGAAGGAGTTGGCCGCGCTCTTGATCCAGCCGCCACGGTGGCAGGAAGCGTTCTTCTCAGGGATGCCGCGCAGCAGCAGGATCGCTTCGGCCAGCACCAGCTCCGCTACGGAACGGGTGTTGGAGTAGGGCGCGTTGAACACCGCGATACCGCGTTCGCGGGCAGCGTCCAGGTCGACCTGGTTGGTGCCGATGCAGAAACAGCCGACCGCAACCAGCTTCTTCGCGTGATCGAAGATCTCTTCGGTCAGTTGAGTGCGCGAGCGAATGCCGATGAAGTGAGCATCAGCGATCTTTTCCTTGAGCTGGGCTTCCGGCAGAGAACCCGTGAGGTACTCGATGCTGGTGTAGCCCGCCGCCTTGAGGACGTCGACAGCCGATTGGTGGACGCCTTCGAGAAGAAGGAACTTGATCTTGCTCTTATCGAGAGAAGTCTTGCTCATCTGCGTAAACCTGTATCCCGGAGAAAATTGGCAGGGAAGGGAGCAGCCCAGAGCTGACCCGGACGGCAAGAAAGCCGTGCCGCAGAATAGCCGTTGGGCACTATGCTGCGGGGTCGGTATGCTAGCATATGCGCCCCGCTAAACACTCATTCCTGCGACGTGAAGCGTTCTCAGGATGACCATGAATTGTTCGAGAGTTCTGTCGATGACCAATCCTGCCCTGATTGAAGAGCTGAAGACCCTGGTTGAGCCTGGCAAGGTGCTGACCGATGCCGACTCCCTGAATGCTTACGGTAAGGATTGGACCAAGCATTTCGCCCCGGCCCCGACCGCCATCGTGTTCCCCAAGACCACCGAGCAGGTCCAGGCCATTGTCCTGTGGGCCAACAAACACAAGGTGGCGCTGGTGCCGTCCGGCGGTCGCACCGGCCTTTCCGCCGCAGCGGTAGCGGCCAATGGCGAAGTGGTCGTGTCGTTCGATTACATGAACCAGATCCTCGACGTGAACCTCACTGACCGCACCGCCGTTTGTCAGCCGGGCGTGGTCACCGAGCACCTGCAGAACGTGGCCGAAGAAAACGGCCTGTACTACCCGGTGGACTTCGCTTCGGCAGGATCGAGCCAGATTGGCGGCAATATCGGCACCAATGCCGGCGGGATCAAGGTGATTCGCTACGGCATGACCCGTAACTGGGTTGCCGGCATGAAAGTCGTCACCGGCAAGGGCGATGTGCTGGAACTGAACCGCGACCTGATCAAGAACGCCACTGGCTACGACATGCGCCAGCTGTTCATCGGGGCCGAAGGCACACTCGGGTTCGTGGTCGAAGCGACCATGCGCCTCGATCGCGCGCCGAAAAACCTGACCGCGATGGTCCTCGGCACCGCCGATTTCGACTCGATCATGCCGGTGCTGCACGCGTTCCAGAGCAAGCTCGACCTGACCGCCTTCGAATTCTTCTCCGACAAGGCCCTGGCCAAGGTCATGGCCCGTGGCGACGTGCCGGCGCCGTTCGAGTCCGACTGCCCGTTCTACGCGCTGCTGGAATTCGAAGCGACCACCGAAGAAGTGGCCAACCACGCCCTGGAAACCTTCGAGCACTGCGTTGAGCAGGGCTGGGTGCTGGACGGCGTGATGAGCCAGAGCGAAACCCAGCTGCAGAACCTGTGGAAGCTGCGCGAGTACATTTCCGAAACCATTTCCCACTGGACGCCGTACAAGAACGACATCTCAGTCACCGTATCGAAAGTCCCGGCGTTTCTGAAGGAAATCGACGCGATCGTCGGCGAACACTATCCGGATTTCGAAATCGTCTGGTTCGGCCACATCGGCGACGGCAACCTGCACTTGAACATCCTCAAGCCGGATAACCTGAGCAAGGACGAGTTCTTCGCCAAGTGCGCCACCGTGAACAAGTGGGTGTTCGAAACCGTCGAGAAGTACAACGGTTCGATCTCCGCGGAGCATGGCGTGGGCATGACCAAGCGGGATTACCTGACCTACAGCCGTTCGCCGGTCGAGATCGAGTACATGAAAGCGGTCAAGGCAGTGTTCGACCCGAACGGCATCATGAACCCGGGCAAGATCTTCGCGGATTGAGCTGCAAACCTTAAGCACCCTTGAAGGCAGGAGACGGTAAATGAGCTATCAGCACCAGTATGTCGACGGTACGCGTATTCATTTCCCGTTGGGGAAAGTGGTGTGCATCGGCCGCAACTACGCCGAACACGCCAAGGAGCTGGATAACCCGGTGCCGACCGAGCCACTGCTGTTCATCAAGCCGGGCAGTTGCGTGGTGCCGCTGGAAGGCGGTTTCAGCATTCCCACCGAGCGCGGCTCGGTGCACTACGAGGCGGAAATCGCGGTGTTGATCGGCAAGCCGTTGTCGACCAGGCCGAGCCGTGAAGAAGTGCTCGACGCCATCTCCGGTTTCGCCCCGGCCCTGGACCTGACCCTGCGCGACAAGCAGGCGGAGCTGAAATCCAAGGGGCTGCCGTGGGAAATCGCCAAGTCCTTCGACGGTGCGGCGGTGATTGCTCCGTTCGTGTCCGGCAGCACCTTTGCCGACCTGAGCGACATCGGCATCCGCCTGACCATCAACGGCGAAGTGCGCCAGGACGGCAACAGCAGCGCAATGCTCAACCCGATCGTGCCGATGATCCAGCACATGGCCGGCTGCTTCTCGTTGCAGGCCGGGGATGTGATCCTCACCGGCACGCCAGTGGGCGTCGGTCCGCTGAATGTCGGTGACGAGATCGTCCTGGAACTGCCGGGCGCCAGCCGCTTCAGCAGCAGCGTTCGCTAGTCCAGACACCGCCAAACCCTGTGGGAGCGAGCCTGCTCGCGAAAGCGGTGTGTCATTCAATATCTTTGTTGGATGACACGCCCCCATCGCGAGCAGGCTCGCTCCCACATTGGTTTCTCCGTGGCCTGTAATGTCTCACTCTGTCATTTCCCGTTTTTTTCACATCCTGTCTGGATAATTTCAGGGCTTTCGGCCTCTGAGCCGGCCCCAAACTGTGCTATTACCCCTAGCCTGAATTTCTGGAACGCATTCCCCAATGGCCACTCCTCCGCTATCCACGCTTAATCCTGCCCGCCGCTCACGCTTCGCCCTGCGTTGGCACACCTGGCTTTTGTTGGTGGCCGTTGTCGCCTACGGCGTTGCATTTGCCATGCACTGGGATGCGCGGGGCGTGCTCTGGGTGAAAGAGCAATTCAAAAGCCCGGCCGAGCGTCAGGCCAGTATCTGGCTGCCGGACTATCGGGCGGTGATCGATGCCAAGCCGTTGCCGGGCATGGAGAAGGACGAGGCATCGGACGTGGCCTATGACCCTCAGACCAAGACCCTGTTTTCGGTCATGGGCAAGAACCCGTTCCTGGTCGAGTTGAACCTGCAGGGCGATGTGCTGCGCAAAATGCCATTGGTCGGCTGGAGCAACCCTGAGGGCGTCACCGTGCTGGGCGACGGCCGACTGGCCATTGTCGATGAGCGCGAGCATCTGATCGCTATCGTCAAGGTCGATGCCGACACCCGCGAACTGAACATCGCCGACTTCCCGAAATACGACCTCGGACCTTCCAAAGACCAGAACAAAGCCTTTGAGGCTGTTACCTGGGACCCGCGCAATCAGCAACTGGTGCTGGGTGAAGAGCGCCCGCCGGCATTGTTTGCCTGGAAGGGTGACGGCAAGTTCCTGACCGGCGACAAGCTGAAGCTGGCCAGTCATGCACTGGACATGCGTAACCTGTCGGCGCTGGCCATCGACCCGCGGACCGGCCACATGCTGGCGCTGTCCGCCGACTCGCACCTGTTGCTGGAGCTGGACAAGAAGGGCGAGCAGGTCAGTTTCATCACCCTGCTGCGTGGCTTCAACGGCCTGAAAAACACCATTCCGCGTGCCGAAGGCGTGACCATGGATGAAGCGGGCACGCTGTACATGGTGAGTGAGCCGAACCTGTTTTATCGCTTCGAAAAACAGAGGTAATGCCTCCGTGTAGGAGCTGCCGCAGGCTGCGATCTTTTGACTTTGGCGTCCACCAGATCGCTAAAGATCGCAGCCTGCGGCAGCTCCTACGTTGATTGCGTATACGTAAAAGGCCCGCGGCCATTAAGCTTCAGTTCAGACGGGCGTGATATTTCATCCGCCTGTTTTGACCCAGAGCCCGCCCGAATGCGTCGATTTGCCCGCCCCAAATCCCTGATTCTGATCCTGTCGGCGATCTCGCTGATCGCCGTGGTTGCGCTCGGCCAATACCTGCGTCTGTTCGAGCGTGCCTGGTTCAATCTGCATACGCTGTGGCAGCCGGTGAGCTCACAGTCCATGGGCCTTGATCAATACCGGGTCGTGACCGAAGCGCAGGTGATCGATGGCCTGGCGGACAACGTTTCAGCGTTGACCTACGACCCGGTGCGCAAAAGCCTGTTCACCGTCACCAACAAGCACAGCGAGCTGATCGAGTTGTCCCTCGACGGCAGGATTTTGCGCCGTGTGGCGCTGGTCGGTTTCGGCGATCCGGAGGCGGTGGAATTCATCAGTGAGGACATCTATGTGGTCACTGATGAAAGCCAGCAGCGGCTGATCAAGATTCGTCTGGAGCAGGACACCACTTTCGTCGATGCGGCAGACGCCGAGCAGATGACCATTGGCGTCCACATGGGCGGCAACAAGGGTTTCGAGGGCCTGGCTTACGATTCTGTGGGCAAGCGCCTGTTTGTCGCCAAGGAGCGCAACCCGATGCTGATCTACGAGGTGCACGGTTTCCCGCGCTTCAATCCTGAAGAGTCCTACTCGATACACGTGATCAACGACCCCAAGCGTGATGCCGGGATGTTCGTGCGGGATTTGTCGAGCCTGCAATACGACGAGCGCAGCGGACATTTGCTGGCGCTGTCGGATGAGTCGCGGTTGATTCTGGAGCTGGATGTGAGCGGGCGTCCGCTGAGCACAATGTCGTTGGGCAAGGGGCGCCAGGGCCTGCAGAAAACCGTGCCGCAAGCGGAGGGGATCGCCGTGGACGACGACGGTACGCTGTACCTCGTCAGCGAGCCGAACCTGTTTTATGTGTTCAAGAAACCAACACAAAACTGACAAGCACCAAAAATCAATGTGGGAGCGAGCCTGCTCGCGATGAGGCCAGCACATTCAACATCTATGTTGATTGACAGACCGCTTTCGCGAGCAGGCTCGCTCCCACAGGTATTTCATCTGCCCACAAATCAGGTGGGCAGGTTGGCTTATTGGGCGCGCAGGGTTTTTACGCCTTCGCTGGTACCCAGCAGCAACAGATCCGCCGGACGCGCCGCGAACAAACCATTGGTGACCACGCCGACGATCGCGTTGATCTGTGTTTCCAGCTCCACCGGGTTGGTGATCTGCATGTTGAACACGTCGAGAATGATGTTGCCGTTGTCGGTCAGCACGCCTTCGCGGTAGACCGGGTCGCCACCGAGCTTCACCAGTTCGCGGGCCACATGGCTGCGGGCCATCGGGATGACTTCCACCGGCAGCGGGAAAGTACCGAGGACCGGTACCAGCTTGCTGGCATCGGCGATGCAGATGAACGTCTTGGCCACGGCCGCGACGATCTTCTCGCGGGTCAGGGCGGCGCCGCCACCCTTGATCAGGTTCAGGTGCTCGTCGCTTTCATCGGCGCCGTCGACATAGAACTCCAGGTCGCTGACGGTGTTCAGTTCGTACACCGGAATCCCGTGGCCCTTGAGGCGCGCGGCGGTGGCTTCGGAACTGGCGACGGCGCCATCGAATGCGCCCTTGTGCTGGGCCAGGGCATCGATGAAGCAGTTGGCGGTGGAGCCGGTGCCGACCCCGACGATGCTCTTGTCGTCGAGTTTCGGAAGGATGAAGTCGACGGCGGCCTGGGCCACTGCCTGTTTGAGTTGATCCTGGTTCATGCGGGCTCCGGAGTGCCGAGGAGGGAACGAAAGGCCGGCATTATAGGCTTCGGGGCGGGGAAGGTCATTGCCCGATTGGCGTTTCGTGACCGTTCCCTGTAGGAGCGAGCTTGCTCGCGATGGTCGTGAACGATAACGCGTGAAAATAGATGTTCAGCGGTGCCATTGCGTTTTTCGCGAGCAAGCTCGCTCCTACAACAGGTGGTCGTGCGGCCGAAAGCCGGGTTAGACTCCTTGGTCCCGCCCAACCCGCTCAGTGATGCTTTCCGATGCTTGAACAGTACGTCAAAAAGATCCTCACCTCGCGCGTTTATGACGTTGCCGTAGAAACCCCCTTGCAGTCTGCCCGTCAGCTTTCCGAGCGGCTGGGCAACAGCATTTGGCTCAAGCGCGAAGACTTGCAGCCGGTGTTCTCCTTCAAGATTCGCGGCGCCTACAACAAGTTGACCCAGTTGAGCGACGAAGAGCGCTCCCGCGGCGTAGTGACGGCTTCGGCGGGCAATCATGCGCAAGGCCTGGCCCTGGCGGCGAAGGTGCTGGGTGTGAAAGCGACCATCGTCATGCCCAAGACCACCCCGGAGATCAAGGTCGAAGGCGTGCGCTCGCGCGGCGGTAAAGTGGTGCTGCACGGCGACTCGTTCCCGGAAGCCCTGGCCTACTCGCTGAAACTGGTCGATGAAAAAGGCTACGTCTACATTCACCCGTACGACGATCCCCACACCATTGCCGGGCAGGGCACCGTGGCGATGGAAATTCTGCGCCAGCACCCGCAGCCACTGGATGCGATTTTCGTCCCGGTGGGCGGTGGCGGCCTGATTGCCGGCATTGCGGCGTACGTGAAGTACCTGCGCCCGGACATCAAGATCATCGGCGTCGAGCCGGATGACTCCAATTGCCTGCAAGCCGCCATGGCGGCGGGCGAGCGTGTGGTGCTGCCGACCGTGGGCATCTTCGCCGACGGTGTTGCGGTGGCTCAGATCGGTCAGCACACCTTTGACATCTGCAAGGATCATGTCGATGAAGTGATCACCGTCAGCACCGATGAAATCTGTGCTGCCATCAAGGATATCTACGACGATACCCGCTCGATCACCGAACCTGCCGGCGCCTTGGGCGTGGCCGGGATCAAGAAGTATGTCGAGCAGCGCGGCGTCAGCGGCCAGACCTTCGTCGCCATCGACTCCGGGGCCAACGTCAACTTCGACCGCCTGCGCCATGTCGCCGAGCGTGCGGAGCTGGGCGAGGGCCGCGAAGCGATCATCGCCGTGACCATTCCCGAGAAACCGGGCAGCTTCAAGGCGTTCTGCGAAGCAATCGGCAAGCGCCAGATCACCGAGTTCAACTACCGCTACAACACCGGCAGCGAGGCGCACATCTTTGTCGGTGTGCAGACCCACCCGGAAAACGACCCGCGCAGCGCCCTGATCGCCAGCCTGAGCGAGCAGGGCTTCCCGGTGCTGGACCTGACCGACAATGAACTGGCCAAGTTGCACATCCGCCACATGGTCGGCGGGCGTGCGGCGCATGTGGTCGACGAAGTGATCCTGCGGTTCGAATTCCCGGAGCGTCCGGGGGCGCTGTTCAACTTCCTCAACAAGCTCGGCGGGCGCTGGAACATCTCGATGTTCCACTACCGCAACCATGGCGCGGCGGATGGCCGGGTCGTCGCGGGCCTGCAAGTGCCGCACGACGAGCGCCACCTGGTGCCGGCGGCGCTGGAAGAAATCGGTTACCCGTACTGGGACGAAAGCGACAACCCGGCCTACCAGCTGTTTCTTGGCTGAGGGGCTACGCTGTTGGGCAGGTCATAAGGAAATCGAACAATGGAAACGTTAACTGCCCTGAAAGCGGCGCACATGGTGGCAACCGTTGTATTGCTGGCTTGTGCGCTGGGTCTGGGCGTCTGGGTTTTGCTTGCGCGGCGCAAGGGTGATGCAACGGCGGGAAGCCGCACTCTGCAACGGCCACGTGTATTTGTCTGGCTGTTGATGGGGCTGGCGCTGCTGAGCATGCCGTTTACCGGCTGGTGGATGGTGCACCTGGTGGGCTGGCCGTTGGGTCAGACCTGGTTGCTGGCCTCCAGTGTGCTGTACACCTTAGCGGCACTGGCGTGGTTCTGGCTGCTGGTGCGGCTGAACAAGCTGCGCAAGGCGCCGGGTGGCGTGGGGAAGTTCACCTTTGCCCTGGCGTTGTTCAGTTTTGTCTGTTTTGTCGCCATTGCGGGGTTGATGGGAGCGAAGCCGGTTTAACCCGAAAAGATCGCAGCCTTCGGCAGCTCCTACAGAGGGAATGTGTACACCTGTAGGAGCTGCCGCAGGCTGCGATCTTTTGATCTTCAGTCGCGCAACGAAATCACCGGCCAACCCCGCTTCTCAGCCTCGGCCCGCAGATTCGGGTCCGGATCAACCGCCACCGGATTCGCCACCTGCTCCAGCAACGGCAAATCATTCATCGAGTCGCTATAGAAGTAGCTGTCTTCCAGCGTAAACCCGGTTTCTTCCAGCCAACGATTCAATCGCGTCACCTTGCCTTCGCGGAAGCACGGCACATCGGTGCTGCGTCCGGTGTAGCGGCCGTCGACCATTTCGCATTCGGTGGCGATCAGGGTTTCGACGCCCAGGCGCTTGGCAATCGGCCCGGTGACGAAGCGGTTGGTGGCGGTGATGATCACCAGTTTGTCGCCGGCGTCGCGGTGCTTGGCCAGCAGTTCAATGGCCTTGGGCAGCATGATCGGTTCGATGCAGTCGCGCATGTAATCACTGTGCCACTGATCCAGCGTGGCCATTTCGGTGCGCCCGAGGACTTCCAGGCAGAAGTTCAGGTAAGCAGCGTTATCCAGTTTGCCGGCCAGGTAATCCTGGTAGAACTCATCGTTGCGTGCCTTGTAGGCGACGGCGTCGAGAAAACCGCGCTCGCACAGGTAATCGCCCCAAGCGTGATCGCTGTCACCGCCCAGAAGGGTGTTGTCCAAATCGAATAAAGCCAGGCGCATTGCAGTTACCCGCTGAAAAGTCAGTAAAAAGGCGACAAGGATACGGTCTTTTCACAAGAGTGCACATAAGGTAGGAACCTTCGTTGCCGCCTTAACAACCTTTGTGGAACAATGCGGCGACATGCGTTTGCGAGGTTGTTGCCGTGATCGACCCCGATGGTTTTCGCCCCAATGTCGGGATCATTCTGACGAATGACGCCGGCCAGGTGCTATGGGCTCGCCGAATCAATCAAGATGCCTGGCAGTTTCCGCAGGGGGGAATCAACCCCGAAGAGACGCCGGAAGACGCCTTGTACCGCGAGCTGAACGAAGAAGTAGGCCTGGAGCGCGAAGATGTTGAAATTCTCGCCTGCACCCGGGGCTGGTTGCGCTATCGTTTGCCGCAACGTCTGGTACGTACCCACAGCCAACCGCTGTGCATCGGCCAGAAACAGAAATGGTTTCTCCTGCGCCTGATCTCCAACGAGCAACGGGTGCGGATGGATTTGACCGGTAAACCGGAATTCGATGGCTGGCGCTGGGTCAGCTATTGGTATCCGTTGGGCCAGGTGGTGACATTCAAGCGCGAGGTGTATCGACGCGCTCTCAAAGAGCTTGCCCCGCGCCTTTTAGCGCGCGACTGACGACGGAGTTCGACCCCGAGCCATGCTCAATACGCTGCGCAAGATCGTCCAGGAAGTTAACTCCGCCAAGGATCTCAAGGCGGCGTTGGGGATTATTGTGTTGCGCGTCAAAGAGGCCATGGGCAGCCAGGTCTGCTCGGTCTACCTGCTTGACCCCGAGACCAACCGCTTCGTGCTGATGGCCACCGAGGGCTTGAACAAGCGCTCGATCGGCAAAGTCAGCATGGCACCCAACGAAGGTCTGGTTGGCCTGGTCGGTACGCGCGAAGAACCCCTGAACCTCGAAAACGCTGCGGACCACCCGCGCTACCGCTACTTCGCCGAGACCGGTGAAGAGCGCTTCGCCTCATTCCTCGGGGCGCCGATCATTCACCACCGCCGCGTTGTCGGCGTGTTGGTCATTCAGCAAAAAGAACGTCGTCAGTTCGATGAAGGTGAAGAAGCCTTCCTCGTGACCATGAGCGCGCAGCTCGCCGGCGTTATCGCCCACGCCGAAGCCACCGGTTCGATCCGTGGCCTCGGTCGTCAGGGCAAAGGCATCCAGGAAGCCAAGTTCGTCGGCGTACCGGGCTCGCCGGGTGCGGCAGTGGGTACGGCGGTGGTCATGCTGCCACCGGCCGATCTGGACGTGGTGCCGGACAAGACCATCACCGACATCGAAGCCGAACTCGGGCTGTTCAAGACCGCCATCGAAGGTGTGCGTGCCGACATGCGCGCGTTGTCGGCCAAGCTTGCCACGCAGTTGCGCCCGGAAGAGCGGGCCCTGTTCGACGTCTACCTGATGATGCTCGACGATGCCGCGCTGGGCAGCGAAGTCACTACCGTGATCAAGACCGGTCAGTGGGCCCAGGGCGCGTTGCGCCAGGTGGTCACCGATCACGTCAACCGTTTCGAATTGATGGACGACGCCTACCTGCGTGAGCGCGCCTCGGACGTCAAGGACCTCGGCCGGCGCTTGCTGGCTTATTTGCAGGAAGAGCGCCAGCAAACCCTGGTCTACCCCGACAACACCATCCTGGTCAGCGAAGAACTGACGCCGGCGATGCTTGGCGAGGTGCCGGAAGGCAAGCTGGCCGGCCTGGTGTCGGTGCTCGGTTCCGGTAACTCCCACGTCGCCATCCTCGCCCGCGCCATGGGCATCCCGACCGTGATGGGCCTGGTCGACCTGCCGTACTCCAAGGTCGACGGCATCCAGATGATCGTCGACGGCTACCACGGCGAGGTCTACACCAACCCGAGTGACGTGCTGCGCAAGCAGTTCGCCGAAGTGGTCGAGGAAGAGAAGCAACTGGCCCTCGGGCTGGATGCGCTGCGCGATCTGCCGTGTATCACGGTCGATGGCCACCGCATGCCGCTGTGGGTCAACACCGGCCTGCTGGCGGACGTGGCGCGGGCGCAGAAGCGCGGTGCCGAAGGCGTGGGCCTGTACCGCACCGAAGTGCCGTTCATGATCAACCAGCGGTTCCCCAGCGAAAAGGAACAACTGGCGATCTACCGCGAACAACTGGCCGCGTTCCACCCGCAACCGGTGACCATGCGCACCCTGGACATCGGTGGCGACAAGTCACTGTCGTACTTCCCGATCAAGGAAGACAACCCGTTCCTCGGCTGGCGCGGCATTCGCGTCACCCTCGACCACCCGGAAATCTTCCTGGTGCAGACCCGTGCCATGCTCAAGGCCAGCGAAGGCTTGAACAACCTGCGCATTCTGCTGCCGATGATCTCCGGTATTCATGAACTGGAAGAAGCGCTGCACCTGATCCACCGCGCCTGGGGCGAAGTGCGCGACGAAGGCTGTGATGTGCCGATGCCGCCGATTGGCGTGATGATCGAGATCCCGGCGGCGGTGTACCAGACCAAGGAACTGGCGCGGCAAGTCGATTTCCTGTCGGTCGGTTCCAACGACCTGACCCAATACCTGCTGGCCGTGGACCGCAACAACCCGCGGGTCGCCGATCTTTACGACTACCTGCACCCGGCGGTGCTTCAGGCATTGCAGAACGTAGTGCGTGACGCCCATGCCGAAGGCAAGCCGGTGAGCATCTGCGGTGAAATGGCCGGTGACCCGGCGGCGGCCGTGCTGTTGATGGCGATGGGTTTCGACAGTCTGTCGATGAACGCCACCAACTTGCCGAAGGTTAAGTGGATGCTGCGCCAGATCAACCTGAGCAAGGCCAAGGAGTTACTGGCCGAGCTGATGACCATCGACAACCCGCAGGTTATCCACAGCTCGCTGCAGCTGGCGCTGAAGAACCTCGGGTTGGCGCGGATGATCAATCCGGCGGCGATCAAGGCGCCGCTCTGAAAAGATCGCAGCCTTCGGCAGCTCCTACAGGGATTGATGCACACCTGTAGGAGCTGCCGCAGGCTGCGATCTTTCAGATCTTGATCTCCACTTCCCCAAGATGCCCGCCATACGGCCCGAAACTGCGTTCGACGATATGCCGCGTGCCATCCGCCTGCACAATCAACGCCGTACTCGCCCGCGTCCCATAACTCTGACTGGCAATGAACACACTCGACAGCAGCGTCTCGGTTGCCAGCCCCACTCCGGTGTCCGGCAACTCGGCAAACGGCGCGGTCTGCGCATCGCTCAATAACGCCAGCAGTGCCTGAGGCTGCGGATCATCCAGCACCTCGCTCAACGCCGCCCTGGCCTTGAGCAGTTTCGGCCATGGCGTATCCAGCCCGGCATTGGATAACCCGTAGACCCCCGGGGCCAGCATGACGGCTTCCGATTCCCGTTGATTGAAGTGCCAGAGCTCATGGGGATTGCCGACCAGCAGGTTGAAGCCGCCATACTCCAGCGAACGGTCGACAACGTCGGCTAAATAGTCGTCAATTGTCAGTTCCCCGGTGAGAAATCGCGCGACCAGCTCCCCACGAGACTTGCGCCCTGGCGGTCGGTGGGGGTCGCGGATGTTGGTCAGCGCCGCAAAACGTCCGTTGGCACCGACACCGAGCC
Organism: Pseudomonas sp. GW821-FHT07G06; assembly: GCF_058986625.1. NCBI lineage: Bacteria > Pseudomonadati > Pseudomonadota > Gammaproteobacteria > Pseudomonadales > Pseudomonadaceae > Pseudomonas > Pseudomonas sp. GW821-FHT07G06. Next base: position 356,322 of record NZ_JBYSVW010000003.1, read on the forward strand.
AGGTGCCACCGGCCTCGAGGTCGCGCCCCGCATACACGTGCGGCGCTTCGGGCCATGGCGCCAGCGGCAGGCTGGGGCGGGCGTAGAATTCATCGCGATTGGCCGCCACGACCAGCGGCTGGGCATGACCCGGTCGCCAGGCAAAAACAATCAGGCACATAAGGGAGTCCTTGTGTGTTTTTTGCTCACTCTACGCAGACATCGCTCATCGATCCATCGCCTTGCACAGTGGAGCTTGAGGCCATGCATCCGTTACCATGCCGCTCCGGTTTTGGGGATACGGGCGGGACAACCATGGAATTTCTGCTCTATCTGGCGCTCGGCGCCTGTGCAGGTGTGCTTGCCGGGCTGTTTGGCGTGGGTGGCGGGATCATCATCGTCCCGGTGCTGGTGTTCAGCTTCAAGGCCCAAGGGTTCGATCCGTCGATCCTCACGCACCTGGCGGTGGGGACGTCCCTGGCGACGATCATCTTTACCTCGGTCAACGCGGTACGCGAACATCACCGCCGTGGCGCCGTGCGTTGGCCGATCTTCATGTGGATGACCGTCGGCATTCTGATCGGTGCCGGGTTCGGCGCCTTGACGGCAGAAGCGATTTCCGGCCCCAACCTGCAGAAACTCATTGGTGTATTTGCCCTGGTGATCGCCGCTCAACTGGCACTGGAGGTCAAACCCAAGGCGAGCCGAACCGTGCCGGGCAAACTCGGTCTGACCGTTGCCGGCAGCGTGATTGGCTGGGCCTCGGCGATTTTCGGCATTGGCGGTGGTTCGTTGACCGTGCCATTCCTGACCTGGCGCAGCGTACCGATGCAGCAAGCCGTGGCCACTTCATCGGCCTGCGGGCTGCCGATTGCCCTGGCCAGTGCATTAAGTTTCATGATTCTGGGCTGGCATGATCCGTTGCTTCCGGCCCATAGTCTCGGTTTTGTTTATTTGCCGGCGCTGCTGGGCATTGCCCTGACCAGCATGGTGTTCGCCCGTTTGGGCGCGCGACTGGCCCACAGGTTGTCGCCGAGGTTGCTGAAAAGGCTGTTTGCCGCTTTGCTGTTCTGCGTCGGCTTGAACTTTCTAGTCTGAAGCATCTGCTCTGACGGGCAGCGCAATCCTGGCTTAATCCTGAGGTGGCAGCGTCGCCCGGGAATTTTTAAGATTTGAACTCTAACGAGGAGTCGCAATGCTGCCTTACCCGCAGATCGACCCGGTGGCCCTGGCCATCGGTCCGCTGAAAATCCACTGGTACGGCCTGATGTACCTGATCGGCATCGGCGGCGCCTGGCTGCTGGCCTCCCGCCGGTTGAACCGCTTCGACCCGACCTGGACCAAGGAAAAGCTCTCCGACATGGTGTTCTGGATGTCGATGGGGGTGATCGTCGGCGGGCGCCTGGGTTATGTGCTGTTCTACGATCTGAGCGCCTATCTGGCCAACCCGACGCTGATTTTCGAAGTGTGGAAGGGCGGCATGTCGTTCCACGGCGGTTTCATCGGTGTGATGCTGGCGGCGCTGTGGTTCGGAAAGAAGAACAACAAGTCGTTCTTCCAGCTGATGGACTTCGTTGCGCCGATGGTACCGATTGGCCTGGGGGCCGGGCGTATCGGCAACTTCATCAATGCCGAGCTGTGGGGCAAGGCAACCGATGTGCCGTGGGCGATGGTATTTCCGACCGATCCGTCGCAACTGGCGCGTCATCCGTCGCAGCTGTACCAGTTCGCCCTCGAAGGCGTGGCACTGTTCCTGATCCTCTGGCTGTTCTCGCGCAAGCCGCGGCCGACCATGGCGGTCTCCGGGATGTTCGCGCTGTTCTACGGCATCTTCCGTTTCATCGTCGAGTTCGTCCGTGTGCCGGACGCGCAATTGGGCTATCTGGCCTGGAACTGGCTGACCATGGGTCAGGTGCTGTGCCTGCCGATGATCGTCGGCGGTCTGGTCCTGATCTGGCTGGCGTATCACCGCGCCCCGGCGACTCCAGCGGCAGCCGTATAAAATTCGAACCCCGCAGCGATGGCTGCGGGTTCAAGGACACAGGTAATTCATGAAGCAATATCTCGAACTGGTCGCCCACGTCATCAAGAACGGCACCAAGCAGGCCAACCGTACCGGCGTGAACACCATCAGCTTTCCCGGTGCGATGCTGCGTTATGACCTGCAGGAAGGTTTCCCGGCGATCACCACGCGCAAGATGGCCTTCAAATCGGCCATCGGCGAAATGTGCGGATTCCTGCGTGGCGTGAACAACGCTGCCGAATTCCGTGCCCTGGGCTGCAAGGTCTGGGACCAGAACGCCAATGAAAACGCCCAGTGGCTGGCCAACCCGTTCCGCCAGGGCGAAGACGACCTTGGCGAAATCTACGGCGTGCAATGGCGCAAATGGCCAGCGTACAAGCAGATTCCGCTCAGCAACCCGGCCGCCATCGAGCAGACCCTCAAGCAAGGTTATCGCCAGATTGCCGAAGGCGAGGAAAACGGCCAGGCCTACGTGGTGCTGTACAAGGCCATCGACCAGGTTCGCCAGTGCGTCGACACCATCATCAATGACCCGGGCAGCCGTCGCATCCTGTTCCACGGCTGGAACTGCGCCCAGCTCGATGAAATGGCCTTGCCACCGTGCCACCTGCTGTACCAGTTCCACCCGAATGTCGAGACCAAAGAGATCTCCTTGACCCTCTACATCCGCTCCAACGACCTGGGCCTGGGCACGCCGTTCAACCTCACCGAAGGTGCTGCGCTGCTGAGCCTGATCGGTCGGCTGACGGGTTACACGCCACGCTGGTTCACCTATTTCATCGGTGATGCGCACGTCTACGAAAATCACCTGGAAATGCTCAACGAACAGCTCAAGCGTGAACCGTTCCCGATGCCGAAACTGGTGATTTCCGACCGTGTGCCGGAGTTTGCCAAGACAGGTATGTATCAGCCGGAATGGCTGGAACTGGTCGAGCCGGGCGACTTCTCGCTGGAAGGCTACGAGCACCACGCGCCAATGACCGCACCGATGGCGGTCTAAAACTCACGCATCCCCTGTAGGAGCTGCCGCAGGCTGCGATCTTTTGATCTTTTACAATCAAGATCAAAAGATCGCAGCCTGCGGCAGCTCCTGCAGGGGGATCGTGTTAGTGGCCGTGACTACGGCCGACATGGGAATGCTCAGCCTCCGTCGCCACAACCCCGCCGCTCACTTCCAGCCGCTGCAAAATCCCGCATTGATCGATACCCGGCCTCTCGCCGCAGCGTTGGCGCAGGTCGAGCAGTTGTGCCTGCAAGGCCAGCAGGCCGTCGATCCGCGCCTTGACGTGGTGGATGTGCTCGTCGATCAGTGCGTTGACGCTTTCGCATTGGTCCTGCGGACTGTCGCGAAATGCCAGCAGGCTGCGGATTTCCTCGAGGGTCATGTCGAGGGTGCGACAGTTGCGGATGAAGGTCAGGCGCTCGGCGTGGGCCTGGGTGTAGACGCGATAGTTGCCGTCACTGCGGGCCGGTTCCGGCAGAAGGTTCTCGCGCTCGTAGTAGCGGATCGTCTCTACGGCGCAGTCCGTGAGTTTCGCCAATTCTCCAATTTTCATGACGACAATCTCCATAACTCCAAAATGGGTGCTTGACCCTGTAGTGGCTACAGGGTCTTTACTGGGCAACAGGCACTCTTATGGACGCAACCAATGAGCGATTCTCAGCATACCCACAAACCTGTGGCCGAACATGAAATCGGCGTTAAGCTTCGACCCTTGCCCAAGCATGACCATGGCGGTCACGGCGACGCTTGCTGTTCATCAAGAACGGCAGCGCCTGCGCGGGTCACGCTGAGCGAATCGCCGACGGCGGGTGCCCGTCTGAGCAGCTTTCGCATCGAGGCGATGGACTGCCCGACCGAACAGACGCTGATCCAGAACAAGCTAAGCAAGCTGACAGGCGTACAGCAGCTGGAGTTCAATCTGATCAACCGGGTACTCGGCGTGACCCACGATTTGCCTGGCACCGAGCCAATCATCGAGGCGATCAAGTCCCTGGGCATGCACGCCGAACCGCTGGAGCAGGGGGCTGAAACACCGGCAGCGAAACCCGACAGGAAACACTGGTGGCCATTGGCGTTGTCCGGCGTGGGCGCATTGTTGGCGGAAGTCATCCACTTCACCGCGACCGCGCCTGATTGGGTGGTCGCGGTCATTGCGCTGGTGTCTATCCTCAGCGGCGGTCTCGGCACCTATAAAAAGGGCTGGATCGCGCTCAAGAACCTCAATCTGAACATCAACGCACTGATGAGCATTGCCGTCACCGGCGCCGTCCTGATCGGTCAATGGCCGGAAGCGGCGATGGTGATGTTCCTGTTCACCGTGGCCGAGCTGATCGAGGCTCGCTCCCTGGATCGCGCGCGCAATGCCATCGGCGGGCTGATGCAGATGGCGCCGGAGCAGGCGACGGTGTTGCAGGCCGACGGCAGTTGGGTCGAGCAGGATGTCAAAATCATCGAAATCGGCGCACGGGTGCGTGTTCGTCCCGGCGAGCGCATTGGTCTGGACGGCGAGGTCCTGTCCGGGCGTTCGACCATCGACCAGGCGCCCATTACCGGGGAAAGCCTGCCGGTGGAGAAAACTGTCGGCGACAAAGTGTTCGCCGGCACCATCAATCAGGCCGGTTCCCTTGAGTACGCGGTCACTGCCGTCGCGGGCAATTCGACTCTGGCACGTATCATCCACGCCGTTGAACAGGCGCAGGGCGCGCGGGCGCCGACCCAACGATTCGTCGATCAATTTTCGAAAATCTACACCCCGGCGGTGTTTGTTCTTGCGCTGGCAGTGGCGGTTATCCCGCCGCTGTTCATGGACGCGTTGTGGTTCGACTGGATCTATCGGGCGCTGGTGCTGCTGGTGGTGGCGTGCCCGTGTGCGCTGGTGATTTCCACGCCGGTGACCATCGTCAGCGGCCTCGCGGCAGCGGCGCGCAAAGGGATTCTGGTCAAGGGCGGCGTCTATCTGGAGGGCGGTTACAAGCTCGACTACCTGGCCCTGGACAAGACCGGCACCATCACCCACGGCAAGCCGGTGCAGACCGATTACCTGTCGCTGGACCCGACCGCCGATGCATCGGCGCCAGCCATTGCCGCCGCCTTGGCCGGGCGCTCGGATCACCCGGTTTCCCTGGCCATCGCCAAAGCGGCTGTGGATAACCAAAGCACGACGCTGATTGTGGATAACTTCGAAGCCCTGGGCGGGCGCGGTGTGCGCGGCGAGATCAACGGCCAGCTCTACCATTTGGGCAACCATCGTCTGGTGGAGGATCTGGGCCTGTGCTCGCCAGCACTGGAAGAGAAACTGTTTGCCCTGGAAAAGCAGGGCAAGTCGGTGGTGCTGCTGCTTGATTCGTCCGGTCCCTTGGCACTGTTCGCTGTCGCCGATACGGTAAAGGCGTCCAGTCGCGAAGCCATCGAGCAACTGCATGACCTGGGCATCAAAACCCTGATGCTCACCGGCGACAACGCCCACACCGCGCAGGCCATTGCCGCGCAGGTTGGCATCGACGAAGCCAGGGGCGACCTGTTGCCGGGGGACAAATTGCAGTCTATCGAGGCCCTTTATGCCCAGGGGCACCGGGTCGGCATGGTCGGCGACGGCATCAACGACGCGCCTGCGCTGGCGCGTTCCGAGATCGGTTTCGCCATGGCCGCCGCTGGCACCGATACCGCGATCGAAACCGCCGATGTCGCCCTGATGGACGATGATCTGCGCAAGATCCCGGCATTCATTCGCCTGTCGCGGCAGACGTCGAGCATCCTCAAACAGAACATCGCCCTGGCGTTGGTCATCAAGGCGATCTTTCTTGGGGTAACCTTCGCCGGGGTCGCTACCATGTGGATGGCAGTGTTCGCCGACATGGGCGTGAGTTTGCTGGTGGTGTTCAACGGTTTGCGCCTGCTGCGCAAGTAAAGAATGAGGGGCGGTTGTGCTGAGTGCCGAGCTGAAGGCGTTTTACATGGTGGCCCGCCTGGGCAGTATTACCCAGGCTGCCAAAAAGCTTGGCCTGAGCCAGCCGACGGTGACGACGCAGATCCGCAACCTCGAAAGTCAGTATGCGGTCGAGCTGTTCTACCGTGGCGGTCGGCGTCTCAGCGTCAGCGAGGAGGGCGCGCGGCTGTTGCCGATGGTCAAGGTGCTGATGCAGCAGGAAGCCGACATCGAGTTTTTCCTGCGCAACTGCGGCCAGGTCCAGGGCACATTGCGTATTGCCGCCACAGCGCCGTATTACATCCTCGACCTGGTGAAAACCTTTCGCGAGCGCTTACCGCAGGTGGAGGTGTCGGTGGAAATCGGCAATTCCCAGCAAGTGCTCGAAGCGCTGGAAGATTACCGGGTCGATGTCGCGGCGTCGTCGCAGCTGCTCGATGACGCTCGGCTGATTCGCCGGGTGCTCGGCAGCGATCCGCTGGTGCTGGCGGTGCATCGCAATCATCCACTGGCGGTTCACGATCACGTACCACTCGGCGCCCTGGCCGGGCATACCCTGCTGATGCGCGAACCGGGCTCGACCACCCGACGCTTGACCGAGGAGTTGCTGGCCAGCGCCGGAGTGAGTTTCGGGCCGTTGCTGGAGATCGGCAGCCGCGAATCGATCCGCGAAGCAGTGCTGCGCAACATCGGCATCAGCATCATCGCCCGCCAGGAAGTACCCCATGATCCGCAACTGCGGGTGCTGACCATCGAGAATGCACCGCAGATTCCCGAATACCTGTATTGCCTCAAGGAACGCAAGGGCGCGCGGTTGCCGGCGGCGTTTCTCGGGTTGGCGCAGGAAATGTCCCCGGCCTGAATTCTGGGGTGTCTGTACCGGCCTCATCGCGAGCGAGCTCGCTCCCACAGTAGGTTTGAGGTGAAACACAAATTGTGTGAACACCCAAAATCCCTGTGGGAGCGAGCTTGCTCGCGATGGCGGCTGATCAGGCGACTTAAAACTTAACCCAAAATCCTTGAATACCACTATTGGCAGTTTTTGCCTTACTGCCACATGACGGACTCATTACAACCCTAGGATGGCCTTCATCTGCCAGATGAGGTCCGTCCATGAACAACTCGATCGCTACTGCCCTGACCAACCCTGGCGCCCCGATGAAGGTGCGCGGCGTACAGAAACGTTTCGGCGCTTTCACCGCACTGGATAACGTTTCACTCGACGTGGCGGCCGGTGAGCTGGTGTGTCTGCTGGGGCCGTCGGGCTGTGGCAAGACCACCCTGCTGCGCTGCATCGCCGGCCTGGAAAAGCAGGACAGCGGCGAGTTGTACCTGGGGGATCGCGACGTTTCCTACCTGGCTCCCCAGGCGCGGGACTACGGCATTCTGTTCCAGTCTTACGCGTTGTTCCCCAATCTCACCGTCGAAGCGAACATTGCCTACGGCCTCGCCGGCAATGGTCGCGACCAGATTCGCCAGCGTGTCGGTCAGATGCTGGAACTGGTCGGCCTGAGCGGCAGCGAGAAAAAATATCCCGGTCAGTTGTCCGGTGGCCAGCAGCAGCGGGTTGCACTGGCTCGCGCTCTGGCCCCGGCACCTTCGCTGTTGCTGCTCGACGAGCCGATGTCGGCCCTCGACGCCCGGGTGCGCGAGCATCTGTGTACCGAACTGCGGCAGCTGCAACGCAACCTCGGCATCACCACCCTGATGGTGACCCACAATCAGGACGAGGCCATGTTGATGGCCGACCGTATCGCCGTGATGAACAACGGCAAGGTCGAGCAGTACGCCACGCCCCAGGAAATCTACAACCGCCCGGCCACGCCGTTCGTGGCGGAGTTCGTCGGCCAGGGCAACTGGTTGCCGTTCCAGCGCAGCAGCGATAGCCATGCCCAGGTCGGCGGGATGAGCATGCGTCTGGCCGATGGCGGTGCCAAGACCGCGTCGGGCCGTTTGTTCTGCCGTCCGGAAGCGATCAACGTCAATCCGCTGGTGCACGAGGAAAACCTGTTCCCGGCCAAGGTGTGTGAGATCACCTTCCTCGGCAACCGCTGCCGCATGAGCTTCGAACTCGATCATTTGCCGGGCCATGCGCTGTTGGCGGAGCTGGCACCGGAAGCCATGCCGCGCCTTGGCGCCCGGCAGATCATGGTCGCATTGCCGCCGCGCAGCCTGCAGGTGTTTGCCTGATGAGCGCGAACATCGCGCTGCCGCTGCCACACAAGCAGGTTCGGCAGACTTCCCGTGCCGAGATCGGTGACCGGCTGTTCGTGGTCGGCGGCAAAGTGCTCCTGCTGGTGCTGTTGGGCGTTGCCGTATTGATGCCGCTGCTGGCGATCTTCTGGCGTGGTTTCAGCGCTGAAGCCGGGCAGGGTGGTGGTTGGGTTGCAGCGAAAGAGCTGGTGACCAGCGAGAACTTCCACTGGTTGCTCGGCAACAGTCTGAAGGTTTCCCTCAGCGTCGCGGCGATTGTCGTACCCCTGGCTTATCTGTTTGCCTACGCGCTGCAACGCACCCTGATTGCAGGTAAAGGCATCTGGCGTGGCATTTCCCTGCTGCCATTGATGGCGCCGTCGATGCTGCCCGGGATTGCGTTGGTTTACCTGTTTGGCAACCAGGGCATGCTGCGTGGCCAGCTCTCGGACAACATCTACGGCTTCTGGGGCATTGTTCAGGGTGAGGTGATCTACACCTTCCCCCACGCCTTGATGATTCTTCTGTCGGCCTTGTCCCTGGCGGATGCGCGACTGTTCGATGCGGCTTCAAGCATGGGCGCCAGTCCGGCGAAAGCGTTCCGCAGCATCACCTGGCCGGCGACCCGTCAGGCGGTTTTCGCGGCGTTCTGCCTGGTGTTCACCCTGACCATCACCGATTTCGGTGTTCCGGTGGTGGTCGGCGGCGATTACCAGGTGCTGGCGCTGGAAGCCTATAAAGCCGTGGTCGGCCAACAGCAATTCGGCCGCGGTGCCCTGATCGGCATGGTGTTGTTGCTGCCGGCGCTGTTCAGCTTTGGCGTCGACGCCTGGTTGCGTCGCCGTCACGGCGACTCCATGAGTGGTCGTGCCCAGGTGTTCAAGCCTGCGCCATCGAAACTGCGCGACGCGTGCTACCTGGCCATCGTCCTGTTGATCAGCGCGGCATTGCTGCTGGTATTCGGCATGGCGGTGTTCTCGTCCCTGGTGAAGTTCTGGCCGTACAACCTGTCGCTGTCGCTCAACCACTACCAGTTCAATGAAACCGCCGGCGGTGGCTGGCTGGCCTACGGCAACAGCTTGAAGATGGCTTTGGGCACGGCGTTGATCGGCAGCCTGCTGATTTTCACCGGCACCTACCTGATGGAAAAAACCAGGGGGCAGCGTGGCCTGAACCTGACCTTGCGCATGCTCAGTTTCGTACCGATGGCGGTGCCGGGCCTGGTGTTGGGGTTGGGTTACGTCTTCTTCTTCAACCTCACCGGCAACCCGCTGCATGTGCTGTACGGGACCATGACCCTGCTGATCGTCTGCACCATTGCGCACTATTTGACCACCGCGCAAATGACCGCCACCACCGCATTGCGTCAACTCGATGCCGAGTTCGAAGCCGCCGCGCTGTCGCTCAAGGCGCCGCTGTACCGCCACTACTTGCGCGTCACCGTGCCGATTTGCCTGCCGGCTTTGCTGGACATCGTGCGCTACCTGTTCGTCTCGGCCATGACCACCGTCTCGGCGGCGATCTTCCTCTACAGCCCCGACACCATCCTCGCGGCGGTAGCGGTGCTGAACATGGACGACGCCGGCAACGTCGGCGGCGCGGCGGCGATGTCGACCCTGATTCTGTTCACCTCGGCGGGCGTGTCCCTGCTGCTGGCCTGGGCCTCGCGCGGTTTGCTGCGCCGCTCCCAAGCCTGGCGGCAGACCGCGCCCGGTCACTGATTCACACCCTCAACTCAAATACAGGAAAAGATCATGTTCAAGCCTATGGCCCTGGCCGCCGCTGTCCTCACCGCTTTCAGCCTGAACGCCTTTGCGGCGAAAACCGAGTTGACGGTGTACACCGCCCTCGAAGCCGAACAGCTGAAAACCTATAAAGAAGCCTTCGAAAAGGCCAACCCGGACGTCGAAATCAAATGGGTGCGCGATTCCACCGGCATCATCACCGCCAAACTGCTGGCCGAAAAAGAACGCCCGCAGGCGGACGCCGTGTGGGGCCTGGCGGCTTCCAGCCTGGCGATCCTCGACCAGCAGGGCATGCTGCAAAGCTATGCACCGAAGGACCTGGGCAAGATCGGCGCGAACTACCGTGACGCCGCCAACCCGCCAGCCTGGGTCGGCATGGATGTCTGGGCCGCGACCATTTGCTTCAACACCGTCGAAGCCGAAAAGCAGGGCCTGACCAAACCCGTGAGCTGGCAAGACCTGACCAAGCCTGAGTACAAAGGCAAGATCGTCATGCCGAACCCGGCATCGTCCGGCACCGGCTTCCTCGACGTCAGCGCCTGGCTGCAAACCTTCGGCGAGAAGCAGGGCTGGGCCTACATGGACGGCCTGCACCAGAACATCGGCCAGTACGTTCACTCCGGTTCCAAGCCTTGCAAACTGGCGGCCGCGGGTGAATTCCCGATCGGTATTTCCTTCGAATACCCGGCTGTTCAACTGAAACGCCAGGGCGCGCCGCTGGACATCATCCTGCCGAAGGAAGGCCTGGGCTGGGAAATCGAAGCGACTGCCGTGATCAAGGGCACTGCCCACGAGGAAGCCGCGAAGAAACTGGCTGACTTCTCCGCCAGCCCTGAGGCGATGGAGTTGTACAAAGAAAACTTCGCCGTGCTCGCCCAGCCTGGCATCGCCAAGCCGCAAACCGAACTGCCAGCCGACTACGAGCAGCGCCTGATCAAGAACGACTTCGCCTGGGCTTCGAAGAACCGCGACGAGATCCTGACCGAATGGCGCAAGCGTTATGATGGCAAGTCCGAGAAAGTGGCGGCCAAGTAAGATCTTTATCGGCTGAAAGGGCCTCTTCGCGGGCAAGCCCGCTCCCACAGGGAAATGCGTTCCAATGTGGGAGCGGGCTTGCTCGCGAAAGCGGTCTACCATTCACCACAAATCTCACTGATCGGGAGACTTCTGATGCACAGCCATGAACAAACCGTCGCCAAGGTCTTCGCCCTCTACGAACGCTTTGGCGACAGCGATTACATCGGCGAGCCGGTGTCGCAGATCGAGCACATGTCCCAGGCCGCCCAATGCGCGATGGCCGAAGGCTTCGACGACGAAGTCGTGCTGGCGGCGTTCTTCCACGATATCGGGCACATCTGCGCCGAGGGTGCCGAGAACATGGGCGGCTACGGCGTGGTCAGCCACGAACGGCTGGGCGCCGATTATTTGCGCAATGCCGGCTTCAGCGAACGCATGGCCCGGTTGGTCGAGTACCACGTCCAGGCCAAGCGTTATCTGACACTCAGGGAACCTGGGTACTACGAACGCCTGAGCGAGGCCAGTCGCCGGACCCTGGAATATCAGGGCGGTGTGATGACCGAAGCCGAAGCCGATGCCTTCGAGCAGGACCCGTTGTGCAACGTCAGTTTGCGCATGCGCCAGTGGGATGAACAGGCCAAGGAGATGCATGTACCGGTGATTGATCTGGAGGTGTTGAAGCACAAAGCCATCGGAGTCTTGTCTCTCGAGGCATGCTGAAACGCCCTACAAGCAAAAGAAACTGTTCGCGCAGAGAGTTCCGACGAGACGGGCTAGCTTGATCGGCCCTTCTTCAATGAGAAACTCCACCATGCGTTATTTGAAAGTGACTGCCCAGGACCGCAGCGCGAACGGCAAGGCCGACACCGTCCTCCTGCATTTTTTCGAGGAGAGTAGCGGGGCAGAAGACAGGCTCATCCATAAAGCCTATGCGCTGGATATCACGGCTGATGGCGAGGTTGATTTCCAGGTCGGTGATGTGAACAACGACGGTAAGGAAAACACCAAGGACGAGCGGTTGCTCAAGTCGTTTGCAAACGCCTACTTGCAGCTCAACTGGTTCAACCGCGGCGATACCTGGAATCGCTATCTGAAGATATTCACCGAAGACTTCGCCAATGATGCTTCGCCAGACACCGTGCGCCTGCACTTTCATGAAGGCGTCGGCAAACCGTCGGATCAAACTATCGTTTACACCGCCTCTGCCTATGACACCAACAACGACGGGAAGATGGATTGGCTGATCCACTTCGATATGGATAACGACGGTGACCAGGATGCGGTGGATCAGCAGCGCGTCTCACAGCTCAGCACTGCTTATCTGCAGTTCAACTGGCGCTGACGATCAGCAGGTTCACAACTGCTGCGCCAACACCTCAACCTGCTCCTGCCGCTCGGCCTGATTCAATTTGGCATGAGGATTGAGCGACGACCACTGCGGATGCGCCCGCGCCTTGCTCAACGCCTCGGGCAGCTTGCCTTCGCGCCAGCTCTTTTCCTGAGGCGTGGCCACCTGGATGCTGTCCATCGCCGCATGCCCGCGGGCGTTCAGCGCCTGCAGCAATTGCCGCTGGCGCAGCGCCAACAGACGCAGCACGTTGTCATCCACCGTCAGTTCGCGCTGGCCCTTGATCTTGCCCAGCAAGCGGCTGCCATAACTGCGCGCGGTTTGCAGGGCGCCACCGGCAATGGCACCAGCCAGTGCAGCGGCGCCGAGCGTAATCCCGCCCACCAGCAAATCGACCCCGGCCCCGGCAGCGGCGCCTGCGGCAATTCCACCACCGACGCGCACACCCAGTTGCTTGAGGGTTTCCGGGTTGAACAGGTCATCGCCCCAACGGCCGTCGAGCAGCGGCAAATCACTGGCCGCGGCATCCTGTGGGCGGAAGGCGTAGAGCTTGAGCAGGGCCTCGACGCAGCGCTGCTCGCGCTGGCGTACGGCTTTGCGCAATTCGCTGATCGCCTGTTGTTCTTGCTCGGCTTCACTGACCACGCTGCGCCGGCAAGCCGCGCAATCGATCAGCAATTCGGCAATCAGTCGCTCCGCGCTTTGCTGGCGAGCCAGGCGCTGGGCCTGCTGATCGGCGATCAGGCGCTCGAGTTGCGGACGGGCCGTTTCCAGCAGCAGGGCGAGACTTTCATAGAGTCGACGTTCGCCGTCTTCCGGCGGCGCGACACTGTCGAAACGCACCAGGGCATGCAAGCCCAGCCGCGCCAGCGCTTCACGCCAGGCCGGTTCGCGGTGGTTGGCGCTGCTGACGAAATTCAGCACCGGCAGCAAGGGTTTGCCGCAACTGGCCAACACTTCCAGCTCGTCGCGATACTTGGCCAGCACCGGCTCACGGGCGTCGATCACATAGAGACCGGCATCCGACGCCAGCAACTGGCGCAGCACCTTGGCTTCCTGTTCGAAGCGTTGCCGGGCTTCGCTGCCCTCAAGGAAACGCGCCAGGCGTGCCGGACCGTCGAGGCGTTCACCCGGACGTTCCAGGCGTTCGAGGTAATCGAGCAGGGCGATGGCATCTTCCAGGCCAGGGGTGTCGTAGAGGTCGAGCAGTGGCTCGCCGTCCACCGAAAGGCGGGCGCCTTCGACGTGCCGCGTGGTACTGGGACGATGGGACACTTCACCGAAACCGACGTCGCGGGTCAGGGTACGCAACAACGAGGTTTTACCGACGTTGGTGTGACCGACCACAGCGAGTTTCAGAGGCTGCTTCCTGGTGTCAGTCATGCCCCGTCTCCAGCCAGTTCATCGGTGCACAATCGGCAAACGGCAACTCAAGCTGTTGCAGCGCCACGTGCCAATCGCCCAGGCGTTCGGCGTCCAGCGCTTCACCGGGCGGTGCTTGCAACAACCACACGCGGGTGGCGCTGGCGCTGCGGGCCAGTTCGGCAATCAAGGCCAGGCTGCCGCGATCCGGCGAGCGCCGTGGGTCGCAGGCGATGGCCAGGCGTGCCGGGGGAAAGCGGCTCAGTTGTTCGAGGAGTTTGTGCCTCGATTCGCGACTGTCGAGGATGCCCGCGTTACGGACGTTTTTCGGCAATGGCGGTGGCCACGGGCGTTGGTCATCCAGTTCGATGGCGACCAACAGCGCGCCGTCGCTTTGCTGCTCGGTGACACCGCTTTCCACGCGATGCAATTGCGCCGGTGCCGCATCGCTGACGCCGAGGCGTTCGCTGGTGGGCATCAAGCGTTCGCGCAGTTGCGCGTAGCCGGGCAGGTTCAAATCCAGGCGCAGCGCCGTTTGCCCTGTCTTCCAGCGCCACAGGCAAAACAGCACGAGCAGCAGGCGCGGCAAAACGCCGTAGACCAGCAGTACGCCCACCAGCCAGGCGGCCCAGGCCTGGCGAGCGCTTTCGATGCTCAGTGCGGCATCGCCACTGGCGCGGATCATCTCCACGGTCGGCACACTGAAGCCAAGCAGGGCCGGTAACGCACCCAGCGCCTGAGTGACGGCGATAAAGGTGTCGGCACCGAGGATTGTGGTTTCCCAGACGAAGCCGTAGCGCCGGGTCGCCATCAACATCAGCAGGATCACCAGCGCGCTGAGCATCGCCAACAACCACAGGCTGTTGACCAGCACGCCGATGGCCCAGCGATTGAGTTTCTGCCGTTGCAGTAACAGGAGCAGGGCGGGGGCCAACTGCGCGGCCTTGGCGTCACGAGCGAGTTTTTCACTGAGCCAAAGCCACAGGCGTCCGAGGCTGGCGCCGTGTTCGCCAGCAAATACCAGTCCCAGGGCCCAACTCAGCAGCAAGATCAGATTGAGCCCGAGCAGGCTGCCCAGGGCCCAGAACACATTCACCGGGTGCAGGCCGTCGCCCATCGCCGCGAAGGCCAGGCCGGCGCCGCTGATCACCGCCAGCACGGCCATTACGATCAGCGCCAGCCGCGAGCCTTGCAGCCAGTGTTTGAGGGCTGCAGTCAGGCCATCGCGTTCAGCCAGCCACAGGGCGCGGCGTTGAATGCGCGCCGGCAAATCGCCGCCGGCGCTGCGGGCCAGTCGGTTGGCTTCCAGGTCTTCCAGCGGGCCTGCGTGTTCTTCGCGCAGGCGGATGGTTTCTGTCAGCCAGAGGGTATTGAGTTCAGTCACGCGGCATCCCGTCGCTTAAATGAGCTGTGAGCATAACCGCTGTGGCGCTGGTCGGGGGGCACGTTGCGAGATGTTGAGCCTCTGGTATCCTCGCCAGCATGAAAAAAACTCTTACTCTAAGTCTGATCGCAGCTCTCGGTGAAAATCGAGTGATTGGCGTGAATAACAGCATGCCCTGGCACCTGCCGGGGGATTTCAAATACTTCAAAGAAACAACGCTTGGCAAGCCGATCATCATGGGGCGCAAGACTTGGGATTCCTTAGGTCGCCCGTTGCCGGGTCGTCTGAACATCGTTGTCAGCCGTCAAGCGGAACTGCAATTGGAAGGTGCGGAGGTTTATCCGTCGCTGGAAGCTGCGGTAGTTCGAGCTGAAGAGTGGGCTCGTGAGCAATGTGTCGATGAAGTTATGCTGATTGGTGGCGCGCAGTTGTATGCGCAAGGGTTGTCACATGCTGATCGACTGTATCTGACCAGTGTTGCGTTGAGCCCAGAAGGGGATGCGTGGTTCCCAGAGTTCGAATCGAGTCAATGGAAGCTGGTATGGGAGAAATTGAATCTGCCTGAAGATGACAAGCCGGCGTACACATTTGAGGTTTGGGAAAAAGCCTAAAAGCATCGCGAGCAAGCTCGCTCCCACAGTGTTTTGAGGTGAATCACAAATTGTGTGAGCACCACAGATCCCTGTGGGAGCGAGCTTGCTCGCGATAGCGGTCTATCAGACGCTACTCAAGCGTGCGCCAACGCCGAATGCTCATCCGCATCCAGCAGCGCCTTGTCCGTCTGCTGCATCACCTGACTGGTGATCGCCCCGGCCGTCATCGAACCACTCACGTTCAGCGCCGTACGCCCCATATCAATCAGCGGCTCGACCGAAATCAGCAACGCCACCAGTGACACCGGCAAACCCATCGCCGGCAGCACGATCAACGCAGCAAAGGTCGCGCCACCACCGACACCGGCCACACCGGCCGAGCTCAGCGTCACAATCGCCACCAGCGTCGCGATCCACAGCGGGTCCAGCGGGTTGATGCCCACGGTCGGCGCCACCATCACCGCCAACATCGCCGGGTACAGACCGGCACAACCGTTCTGGCCAATGGTCGCGCCGAACGAAGCGGCGAAACTGGCGATGGACTGGGGGATGCCCAGGCGGCTGGTCTGCGCTTCGATGCTCAACGGAATCGTCGCTGCGCTGGAACGGCTGGTGAAGGCAAACGTCAGCACCGGCCAGATCTTGCGGAAGAACCGCAGGGGATTGATCCCGGCGGCCGACACCAGCACGCCATGTACCACGAACATCAGGCCCAGGCCGATGTAGGACACCACCACGAAACTGCCGAGCTTGATGATGTCTTGCAGGTTGGAACCGGCGACCACTTTGGTCATCAGCGCCAGCACGCCGTACGGGGTCAGCTTCATCACCAGGCGCACCAGACGCATTACCCAGGCTTGCAGGGTGTCGATGGCGTTGATCACTTTCTGACCTTTCTCGGCATCATCCTTGAGCAATTGCAGCGCCGCGACACCCAGGAACGCAGCGAAAATCACCACGCTGATGATCGACGTCGGCTTGGCCCGCGCCAGGTCGGCGAAGGGGTTTTGCGGGATGAACGACAGCAGCAGCTGCGGCACATTCAGGTCGGCGACCTTGCCGGCGTAATCGGTCTGGATGGTTTGCAGGCGCGCCATTTCCTGGGTGCCGGCCACCAGGCCTTCGGCAGTCAGGCCGAACAGGTTGGTCAGGCCGATGCCGATCAGCGCGGCGATGGCCGTGGTGAACAGCAGCGTGCCAATGGTCAGGAAGCTGATCTTGCCCAACGACGAGGCGTTGTGCAGACGAGCCACGGCGCTGAGGATCGAGGCGAACACCAGCGGGATCACGATCATTTGCAGCAACTGCACATAGCCGTTACCCACCAGATCGAACCAGCCGATCGAGGTTTTCAGTACCGGGTTGCCGGCACCGTAGACCGTGTGCAACGCCACACCGAACGCCACGCCCAGCACCAGCGCGAGCAGGACTTTTTTCGCCAGGCTCCATGTCGTGTGGCGGGTTTGCGCCAGGCCGAAGAGCAGGGCGAGGAACACCAGCAGATTGAGGATCAGCGGCAGATTCATGAAGACTCCGATAAGACTTGTGCCGGTTGCACCCTTGGGCAACCGCGAACCGGCAAGCCTAACAGCTTGAAAACTAATGAATTAATATCAAAAACGTATGATATCCGTCGTTTTTGGAATAAGCGGATGTCGCTGTCAGAAATGCAGCTGGCGCGAAAGGGACGTGGGCGGTCGCTGACAGATGAGGACTGTCACACTTATTTGTTAGCGTCGATCTCTTTCACATTCAGGGAGAAACGCCAATGAAGTTCGCACCGAAATTACTCGCTGCAGCACTTTGCCTGGGCCTTGCCGGCCAGGTTTTCGCAACGGATCTGAAACACTGGCCAGCCGATCAGGCCAAGGCGCTGGACGCGATGATCGCCGCCAACGCCAACAAGGGTAACTACGCGGTGTTCGACATGGACAACACCAGTTACCGCTACGACCTCGAAGAGTCGTTGCTGCCGTTCATGGAGAACAAGGGCCTGATCACCCGCGACAAGCTCGATCCCTCCCTGAAACTGATTCCGTTCAAGGACAGCGCCGACCACAAGGAAAGCCTGTTCAGCTACTACTACCGCCTCTGCGAACTCGACGACATGGTTTGCTATCCATGGGTCGCCCAGGTCTTCTCCGGCTTTACCCTCAAGGAACTCAAGGGCTATGTCGACGAGATGATGGCGTCCGGCAAGCCGGTGCCGGCGACTTATTACGAAGGCGACGTGGTCAAGAAACTCGACGTCAACCCGCCGAAAATCTTCACCGGCCAGCAAGAGCTGTACAACAAACTGATGGAGAACGGCATCGAGGTCTACGTGATGACCGCCGCCTCCGAAGAACTGGTGCGCATGGTCGCGGCTGATCCGAAGTATGGCTACAACGTCAAGCCGCAGAACGTGATCGGCGTGTCGCTGTTGCTCAAGGACCCGAAGACGGGCGAACTGACCACCGCGCGCAAGCAGATCACTGACGGCAAATATGACGAGAAGGCCAACCTCGGCCTCGAACTGACCCCGTACCTGTGGACCCCGGCAACCTGGATGGCCGGCAAACAGGCGGCGATCCTGACCTACATCGATCAGTGGAAAAAACCGGTACTGGTGGGCGGCGATACCCCGAGCAGCGACGGCTACATGCTGTTCCACAGTGTTGACGTGGCCAAGGGCGGCATCCACCTGTGGGTCAACCGCAAGGACAAGTACATGACCCAGATCCAGGGCATGATGGCCAAGAACGCCGCGGCCCAGGCCAAGGAAGGGTTGACGGTGACTGCCGACAAGAACTGGGTGGTCGTGAAGCCTGAAGAGATTCAATAAGACCGAGTCGCCTCCATCGCGAGCAAGCTCGCTCCCACAAAGATCTCGGGTGAAACACAGACTGTGTGAACACCGAAGATCCCCTGTGGGAGCGAGCTTGCTCGCGATGAGGCCAGTCGGTGCAATGAAAGCCTTTGTCTGATCGACATCTCCTGACAGTCGCAACCTACGCATTCTTGCGTAAGGGACTACGACTACGCCAGAATCCGCCGGCTTGTGCGCCTGATTGGCGGGTTCTATCTTCTGCGCGTCGCTGCCCATCAGCGATCGGGTTTGGTAGCCCGGATTTTCCAGGCGCATGACAACACCTTTGGCAGGTTTTTTCGTCTCTGCTTTTATGGTGGTCATGCGTAGGGCGCTTTCGAGCGCGCCGGCTCCCTGGACCGGTCTACCAACCTGCGTATGGCTGCCACCTTTCGTTTGGTAGCGAAGGTGATGGCTCTCTGCCTCCAGGAGATTCATCAATGCTAAAAATTACTCCCGATCCACCAAACTCCGACAACCTGTCCACCCGCATCAACGCCACCCCGCGCAAACCCAGCCAAACATTCGTCATCGTACCGGGCCTCGACACCGAAACCCTGTTGGCCCACGCCTGCGAATCCCTCGCCTCGGCCAATGTCATGGCCAGCGACTTCGCTGGACTGCTGGAAGGCTCTCAACGCAGCACGATGCTGGGGATTGCGCAGGTCATCATGCTGGGCGAACTGGCGGTGAACCAGGCGCTGGATAACCTCGACCCGCAGGATTAACGCCGGCCCCTTTTGTAGGAGCTGCCGAAGGCTGCGATCTTTTGACGTTGATTGTAAAAAACAGGATCAAAAGATCGCAGCCTTCGGCAGCTCCTACAGGGGATTGGTGGAAACAAAATACCCCGCACTTGGCGGGGTATTTTTTGTTCAGCGATTAAGTATCAAAGCCCGTCAAGCATCGCCTTGTTACGCACAGCACCCTTGTCGGCACTGGTGGCCAGCAGGGCGTAGGCCTTCAGGGCAGTGGTTACTTTACGTGGACGCACTTCCACCGGTTTCCAGCCTTTCTTGTCCTGCTCGACCCGGCGCGCGGTCAACTCGGAGTCGCTGACCAACAGGTTGATCGAGCGGTTCGGAATGTCGATCAGCACCTTGTCGCCGTCCTGCACCAGGCCGATCGCGCCGCCGGCAGCCGCTTCAGGCGAAGCGTGGCCGATGGACAGGCCCGAGGTGCCGCCGGAGAAACGGCCGTCGGTGAGCAGGGCGCAGGCTTTGCCAAGGCCTTTGGATTTCAGGTACGAGGTCGGGTAGAGCATTTCCTGCATGCCCGGGCCGCCTTTCGGACCTTCGTAGCGAATGATGACGATGTCACCTTCCTTCACTTCGTCGGCGAGGATGCCACGCACGGCGCTGTCCTGGCTTTCGAAGATCTTCGCGTTGCCTTCGAAGACGTGGATCGACTCGTCGACGCCAGCGGTTTTCACCACGCAGCCGTCCAGGGCGATGTTGCCGTAGAGCACGGCCAGGCCGCCTTCTTTCGAGTAAGCGTGCTCGACACTGCGGATGCAGCCGTTTTCACGGTCGTCGTCCAGGGTTTCCCAACGGGTCGACTGGCTGAACGCGGTTTGCGTCGGGATGCCCGCCGGACCGGCCTTGAAGAAGTGGTGCACCGCTTCGTCGTCGGTCTGGGTGATATCCCACTTGGCGATGGCTTCTTCCATGCTGCGGCTGTGCACGGTCGGCAGCTGGGTGTGCAGCAGGCCGCCACGGGCCAGCGAGCCGAGGATGCTGAAGATGCCACCGGCGCGGTGCACGTCTTCCATGTGGTACTTCTGGATGTTCGGCGCGACCTTGCACAGTTGCGGCACGTGACGGGACAGGCGGTCGATGTCGCGCAGGTCGAAATCGATCTCGGCTTCCTGGGCAGCGGCCAGCAAGTGCAGGATGGTGTTGGTGGAACCGCCCATGGCGATGTCCAGGGTCATGGCGTTTTCGAAGGCCTGGAAGTTGGCGATGTTGCGCGGCAACACCGACTCGTCGTTCTCGCCGTAGTAACGCTTGCACAGCTCGACGATGGTGCGGCCAGCCTGCAGGAACAGCTGCTCGCGGTCGCTGTGGGTGGCCAGGGTCGAACCGTTGCCCGGCAAGGCCAGGCCCAGTGCTTCAACCAGGCAGTTCATCGAGTTGGCGGTGAACATGCCGGAGCACGAACCGCAGGTCGGGCAGGCGCTGCGCTCGTACTCAGCGACTTTCTCGTCAGAAGCGCTGGAGTCGGCGGCGATCACCATGGCGTCGACCAGGTCGAGGCCGTGGGAGGCGAGTTTGGTCTTGCCGGCTTCCATCGGACCGCCGGAGACGAAGATCACCGGGATGTTCAGGCGCAGGGACGCCATCAGCATGCCGGGGGTGATCTTGTCGCAGTTGGAAATGCACACGATCGCGTCGGCGCAGTGGGCGTTGACCATGTACTCGACGGAGTCGGCGATGATCTCGCGGCTCGGCAGCGAATACAGCATGCCGTCGTGGCCCATGGCGATGCCGTCATCGACCGCGATGGTGTTGAATTCTTTTGCCACGCCACCAGCGCGTTCGATTTCGCGGGCGACCAGTTGCCCCAGGTCCTTGAGGTGCACGTGGCCCGGTACGAACTGGGTGAACGAGTTGGCAATGGCGATGATCGGCTTCTTGAAGTCGTCATCTTTCATCCCCGTGGCGCGCCACAGTGCGCGGGCGCCGGCCATGTTGCGGCCGTGGGTGGATGTTTTCGAGCGGTAATCAGGCATGAAGCACTCCGGGCGGCTAATCAGGTATCAAAAGGGAAGTGAGCTTCTATTGACGTCTGGAACACTCAGAAATGGCCGCGTGTCCGGAAGTTGCCGATAACTTTGCGGGATCGCCGCGCGCTTCAGCTTGAGCTCATAAACCCGCCGGGGATGACTGGCGATGAATGTTCGCGATTCTACACGGCTGGCGGCTGGAGGGAATGCCTGCAAACCTGGAGGTAGCATTCACAAGACGTGCGGGCACTCCCATTTCCTGTAGGAGCGAGCCTGCTCGCGATAAACCTGAGGACGCCGCGGGGTACCAGGTTCCCCGCGTTATCGTTGACGACCATCGCGAGCAGGCTCGCTCCTACAGTATTTGTGCGTCAGAGCCAGATGGCGTCCCAGAGTGGGTAGCCGCCGATATGGTCGACGAGGCCTGCGCGTAGGGGGTTGGCGATGATGTATCGGGCGATGGCTTTCAGATCTTCCTCGCGACGCAGGGCTCGGTCGAAGTAGCCCTTTTGCCATACAGGAGCATGTAGATCCCGTTGCTGATTGATGAGGCGTGTGCAGCGAGATTTGGTGGCTTGCACCAGTTTCGGTAAATCACCGTTGTGCAATTCAATCAGCCAGTGGAAGTGATCCGGCATGACTACCCAGGCTATAGACGTGGCATGGCCGGCTTCCTGAGCCCTTCTGAACTCATGCACCAAAAAGCGGCCAGTGCGCCAATCCTGGAAGAATGGTTGTCGTTCATGGGTGACAGCGGTCAGGTGATAGATGCGACCGGATTGCGAGTGCCGACCTGTGCGTAATCGATGGGCTTTCGGCGTGTTGGACATTCCGTTGTCCTCTTCGGTGATGGGAAGAGAAAACGGTAGGCGTGGTGTGGGAAGTTGTCGCGTCGGCAGTGGATCAGGATGTGTCCTGCACCTGTAGGAGCGAGCCTGCTCGCGATGAATTCAAAGACGCCGCGGGGTATCAGGTTCCCCTCGTTATCGTTGACGACCATCGCGAGCAAGCTCGCTCCTACATTGGTTTGCGTTTTAGCTGTTTGGCAGCAACCGGCAGGTAATGCTCTTGATGTAACGGGTTTCCGCAATCGCCGGGTGCACCGGATGATCTGGCCCCTGGCCGCCGCGTTCCAGCATCTGGATATTGCGGTCCAGGTGGCGGGCGCTGGTGAGCAGGATGTTCTGCAGGTCGTCTTCCGGCAGGTGCATCGAGCACGATGCGCTGACCAGGATGCCGTCCTTGGTGAGCAGGCGCATGGCTTGCTCGTTCAGGCGACGGTAGGCGCCTTCGCCGTTTTTCATGTCTTTCTTGCGTTTGATGAACGCCGGCGGGTCGGCCACGATCACGTCGAAGCGTTCTTCGCTGGCCTTCAGTTCTTTGAGGGCTTCGAACACGTCGCCTTCGATGCAGGTCATCTTGTCGGCGAAGCCGTTCAGCGCGGCGTTGCGCTCAACGCCGTCGAGGGCGAAGGCCGAAGCGTCGACGCAGAACACTTCGCTGGCGCCGAACGCGGCAGCCTGCACGCCCCAGCCGCCGATGTAGCTGTACAGGTCCAGCACGCGTTTGCCTTTGGCGTACGGCGCCAGGCGGGCGCGGTTCATGCGGTGGTCGTAGAACCAGCCGGTTTTCTGGCCCTGGATGACCGGCGCTTCGAATTTCACGCCGTTCTCTTCCAGTGCGACCCACTCCGGCACCAGGCCGAACACGGTTTCGACGTAGCGGGTGAGGCCTTCGGCGTCACGGGCGGCGGAGTCGTTCTTGAACAGGATGCCGCTCGGCTTGAGCACTTGGGTCAGTGCCGCGATCACGTCGTCTTTATGGGCTTCCATGGTCGCCGAGGCGATCTGCACCACCAGGATGTCGCCGAAACGGTCAACCACCAGGCCTGGCAGCAGGTCGGAGTCGCCGTAGACCAGGCGATAGAACGGCTTGTCGAACAGGCGCTCGCGCAGGGACAGGGCCACGTTCAGGCGGTGCACCAGCAGCGATTTGTCCAGCGGCAGCTTGATGTCGCGCGACAGCACACGGGCGCAGATCAGGTTGTTCGGGCTCATGGCAACGATGCCCAGCGGCTTGCCGCCGGCGGCTTCGAGGATCGCCTGGTCGCCGGCCTTGAAACCGTGCAAAGGCGTAGCGGCTACATCGATTTCGTTGCTGTAGACCCACAAGTGACCGTTGCGCAGACGACGGTCGGCGTTGGCTTTGAGGCGCAGGCTAGGCAGGGACATGTCGTCGCTCCGGAAAAAAGAGCGGGAGTATAGCGTGTTGAGCCCCCGGATTGGCCTGCAAGTGGACATGTGGCGAGGGGGCTTGCCCCCGTTGGGTCGCGAAGCGGCCCTGAAATCTGCAACTACGGTATATCAGACACATCCCATTCGCCTGCTTGGCGGCTGCTGCGCAACCGAACGGGGGCAAGCCCCCTCGCCACAGAGTGCGATTTGGTATGTCGGATCCAACTTCATAAAGGTTAGAATCGCCGTCTGACCCAGAGTGTGTACCTATGTCCCAAGAGCTGACTTCCGAACAGATCCAACACGCCCTGCAGGGCATCAGCGTACCGGCCCAGCCGCAGATCATGGTGGATTTGCAGATGGAGCAGTACATGCCCGACCCGGATCTGGAAGTCATTGCCAAGCTGATATCCCAGGATCCGGGTCTTTCCGGTTCCCTGCTGAAGATCGTCAATTCGCCGTACTACGGGCTGAGCAACAAGATTGCCTCGATCCAGCGCGCGGTCAATCTGCTGGGCAGCCGCTCGGTCATCAACCTGATCAATGCGCAGTCGATCAAGGGCGAGATGAATGACGACACCATTGTCACCCTGAACCGTTTCTGGGACACCGCTCAGGACGTGGCCATGACCTGCCTGACCCTGGCCAAGCGCATCGGCGTTGAAAATGGCGACGAAGCCTATGCCCTGGGCCTGTTCCACGACTGCGGCGTGCCCTTGATGCTCCAGCGTTTCCCCGACTACATGGGGGTTCTGGAGCAGGCCTATGCCAACGCCAGCGCCGAATGCCGGGTGGTGGACACGGAGAATCAGGTGTTCAATACCAATCACTCGGTGGTCGGTTATTACACCGCCAAGTCCTGGCGTCTGCCGGAACACGTGAGCGCGGCGATCGCCAATCACCACAATGCGTTGGCAGTGTTCAGCGATGAGACTTCGCGCAACAGTTCGTTGAAGAACCTGTTGGCGATCCTGAAAATGGCCGAGCACATTTGCGCGTCGCATCGGGTGCTGGGCAATCAGGCCGAAGATCACGAGTGGAACAGCATCGCGCCGCTGGTGCTCGATTATGTCGGTCTCTCGGACTACGACTTCGAGACCCTCAAGCAGACAATCCGCGACCTCGGCACTCATCGCTGAGTGTCGGACCTTTCCAGGCCATGCGCCTGATCCGAGAGCACCATGCCTGAATTGCCAGAAGTCGAAACCACCCGTCGCGGCATCGCGCCGTACCTGGAAGGCCAGCGCGTCAGCCGGGTGATCGTGCGTGATCGCCGTCTGCGCTGGCCGATCCCGGAGGACCTCGATGTGCGCCTGTCCGGCCAGCGTATCGTATTGGTGGAGCGGCGCGCCAAGTACCTGCTGATCAACGCCGAAGTCGGCACCTTGATCAGCCATTTGGGCATGTCAGGCAACTTGCGTCTGGTGGAGGCCGGGTTGCCGGCGGCCAAGCATGAGCATGTGGACATCGAACTGGAGTCGGGCCTGGCCCTGCGTTACACCGATCCGCGGCGCTTTGGCGCCATGCTCTGGAGCCTCGATCCGTTCAATCACGAATTGCTGATTCGCCTGGGGCCGGAACCGCTGACCGACCTGTTCGACGGCGAACGCCTGTTCCAGCAGTCCCGTGGCCGTTCGATGGCGGTCAAGCCGTTCATCATGGATAACGCGGTGGTGGTGGGCGTCGGCAATATCTATGCGACCGAAGCGTTGTTCGCCGCTGGAATCGACCCGCGCCGCGAAGCCAAGAGCATTTCCCGTGCGCGGTATTTGAAACTGGCCATCGAGATCAAGCGCATCCTGGCGGCTGCCATTGAGCGCGGCGGTACTACGCTGCGGGACTTTATCGGTGGTGACGGTCAGCCTGGTTATTTCCAGCAGGAACTGTTCGTGTACGGCCGTGGCGGCGAACACTGCAAGGTCTGTGGCACGGGGCTGCGGGAAGTGAAGCTGGGGCAGCGTGCCAGCGTTTTTTGCCCGCGCTGTCAGAGCTGAAAGTCAAAAGATCGCAGCCTTCGGCAGCTCCTACAGGGGCATGTAGGAGCTGCCGAAGGCTGCGATCTTTTGGGGCGTCAAGCCTTGCCGGTAATCTTGCGGTACTTCTCCATCAACTGTTCTTCAGTCTCCGGATGGGCTTCGTCCAGTGGAATGCAATCCACCGGGCAGACCTGCTGGCACTGCGGTTCGTCGTAGTGGCCGACACACTGGGTGCACAGGTTCGGGTCGATCACGTAGATCTCTTCGCCCTGGGAAATGGCGGCGTTCGGGCACTCGGGTTCGCAGACGTCGCAGTTGATGCAATCGTCGGTGATGATCAGGGACATGCTAACTCCAGCCGGGGCGGCAGGCCCGGGCGCAATAAACCAATGCGTACAATTGTGCCGCATTGGCGCTGTGGGAGCGAGCCCGCTCGCGAAAAACCATCTGACACCGCGGTCTATCCGGTTTTACGCGTCAACGTTTACGTCCATCGCGAGCAGGCTCGCTCCTACAGTATTGCGGGGTTATTTCTTGAAGCGCTCGGTCAGGGCGTCCGCCACCGCAGGGTGTACGAACTTGGTGATATCGCCACCCAAGGCCGCAATTTCACGGACCAGCGTCGAGGAGATGAACGAATACCGCTCGGACGGGGTCAGGAACAGGCTTTCCACATCCGGCGCCAGTTGGCGGTTCATGTTGGCCAGCTGGAATTCGTATTCGAAGTCCGACACCGCGCGCAAACCACGCAGGAACACGTTGGCATTCTGCTCTTTGGCGAAATGCGCCAGCAGCGTCGAGAAACCGACGACTTCTACGTTCGGCAGATGTTTAGTGACCTCGCGCGCCAGTTCCACCCGTTGTTCCAGTGGAAACAGCGGGTTTTTCTTCGGGCTGGCGGCGACGGCGATGATCACGTGATCGAACAGGCGCGAGGCGCGTTCGACCAGATCGCCATGGCCCTTGGTAATAGGGTCGAAGGTACCTGGGTACAACACTCGGTTCATCGCGTCGTCCTGGCGGGAATCCGTTGGGGAGTCGGATGGTATCGCAGCCTTCTCGGTCGGCCAAGTCGCCTGTTGGGTAAGAAAGCACTATAGACGATGGGAATAATCGTCATTTTCATGGGTTTTTTAAACGCTCGGCCAGGGAAGTCGCCAGTTGTGCCGTCAGTCCGTAGACCGACAATTGCGGATTGGCGCCAATGCTGGTGGGGAACAGCGAGCCGTCGTGGATCGACAGATTGGCCAACTGATGGTGCCGGCCAAGGCTGTCGGTCACTGCGTTTGTCGGGTCTTCACCCATGGCGCAGCCGCCCATCACATGGGCACTGCCCAGGCGCGTGCGGTACAACTCCAGGCTCAGGCCATCGATCAGCGTACGGGCTTCGGCAAGGGTCTTCACGTAACGGGCGTCGGCGTGCATCGGCATCACGGCCCTGGCGCCACCGGCAAACTGGATCTCGGCCATGCTGTGGAATGCCCGGCGCAAGCCATCCCAGGCGTACGGTGAAAGCTGGTAATCCAGCACCGGCGTGTCGTCGCTGCGCAATTCGACGCTGCCACCGGGGCTGTCCGGGTGAAAGCCGTCCCGCAGCAACGCCAGCATGGCGTGGGTATGGGGCAGATTGGCCATGTGTTGCGAATTCTCCTGACCGAAACCGCCCAGCAAGGTGGCGGCCAGCGCCGGATGCAATGGCGGAACCTCCAGTTTGAAGGACATCTTGCCCGTGGTGCCGTCCTGCCACTGGAAATGGTCGGAATAGATCGACTGCGGCGCGCCGTAGAACGGGTTGACGACTTCGTCGAACAACGCGGCGGACATGTTCACCGGGTGCAGGAACGTACGTTTGCCCAGGCGCTTGTGCGGGTCGGGTGCCCCGGAACGCATCAGCAAGGCCGGGCTGTTGATGCCGCCACCGGCCAGCACGAAATGCCGCGCCTTGACCGTGATGGTGCGCCCGGTCGGTGCGACGCAGCGTTCATCCATCGCCGAACAGTGCAGGCCGGTGATCTTGTCGCCGCTGATCATGAGTTTTTCGGCGCGGGCCAGGTAAAGCAGTTCGCCGCCTTTTTCCAGGGTCGCCGGAATGGTGGTGACCATCATCGATTGCTTGGCATTGGTCGGGCAGCCCATGCCGCAGTAGCCGAGGTTCCAGCAGCCGCGAACGTTACGCGGGATGACATGCCAGCTGTAACCCAGTTCCTGGCAGCCCTTGCGGATCACATCGTTGTTGGCGTTGGGTGGCACCATCCACGGCGCGACGCCCAGGCGCTGCTCCATTTTCTCGAACCACGGCGCCATGTCCGCCGGGCTGTGACCCTTGACGTTGTGCTCTTTGGCCCAGTGTTCCAGGGTCGGCTCCGGGGTGCGGAAACTGGAGGTCCAGTTGATCAGCGTGGTGCCGCCCACCGCCCGGCCCTGGAGGATGGTGATTGCGCCATCCTTGCTCATGCGGCCGATGCCTTCCTGATAGAGGCTGCTGTAGGCCTGGTCTTCAAGCAGCTTGAAGTCGCTGCTGGTCTTGAGCGGGCCTTCCTCGATCAGCAGCACTTTGTAACCGGCCGCGCTGAGGATTTCGGCGGTGGTGCCGCCGCCGGCACCGCTGCCGATGATCGCCACGTCTGCTTCGAGTGTCAGGTCCTGGGTCAGTTGTGAGCCGTTGTAGGTTTTCCAGCCTCGGGCCATGCCTTCGCGAAACGGATCGGGTACGGGCATCTTCGGGTTCTCTTTTTATTGTGGTTCAGGTGCTGTGGTGATAAGGACTGACGCCTTCGCGAGCAAGCCCGCTCCCACAGGGGCACGCGGTCAATGTGGGAGCGGGCTTGCCCGCGAAGGGGGCGACTCGGTCTCAGACAGTGGGCGGCCCGGGATACCCGCAATGCGCCCACGATTCCTTGCGGCCGTACCAGGCCATCATCACCAGTTGCAGCAAAGAGCTGTGGCCCATGCGCAACAGGCTCAACGAGCTGTTTTCCCAACGATCGAGGAAGTGCCGGATATCGTCGGCGCTGGCGTTTTCCCAGCTGCCCCAGATTCCGGTCAACGGTCCGCGGGTGACGGCCATGCCCAGCACATCGAACAGTTGCCGGGTCAGTTTGAGCATTTCCGGCGACAGATGCGCGAGGTTGTAATCCAGGCTTTTAAGCGTGCCTTCGACAGCCTCGGGCATCCGTTCGGAGGTCACGGCGCCATCGAGCATGACCGGAATCAACGCTCGCAAGAACAGGAGGTCGCCGCTGCGCAGCGTGACGAAGCCACTGGCAGGGACGCTCGCCGAACAGCCGCTGAGGCTGGCGCCCAACCCGGCAGTGGCGAGAAAGGCGCTGGCGCCGAGACTGAATTTAAGCAACCCGCGCCGTGACAGCGCGGGTGTATCGGACAGACTGGGATTCATTCTTGTTATTTCCCGGCGGTGATGATCGTTAGCGGATGAACAGCTTCTGGATCAGCTTCTGGATCGATTTGCCATACGGCGGGTAAATCAGTTTCGCCGCGTTGAACCGCTGTTTGATCAAGACACCCTTGGCCTTGCTGAAGGTCAGGAAGCCTTCATGGCCATGGTAGTGACCCATGCCCGAGGCACCGATGCCGCCGAACGGCATGTCGTCCTGGGCGACGTGCAGCAGCGTGTCGTTCAGGCACACGCCGCCGGAGTGGGTTTCGTGCAGCACGCGCTGTTGTTCGCGCTTGTCGTAGCCGAAGTAGTACAGCGCCAGTGGGCGCGGGCGTTGATTGATGTAGGCAAACGCCTGGTCCAGATCCTTGTACGGCACGATCGGCAGCAGCGGCCCGAAGATTTCGTCCTGCATCACCGTCATCTCGTCGGTGACATTGAGCAGCAGGCTATGGCTCATGCGGCGGCCCTGGCCCTGGTCGAACAGCGGCATCAGCAGCGCACCCTTGCTGGTGGCGTCGCTGATATAGCCGTTGAGGCGCGCCAGTTGTCGCTCATTGATGATCGCGGTGTAGTCCGGGTTGTCGGCCAGCGTCGGATAAAACCCGCGGACGGCAGAACGATAGGCTTCGACGAAACCTCCCACGCGATCCTCCGGAACCAGCACATAGTCCGGGGCCACGCAGGTCTGGCCGGCGTTCAGGGTTTTACCGAAGGCGATGCGCTCGGCGGCGTCCTTGAGCGGGACATCGTGGGAAACGATGGCCGGGGACTTGCCGCCCAGCTCAAGGGTCACCGGGGTCAGGTTTTCCGCAGCGGCGCGCATCACGTGTTTACCGATGCTGGTGGCGCCGGTGAACAGCAGGTGATCGAACGGCAGACGTGAAAACGCCACGCCAATGTCTGCCTCGCCAAGGACCACGCACACAAGGTCTTCGGGGAAGATGCGCGCCAGCAGTTGTTTCATCAGCAGACCGGTCGCGGGGGTCGACTCACTGAGCTTGAGCATCACCCGGTTGCCCGCCGACAGCGCGCCGACCAACGGACCGACGGCCAGGTACAGCGGGTAGTTCCACGGCACGATGACCCCGACCACGCCCAGCGGTTGGTAAACGACTTTGGCAGAGGCGGGCTGGAAAGCAACACCGACCTTGCGCCGCGAAGCTCGCATCCAGCCCTTGAGGTGTTTGCTGGCGTAATGGATGCCGTGCAGGCTGGGCATCAGTTCGGCGACCAGGGTTTCATCGGCGCTGCGATGGCTGAAGTCCTGGCTGATCGCATCGATCAAGGCCTGGCGTTCGCTGTTCAATAAATCCTTCAGGGCCTTGAGCCATTGCTGGCGCTGCGCGGCGGGCGGCATCGGGTTGGCGGCGTAGGCGGCACGCTGAGCGTCGAACAGGGCCTGAAGCTCTTCCAGCGGCTGCTGTAGGTTTTGCAGGTAGGAAATATCAGCAGTCATGGTCGGCTCCAGATTTGTTTTAATAAGGCACTTTTTAGAGTCTATGCTCTAAAAAGTCAAATGACATCCTGGAACAGCTTTGTTTTATCCGCTCGCGGATAGATCTAAGATGCCCGTCAACGCACTCTGAATTAAAGCTCAAGCCATGGCCCCACGGATCAAAACCAGCGAGCGCATCGTGCAGAACAGCCTGGAGCTGTTCAACCAGCAGGGCGAGCGCAGCATCAGTACCAACCACATTGCTGCCCATATGGAAATTTCCCCGGGCAACCTGTACTACCACTTCCCTAACAAGCAGGCGATCATCGCCGTGCTGTTCAGCGAGTACGAAAGCCTGGTGGACAGCTTCCTGCGCCCGCCCCAGGGCCGTGCCGCCACGGTGGAAGACAAACGCTTCTACCTCAAGGAGCTGCTGTCGGCGATGTGGCGCTACCGTTTTCTGCATCGCGATCTCGAACATTTGCTCGACAGCGACCCCGAGCTGGCCGACCGCTATCGACGTTTTTCCCAGCGCTGTCTGATCCAGGGTGGGGCGATCTATGAAGGTTTTGTCGCCGCTGGCATTTTGCAAATGGACAAGGTGCAGATCGAATCCCTGACCCTCAATGCCTGGATCATCCTCACGTCCTGGGTGCGCTTCCTGTGCACCACGCGGGAGAACTCCAGCCACTTGAGCGAACAGGCCATTAAACGCGGGGTTTATCAGGTGCTGGTGCTGGAAGCCGGGTTCGTCACGGATCAGTCCCGCGATGCGGTCAAGGCCTTGTTCGAAGAGTTTTACGTGCCCCTGGCCCAGGCGCTCGAGGAAGTGTCGTAGGATCGACGTCTGATAAAAATCACAGGAGCCCGTTATGCCCATTGCGCAACTGATCAGCCCGCAAGTACTGGACCTGAAAAAGAACCAGCCGGGGCTGGTGATTCTGGATTGTCGTTTTGCCCTTGAAGACCCGGATTACGGTCAGCGCAGCTATGCCGAAGGGCACATCGCCGGTTCGAGCTACGCCGACCTCGAGCGAGATCTGAGCGGCGCGGTGGTCAAGGGCGTGACCGGGCGCCATCCGCTGCCCGAGCCGGCGCAGCTGATCGAGCGCCTGCAGGCCTGGGGCATCAACGCCGATAGTGAAGTGGTTCTGTACGACGACGGTCCGGGGGCCTATGCGGCGCGGGCCTGGTGGTTGCTGGCGTGGTTGGGCAAACGCGACGGTGTATTTGTCCTCGATGGTGGTCTCAAGGCCTGGCACGCGGCCGGTTTGCCGCTGAGCCTGGATGCGCCGGCGATCACTCGTGGTTCCTTCACGGGCAGTCCTGACACGGCGTTGCTGATCAGTGCCGAGCAATTGCAAAAGCGCCTCTCCCGGCCGGAACTGACCCTGCTCGATGCCCGCGCACTGCCGCGTTTCAAGGGTGAAGTGGAGCCGATCGATCCGATTGCCGGGCACATTCCTGGCGCTCAATGTGCGGCGTTTACCGACAACCTGGGCAGTGACGGGCGTTTTCTGCCAGCCGATCAGCTCAAGCAGCGCTTTGCCGCAAAACTGGGCGATCGTTCGCCGAAGGATCTGGTGGCGTACTGCGGTTCCGGCGTGACGGCGTGCCACAACCTGTTTGCGTTGTGTCTGGCCGGTTATCCGTTGGGTTCGTTGTATGCCGGGTCGTGGAGTGAGTGGATCAACGAGCCTGCGCGGGGAATTGCCACGGGCGAGTGAGGCAAAAGCAAGATCAAAAGATCGCAGCCTTCGGCAGCTCCTACAGATGTACTCGTACCATGTAGGAGCTGCCGAAGGCTGCGATCTTTTTGTTTTAAAGCCGAGCTGTGCGATACGCCCCCGGTCCAACCCCATACACCTGCTTGAACTGCCGACTCAGGTGGCTCTGGTCGGCAAACCCCAGTTGCATGGCGACTTCCAGCGGCAGACAGCCACTCTGCAGCAATGTCCGCGCCCGGGCGATGCGCTGTTGCATCAGCCAGGTGTGCGGCGGCATGCCGGTGGCCCGGCGGAATACCCGGGCGAAATGGAAGGGCGAGAGGTTGACCGCCGCCGCCAGCGTCTCCAGTGAGGGCGGCGCTGCCAGTTGCGCGTGCAGCAATTCCTTGGCCAGGCTCACGGCCCGGTGTTCCTTGCCGGGTTTACCGGCCTCGGGCACCGCCGCGTGACGCTGCAACAGCGACAGCACCAGTTCGCGCCAGACTGTTTGTTGCTGCAAGGCGGTGGCAGGGCTTTCCAGCAAGCGATGGAGTTGGCAGAAGCCGTTCACCAGATCCTGGTCGCGATACAGTGTGGCGCCGAAGGACGGCAGGTGGTGGGTCGGCAGTTCGAGTTCGGCCAGCAGCGAGGTTATCTGCCCGCTGTCCGGATAAAACGCCCGGTAAAGCCAGCCATCCTCGGTGCCTTTGTGGCCGGTGTGCAATTCATCGGGGTTGATCAGCACCAGCGTGCCGCTGCCCGCGAGGTGTTCGGCACCGCGATAGCGATAACGCTGGGCGCCGGCCATGATCATGCCGATCACATAGCCGTCATGCACATGCGGGGCGAAACGATGATCGATGTAGCGGGCGGACAATAACTCGACCCCGGCCAGGGGCGGGGTTTGCCAGAAGTGGATTGACTCGCCCTGTTCAGCGTCCATGATTCAAGCGCGCCCTGCGGCGGCCAGCCACGCGGGGATGCGCCGTTCAAGGTAGTAACCCGGTTGCCTGAGCGTGCCGTCGACGAAGCCGACATGCCCGCCCTTGGCTTGCAGCTCGAATTGCGTGGATGCGGACAACTCATCGGCGTGCGGCAGGCTGTGGGGAAACACGAAGGGATCGTCGGCGGCCTGAATCATCAAGGTCGGTGTACGAATCTCGCCGAGGAAGTAGCGGCTCGAGGCGCGGCGATAATAGTCCTCGGCATCGACAAAACCGTTCAGCGGTGCGGTAACCCGGCCATCGAAATCCCAGAACGTACGCATGTTTTCCAGCGAGCCGAGCGCAGCCAATGCGGCCAGTCCATCCTCGCGCCCGTCGTGCTGGAACTGTCGCTGTTTGTTCTTGATGTAGGCGACCATCTCGCGCATGAAATGTGCCTGGTAAACCTTGGAGAAACCCTGGCCGATGCGGTCGGCGCACTGGTCCAGGCGGAACGGCACCGATACCGCCACGGCAGCCGTCACGCCGCTGTCGCTGCCGGTTTCGCCCAGGTGCTTGAGCAGGACATTGCCCCCCAGGGAGTAACCCACCGCATACAGGGGGGCGAGAGGTCGTTTGGCCCGCAAGTGTTTGATCGCTTCGGCCAGGTCTTCACTGGCACCGGAATGGTAACTGCGTGGCAGCAGATTGGGTTCGCCCGAGCAACCGCGCCAGTTCAGCGCGACGCTGGCCCAGCCCCGGTGACCCAGGGCTTTTTGCAGGCCAGCGACATAAGGTGAATTCGAGGACCCGGTAAGCCCGTGCAGTACCAGCACCAAAGGCGCGTCGGCGCTGTGCGGACCGTGCCAGTCCAGATCGAGAAAGTCGCCATCTTCAAGCCACAGGCGTTCGCGTTCGCGGCCGATGTGCACGGTTTTACGCCACAGCGGCCCCCACAAGGTTTGCAAGTGCGGATTGCCGAGGCCGAAGGCTGGGGTGAACGGTGATTGGGCCATTGCGGGGTGCGGGTGCACAGCGATTCTCGGAGAAAGTGCTCATGGGGCTGCCCGAAGGCGCGGCGGGACAGTGCCGCGACCGCGTCCTCGGGGGGTAACTAACTTGCCACAATCTCGTCAGGTGCGCGACACATGGCGTTGGTTGCGCTTTCGGTTGGAGCGGGTAGCGGTTGTTGATCTGCCTTCGGCCCCAGAATGACAACGCGCCATTGGTCGGCGTGGTAATGCCGGTTGAGCGCGGTTTTGATGGATGCGAGGCTCAGCTTCAAGGCGGCTTGCGTGGAGAAGTCGAGGTCCAGCGGCAGATTGTTGGCACTGATGGCGTACAACTGGCTCAGAATCTGCGCATTGGTAGCGCTTTTCAACGGTGCGCTACCGGCCAGTTGCTGCTGGCTGTCGTCAAGCTCCTCTTGGGTCGGCCCTTGGGCGAGGAAGTCGCTGAACATCGTCTTGATATGGGCCAGCACGGCATCGACCTGCTCCGGTGGGGTCTGCAATTTAATGGTCAGCAACCCTTGTGCCTGAAGGGCTGAGAGATCGGCTTCAACGTGGTAGGTCAGGCCTCGGCGTTGACGGAGTTCATTGCTCAGTCGGTTGGTGAAAACCCGCATGGCCATCTGCAGCGCGTCGTAGTCCGGACTGCTGCGCAGGACACTTGGCTGGGCAAGGCGCAGGTAAGCCTGGGCCGATGGTCGCTCAACGCGCAGTAGACCCGGGGCCGTTGGACTTGTCACTGGCTGGATAGCGGCAGTGGCCGGCCCCAGGGGCAAGGCTGCGGATATCTGCGCACCGATGCGCTGGGCTTCTTCCTCGGTGAGGTCGCCGACCAGTGTGATCTGGGCATTGCCTGCGGCATAAGCCTCGCGATGAAAGTCTTGCGCCTGAGTGCGGGTGATGGAGGCAAGCCCGGCCCGGGTTCCGTAGAGGGACTGAGCGTAGCCGTGGTCGAGGAACATCTGGCCGAGATTGGCTTCTCGGGCTTGAGCGGCATGGGACTGATCCTCGAGGTCCAGAAAGTACTGCAGTTGGGATTTCACCGCAGGCAGGGATGCCTCCGGCAACAGCGGCTTGCCGAGTACCTGGGCAAACAGTTCCAGGGCTGGAGTGCGCCGTGTTTCGTCACTCAGGCTGCGCAGGGAAAACCAGGTCCGGTCCTTACCGATACCCATGTCCATCCTTGCACCCAGATTATCGAACGTCGCCTGTATGGCATTGACGTCCTTGCCAGCCACGCCCTCATTCAAAAGGCTTAAGGTCACCGCTGCCAGGCCGGGTTGATGGGGGGTGTGGGCACTGCCGGCAGCAAAGCTCACCAAGGCATCAAACATCGGCAGGCCAGGGGTGCGGATGAACAGGATCTTCGTTTCACCGAGAGTTTTGTAGCCCTTGATCGACAGCGTGCGGTGGATAGCCGGAGTCTGTGGTTCATTGAGTGATTGCAGCCCTGGCTTCTGGGGTGCCGTGGTTGCAGCGGCATGGGCCTGAGTACTCAACAGCATGCCCGCCATGATCAATCCGTTGATGAGGCCTTTGAGCTTATCCATTGTTTTTCTCCGGCAAAATCTTCGCGGTACTCAGGCGCTCACGCGTCAGGTAAGTGATTGCGGCGTGTTGAATGTCCTTGGGGGTGACCTGGCTCAGCTCATCCGTATCCTGATCGGCCAACCGCCAGTCGAGGCCGATGCTTTCCAGCAAGCCAAGGGCACTGGCCTGCGCTTCCAGGTCGTCCTGTGCATAGACCGTGTCGGCGATCAGGATGTTTTTCGCGCGCTCCAGTTCTGCCGGTTCCGGTGCCTTGCTTTTCAGTGAATCGATCACTTGCCAGACACGGGCGAGGGCTTCGTCAGGGTCGTTGAGCTTGTCCGGGTTGAGCTGTGTGCTGATGGTGAGCAACGAATCGCCACGATTGAAGGCGTCGTACTCTGCCTGGACTTCGGTAAACATCGCCTCGCTCAGTTGCAGTTGCTGTTTGATCCGCGCGCTGTTGGACCCGGCCAGTAACGTATTGAGCAGGCGCAAGGCATGAGCGCTCCGGCGATTTTCAGCTGTGGCCAGGCTGGGTGTGTTGAAACTCATGATGAGGCGCGGGGACGATATCGGTGCATGCAGGGTCAATGACCGCTCGCCGGCATTAGCCAACTCAATGGGGGCGGGAGTCATGGGTGTCGCACGCCGCTGCAGGTGGCCGAAGTACTGCTGTGCCAGCGCCTTGATCCGCTCAGGCGCAACATCGCCAACGACCACCAGCGTGGCATTCCCCGGCGCATACCAGGCCTGATACCACTGCTGCAATTGAACGGCGTTCATTCGTTGCAGGTCGTGCATCCAGCCAATCGTCGAGGTGCGGTAGCCGCTGGTCGGGTAGGCGATGCTGTTCAGTCGTTCGTGAGCTGACGCGGTGATTTCATCATCAACGTGCATCCTCCGCTCTTCCTGAATGACCTTGAGTTCCGGTGCGAAGTCCTGTGCATCCAGCTCGGCGGTGCTCATCAGGTCGGCCAGTATTTCGAAAGCGACGCCTGTCCGGGCGGAAGGCAGAGTCTGGTAAAAGGTTGTGTAGTCAGTGTCCGTCAAAGCGTTTTCACGGGCGCCAAGTTTATCCAGAATCGCCGCGAACTCTCCGGCGCAGGCTTTGCTGCTGCCCTTGTACACCATGTGTTCGAGGGCGTGGGACAGGCCCGACTGGCCGGGCGGTTCGTAGCTTGAGCCGACCTTGATCCAGAGTTGGACGGTGACGATGGGGGACCGGTGGTCCTCGCGCACGACGACCTTGAGACCGTTATCCAGCAAGAAGTCTTGTGTTGCAGGGGGTGATGCCGCGGCAGCCATGAGCGGCAACCAGGCGATAAGGGACAGCACCAGCGTGCTGCAGGAGATGTTCATCCGTGTACATCCTCAGTGGTTTGCAGGTATTTGCGCAAACCACTGTGGATCATCTGGAAAGGTGTCAGGCGGTAACTATGTAGTGCACTCCCCAATCGACTCGGTAGCCGTCATCTCAACGGAGTGTCAGGCGCTTCGTTGCCATAACGAGTAGTAGACGCGCCCGGATTTCTGTTCCCGGTGCAGGCGCCAGTTCTCAGGCAGGCCCAGGGTCGACGGCGCGGATTCGCTTTCGGTGTACACCCAGGCATCTTCGGCCAGCCACTGGCGCTCTTCGAGCAACTTGCAAACGGCGGGCAGCAGGTTCTGGTTGAACGGCGGGTCGAGGAACACCAGGTCGTAGGCCGTTGCGGTCTGGGTTTCCAGGTAGCGCAGGGCATCGGCGGTCTGGACCTGGCCGTTGGTGCACCGCAGGGTGCCCAGGTGCTCCTTCAGGCTGGACACCGCGATGCTGCTGGCGTCCAGCGCCTGGCCCATGGCCGCGCCACGGGACAGGGCTTCGAGGAACAACGCGCCGCTGCCGGTGAACGGGTCGAGCACCTTGGCGCCCGGCACGTACGGCGCGAGCCAGTTGAACAGGGTTTCACGCACGCGGTCCGGCGTCGGGCGCAGGCCAGGGGCGTCGGGGAAACTCAGTTTGCGGCTGCGCCATTCGCCACCGATGATGCGCAGCTGGTTCACGCCGTTATGGACGTTTTTGGCGGGTTTCTTGGGACTGGCCATTAATGCTCCGGAACCCCGAGCGGCTGCTCGGAAGGTTTATCAGTAGGGGCCGGTAACGGCTTTTGCGGCACGGTCGGGCCAGCGCTGACGATGACCATTTTGTCCGTGCCCAGGTGTTTGTTCATGGCGGCTTTGACCTGTTCGACGGTCAAGGCCTGGGACTGCTGCATGAATTCTTCCAGGTGGCTCAACGGCAGGTTGTAGAAACCGATGGCGCCCAGTTGGCCGACGATATCGGCGTTGCTGGCGGTGGACAGCGGGAAACTGCCGGCCAGTTCGCGCTTGGCGTCGTCGAGTTCCTTTTCGGTCGGGCCGGTTTCAAGGTAGTCGGCCAGGACGTCCTGCACCAGTTTCAGGGTGCCTTCGCTCATCTCGGCGCGGGTCTGCAGGTTGATCATGAACGGGCCGCGCACCTGCATCGGGGTGAAGCCCGAGTACACGCCGTAAGTCAGTCCACGCTTCTCGCGCACTTCGCTCATCAACCGGGTGCCGAAACCGCCGCCACCGAGAATCTGGTTGCCCATGGACAGCGCCGCGTAGTCCGGATCGTCGCGATCGATGCCCAACTGCGCGAGCATCAGGTTGGTTTGCTTGGACGGGAACTCTATGTGGCCGATGCTCGCCTTCGGCTCTGTCGGCTGCGCGATTTTTGGCAGCGCCGGACCTTGGGGCACGGCGGCGGAAACCTGTGCGGCAATCGTTTCGGCTTCGGCGCGGGACAGGTCGCCGACCAGCGCGATCACCACGTTACCCGCTGCGTAGGCTTTCTCGTGGAAAGCGCGCAGTTGTGCCTGGGTGATCGCCGGTACGCTTTTCGCCGTGCCGTCGCTGGAATGCGCGTACGGGTGATCACCGTACAAGCGGCTCATCAGTTCCAGGCTCGCCAGTTTGCCGGGGTTCTGTTTCTGGTATTCGAAACCGGCGAGCATCTGGTTCTTGATGCGCAGCAGTGAGTCGGCCGGGAAGGTCGGCTTGCCGATGACTTCGGCGAACAGCTTCAGGGCCGGCTCGCGCTTGTCCTTGGCACTCAGGCTGCGCAGTGAAGCGATTGCCATGTCTTTGTAAGCACCGTTGCCGAAATCGGCGCCCAGGCCTTCGAAGCCTTGGGCAATGGCGCCGACGTCCTTGCCGGCCACGCCTTCGTTGAGCATGGCGTTGGTTAACAGCGCCAGGCCCGGTGCATCGCCGTCCTGGCTGCTGCCGGCGGCAAAAATCAGGCGCATGTCGAACATCGGCAGCTCATGGGCTTCGACGAACAACACCTTGGTGCCTTCGGCCGTGTTCCAGGTCTGCACGTCCAGCTTGCGGTGGTCCGGCGCCTTGCCGTTGAGTTCGGTCAGCGATTGCAGTTTCTGGCTGGCTTTGGCTTTGTCCAGGGCTTCACTGGCACTGGTTTCGCCGGAGCGCGACAGATAGAACGCGGCAGAGCCGATAACGGCGGCAGCGATCAGCCCGATCAGGGCCAGGCGGGAGGGTTTACGCTCACTCATGAGTCGTCTCCAGAGGCAGTACATGGGCGACGCTGAGACGTTCGCGGGTGAAATACAGCTTGGCGGCTTTCTGGACATCTTCCGGGGTCACGCTTTCCAGGTCGGCCAGTTCGGTATCCATCAGCTGCCATGACAGGCCGACGGTTTCCAGTTGGCCGATGGCGGTGGCCTGGCTGGTGATCGAGTCGCGCTCGTAGACCAGGCCGGCGATGACTTGTGCACGAACCCGTTCGAGTTCTTCGGCCGTCGGCGCAGTGGTTTTCAACTGGTCGAGCAGCTTCCACAATCCGGCTTCTGCCTGGGCGATGGTCTTGTGTTTCTGCGAGTTTGGCGATGCCGACAGGGTGAACAGGCTGTCGCCACGGGTGTAGGCGTCGTAACTCGACGAGCCGCCGGACACCAGTTCTTCTCCGCGCTCCAGTTGCGTCGGGATGCGCCCGCTGTAGCCGCCATCGAGCAGTGCCGAGATCAGGCGCAGGGCGTTGACCAGGCGCTTGTCTTCGGCGGTGGCAATGCTCGGCACGTTGAAGGCCAGCATCAGGCTGGGCAGCTGGGTTTGCACATGCAGGGTGATCTGGCGCTCGCCCGGTTCGGCCAGTTCCAGCGGCTTTTTCGCGGCCGGCACATCACGCTTGGCGATCGGGCCGAAATAGCGTTGGGCCAGCGCCTTGACTTCGTCCGGCGTCACGTCGCCGACC
The DNA here is from genome assembly GCF_058986625.1 of Pseudomonas sp. GW821-FHT07G06. NCBI lineage: Bacteria > Pseudomonadati > Pseudomonadota > Gammaproteobacteria > Pseudomonadales > Pseudomonadaceae > Pseudomonas > Pseudomonas sp. GW821-FHT07G06. The sequence goes on from NZ_JBYSVW010000003.1 coordinate 395,952, forward strand.
ACCACCAGCGTGGCGTTGTTCGGCACGTACCAGGTCTGGTACCAGTTGCGCAGTTCTTCGACCTTCATCCGCTCAAGATCGGCCATCCAGCCGATGGTCGGCGTGTGATAGCCGCTGGCCGGGTAAGCCATGGCCTTGAAGCGCTCATAGGCCTTGGACATCGGCTTGTCGTCGGTGCGCAGCCGACGTTCTTCCTTGATGACTTCGATTTCCTTGGCGAACTCGTCGGCCGGCAGGCGCAGGTTGGCCATGCGGTCGGCTTCCAGTTCGAAGGCTACGCCCAGGCGATCCCGGGCCAGCACCTGGTAGTAGGCGGTGAAGTCGTCGCTGGTGAAAGCGTTCTCTTCGGCGCCGAGGTCGCGCAGGATCAGCGAGGCTTCACCGGGGCCGACCTTCTCGCTGCCCTTGAACATCATGTGTTCCAGAGCGTGGGACAGGCCGGTATTGCCCGGCGTCTCGTAGCTGGAGCCGACCTTGTACCAGACTTGGGAAACCACAACAGGCGCACGATGGTCTTCGCGCACGACCACCTTCAAGCCGTTGTCGAGAGTGAATTCGTGGGTGGGTTGCGGGTCGGCAGCCAGGGCCGAAAGGGGCAGGCAAACTGTGCTGAGCAGCAGGCCTGCGGCGCGGCGGGCAAGAGCATTCATTCGTTTTCAAACCTTTGGGGCTGCCCGCTTGTTCTTAGCGTCAGCGGGCGAGAGGGTGCTAGGATACTGATCCGTTTTACTGGCGGCCACGCCTATCAGGCCTTTGATTGGCCTGCGGGTTGTATGGGTTACCGGCAGAAACTTTGAGTTTGTCAGCTAAACTCTGCGTTTTCGCCGACGATGCCGTTTCAGTCCTTCGTATTAGTCGACCTTTGAGGCGCCGTTGGCACCTCGACAAAATGTTGCGCGTGAACAAGCTGGGTGAAACACAGTCTGTTCTGCATCGATTATTTATTTGCCGGGGCGCCATTGGCGCGTCGCTACCGTGAGATAGCCGTCCTCCATGTTTGGTTCCAACGACGACAAGAAGACCCCAGCTGCGGCTGGCGAGAAGAAAAGCCTGTTCGGATGGCTGCGCAAAAAGCCGCAGGAACCCGTCGTCGAACAGCCACAAGCCATTCCTGAGCCAGCGCCGACGCCGGTCCCGGTAATAGAAGAAGCGCCCGCGCCGGTTGTTCTGCCGGTTGCCGAGCCGTTGCTGCAACCCAAGGTTGAAGCCGCTCCCGAACCCGTCAGCGAAATCGTCACCGAACAGCCGCTGGCCCCGACGGCCGAACCCTGGTTGACCCTGCCGGTAGCCGAAGAGCCCGTGGCGTTTGTCGAAAATGACCTGGCCCCCCATGTGACCCCGCCGATTCCGGCCCCGGCAGCGTTTGCGCCTGTACCGGTTCATGCGCCTGTGGTCGAAGCGATTGTTGAACCAGTCGTCGTGGCCGAGCCTGTTCCCGTTGTCAGCCAGCCAGAGGTTCCGGTATTCGTTGCTCCAGTTGCTCCAGTTGCTCCAGTTGCTCCAGTTGCTCCGGTTGCTACAGTTGCTCAAGCACCGGCACCTGCTCCGATTCCTGCGCCGATCGCGGCACCCGTCGAAACCCCGGTAGAACCTGTGCGCACCGAAGAAACCAAAGCCGGTTTCTTCGCCCGCCTCAAGCAGGGCCTGTCCAAGACCAGCGCCAGTATCGGCGAAGGCATGGCCAGCCTGTTCCTGGGCAAAAAGGTAATTGATGACGAACTGCTCGAGGACCTCGAAACCCGTTTGCTGACCGCCGACGTCGGTGTCGAAGCCACCTCGGTGATCATTCAGCGTCTGACGCAGAAGGTTGCGCGCAAGGAACTGGCCGACGCCGATGCCCTGTACAAATCCCTGCAAGCCGAGCTGGCGGCCATGCTCAAGCCCGTCGAGCAGCCGCTGAAAATCACCTCGCAGAGCAAGCCGTTCGTGATTCTGGTCGTCGGCGTCAACGGTGCTGGCAAGACCACCACCATCGGCAAGCTGGCGAAGAAACTGCAGCTGGAAGGCAAGAAAGTCATGCTCGCCGCCGGCGACACCTTCCGCGCGGCTGCGGTAGAGCAGTTGCAGGTCTGGGGCGAGCGCAACAAGATCCCGGTGATCGCCCAGCATACTGGTGCCGACTCGGCCTCGGTGATCTTCGACGCCGTGCAGGCCGCCAAGGCTCGCGGCATCGATGTGCTGATCGCCGACACCGCCGGCCGCCTGCACACCAAAGACAATCTGATGGAAGAACTGAAAAAGGTTCGCCGCGTGATCGGCAAGCTCGACGCCGACGCACCTCACGAGGTGCTCCTGGTGCTTGACGCCGGCACCGGCCAGAACGCCATCAATCAGGCCAAGCAATTCAACCAGACCGTCGAACTGACCGGCCTGGCGCTGACCAAGCTCGACGGCACCGCCAAAGGCGGGGTGATTTTCGCCCTGGCCAAGCAATTCGGCCTGCCGATCCGCTACATCGGCGTCGGCGAAGGCATCGACGATTTGCGTACCTTTGAAGCAGAACCCTTTGTCCAGGCATTGTTTGCCGAGCGGGAGCGTTCATGATTCGTTTCGAACAGGTCGGTAAGCGCTACCCGAACGGTCACGTCGGCTTGCATGAGCTGAGCTTTCGAGTCCGTCGTGGCGAGTTTCTGTTTGTCACCGGCCATTCCGGCGCCGGTAAATCCACGCTGTTGCGCCTGTTGCTGGCGATGGAGCGCCCGACCAGCGGCAAGCTGCTGCTCGCCGGGCAAGACCTGAGCACCATCAGCAACGCACAGATTCCTTTCCTGCGTCGGCAGATCGGCGTGGTGTTCCAGAATCACCAGTTGTTGTTCGATCGCACGGTGTTCAATAACGTCGCGTTGCCTTTGCAGATCCTCGGGCTGTCCAAGGCCGAGATCGCCAAGCGCGTGGACTCGGCACTGGAGCGAGTAGCGCTGTCGGATAAAACCGACCTGTACCCGGGCGACCTGTCCACCGGTCAGCAGCAGCGCGTCGGCATCGCCCGTGCCATCGTCCATCGCCCGGCCTTGCTGCTGGCGGATGAGCCGACCGGTAACCTCGACCCGCGTCTGGCCGCCGAGATCATGGGTGTGTTCGAAGACATCAATCGCCTGGGTACCAGCGTGCTGATCGCCAGTCACGACCTGGCCCTGATCGCCCGCATGCGCCACCGCATGCTGACGTTGCAACGCGGTCGATTGATCGGTGACGGGGAGGCCGCGGTATGAGTGCAACACGTAGCCCCAAGGTTTCCGAGCGCGTGGCCCCGAAAGCCGCCGATCCGCAGCCGCAAAAGAAAAAACACGACGATGATGACGGGCCGGACTTCGCCACGTTGTTCCGTGCCTGGATCGAAAGCCATCGCGCCAGCATGGTCGACAGCTTGCGCCGCCTGGGCAAGCAGCCCATCGGCAGTTTTTTCACCTGCATGGTAATGGCGGTGGCCCTGAGCTTGCCCATGGGGCTGTCACTTTTGCTAAGTAACGTCGAGCGCCTGGGTGGTTCCTGGCAGCGCGCGGCGCAGATTTCCCTGTATCTGGACCTTGAGGCCAAACCGGCCGAAGGCGAATCGCTGCGCGATCAGATCAAGGGCATGCCTGGCGTCGCCGATGCCGAATACGTTGGCCGGGATCAGGCGCTGGAAGAGTTCCAGCAACAGTCGGGGCTGGGCGAGGCGCTCAAGGAATTGCCGGAGAACCCGTTGCCAGGCGTGGTGTTGGTAACGCCAACTGAAGTCGACAAGCCGGCCCTTGAAGCATTAAGACAAAAACTATCCGAGCTGCCGAAGGTACAGCAGGCGCAACTTGATTTAGTCTGGGTCGAGCGTCTGGCAGCCATCCTCAAGCTGGGTGACCGTTTTGTCTTCGGTCTGACCGTGCTTCTGGTTTCTGCATTACTTTTGGTGATAGGCAATACCATTCGTCTTCATATTGAAAACCGCCGCACAGAGATAGAAGTGATTAAACTGGTCGGCGGCACTGACAGCTATGTTCGCAGGCCCTTCCTGTACATGGGGGCGCTGTATGGCTTCGGTGCGGGGATTCTGTCCTGGGGCGTGCTTGCGTTCGGCCTTGATTGGCTGAACGACGCGGTGGTAGGGCTGGCTGGTTTGTACGGCAGTGATTTTGCGCTGGCTGGAGTGCCAGTTGCCGACGGTCTGTCTCTCTTGCTTGGCGCGGTGCTGTTGGGGTATATCGGTGCATGGATTGCAGTCGCACGCCACCTGAGGGAGCTTGCGCCTAAGTAGTATCATTTTGCTCGTATTGACCTTTCAGCGTTTTTGGGTTTTAGGGAACTTGTCTTTCGGTTTCCGGTCAATTTTCGCAGTGCTGAACTGCACGAGTTTGTAAGTCGGAGGTTTTTTCGTATGACCAATTCTTTGCAACCTGCATATGCTCTGGTCCCGGGTGCGAACCTGGAGGCCTATGTGCACACCGTCAACAGCATTCCATTGCTGTCGCCGGAGCAGGAGCGTGAACTGGCCGAGAGTCTCTATTATGAGCAGGATTTGGGGGCGGCTCGGCAGATGGTGCTCGCCCACCTGCGTTTTGTCGTACATATCGCCCGTAGCTATTCCGGCTACGGCCTGGCTCAGGCTGACCTGATCCAGGAAGGCAACGTCGGCCTGATGAAGGCCGTGAAGCGCTTCAACCCGGAAATGGGCGTGCGCCTGGTGTCCTTTGCCGTGCACTGGATCAAGGCGGAAATCCACGAGTTCATCTTGCGCAACTGGCGCATCGTGAAAGTCGCGACCACCAAGGCCCAGCGCAAGCTGTTCTTCAACCTGCGCAGCCAGAAGAAACGCCTGGCCTGGTTGAATAACGAGGAAGTTCATCGCGTCGCTGAAAGCCTGGGCGTAGAGCCTCGGGAAGTGCGCGAGATGGAAAGCCGCCTGACCGGCCATGACATGGCCTTCGACCCGGCTGCCGAAGCGGACGACGACAGTGCTTTCCAGTCGCCGGCCAACTATCTGGAAGACCACCGGTACGACCCGGCCCGTCAACTGGAGGACGCCGACTGGAGCGACAACTCCAGCCACAACCTGCACGAAGCGTTGGAAGTGCTGGACGACCGTAGCCGTGACATTCTCTACCAGCGCTGGCTGGCGGAAGAAAAAGCCACGCTGCATGACCTGGCGCAGAAGTACAACGTGTCGGCCGAGCGTATTCGTCAGCTCGAGAAGAGCGCGATGAACAAGCTCAAGTTGTCGATCGCTGCGTAACTGGCGGGCAGGCAGTAAAAAAACCGAGCAGTGATCCTGTGGGAGCGAGCTTGCTCGCGATGAGGTCCGAACATTCAATACATAAGTTGAATGTCAGGCCGTCATCGCGGGCAAGCCCGCTCCCACAGTGGTTTTCAGGGCCTGAAGAATTGTGATCGGTTATTGAGACCAAGGCGCCCGACGCGAATCGTTCAGGCCCACCAGATAGCTATCCCCGCCCAACTGGCTCATCTGCTGTCGAATCCAGCCCGCTCGCCGCGATACGTATGAAGTCGGATGGCTTGCGCTCCAGACCCGCGGGTTTGGCAGTACGGCGGCCAGCAAGCTCGATTGCTGACGGCTGAGGTTTTTCGCGCTGGTCCCAAAATGATGCCGTGCCGCAGCCTCCGCGCCAAACACCCCGTCATCCCACTCAACGCTATTCAGGTACACCTCAAGAATCCGCTGCTTGGGCCAGAACACTTCGATCAGTCCGGTGAACCAGGCTTCCAGGCCTTTGCGCAGCCAGCTGCGGCCAGACCACAGGAACAGGTTTTTCGAGACTTGCTGGCTGAGGGTGCTGGCGCCGCGGATCGAACCGCCGCGCTCGTTATGGGCAAACGCCGCCTGAATCGCGCCGATATCGAAGCCCCAGTGCTCCGGGAATTTCTGGTCTTCGCCGGCAATCACCGCGACTTTCAGGTCGTCGGAGATCTCGTCCCAGGGTTTCCAGGTCCGTTGCAGGTCGATGGGTTCGCCGTCAAACCAGGATTCGATCTTGCGCTCGACCATCAGCGTCGTCCCCGGAGGCGGTACCACGCGAAAGATCAGCACCAGCAATACACTGCCACCCATGAACCAGAGCACGGCCTTGGAGAAATGACGGAAATAGATACGCAGCATAGAGATGGCTTGGCCGAACCCGTTGAGCGGGCCATTATACAGACCCTTTGGATCGAAACTGACTGGAGTTCTGCATGCTGCGTGGCTTTCTGATGCTGGCCGCTTTTTTCGGCTTCACCGGTGTCGGCCTCGGGGCCTTTGCCGCCCATGGCCTGAAGAGCCGCCTGAGCGCCGAGTACCTGGCGATCTTCCACACCGGCGTCACCTATCAACTGGTGCACGCCCTGGCGTTGCTCGGTGTCGCAGTGCTGGCCACGCAGATTCCCGGTCGACTCGCCACCTGGGCCGGCGCATCGTTTGCCATCGGTATCCTGCTGTTCTCTGGCAGCCTGTATGTATTGACGCTGACCAGCATCAGCAAGCTTGGCATCATCACGCCTTTCGGCGGTCTGGCATTCCTGGTCGGCTGGTTCTGCCTGGGCCTCGCCGCCTGGCGCCTGACCTGATCCGGGATATGACCTCATGTAGGAGCTGCCGCAGGCTGCGATCTTTTGCCTTTTGTTTTTTAAGATCAAAAGATCGCAGCCTGCGGCAGCTCCTACACGAATTACATGAATTGCATTTCAAGACGAATGGCTTGGGTCGGCCTGACTGATCGGGCTAGAATGCCTGCCCCAAAAAATGATGGCGGCATCCGGCATGCGCATTCAGTTGAACGGCGAATCCTTTGAACTGCCCGACGGTGAAACCGTTGCGGCCCTGCTGACCCGTCTGGACCTGACCGGGCGCCGGGTGGCGGTCGAACTCAATCTGGATATCGTCCCGCGCAGCCAGCATGCAGACACCACGTTGAACGACGGCGACAACGTCGAAGTGGTGCACGCCATCGGCGGCGGCTAGTAGTCTCGGCCGAGTGGCCACAGAATTCTGCAAGTACCTCACCCCTACAGAGGATTTCCCATGAGCATCGTTCGCAGCGACAAGCCTTTCGTCCTGGCCGGTCGTACTTACCAGTCGCGTTTGCTGGTCGGTACCGGCAAGTACCGTGACATGGAAGAAACTCGCCTGGCCATCGAAGCCTCGGGTGCCGAGATCGTCACCTTCGCCGTACGTCGCACCAACCTTGGTCAGATCGAGGGCGAGCCGAACCTGCTCGAAGTGCTGTCGCCGGATCGCTACACCTTCCTGCCGAACACCGCCGGTTGCTACGACGCCATCGAAGCCGTGCGCACCTGCCGCCTGGCCCGTGAGCTGCTCGACGGCCACAACCTGGTGAAGCTGGAAGTGCTGGCCGATCAGAAAACCCTGTTCCCCAACGTGATCGAAACCCTCAAGGCTGCCGAAACGCTGGTCAAGGAAGGCTTCGACGTGATGGTCTACACCAGTGATGACCCGATCATCGCCCGGCAACTGGCGGAAATCGGTTGCATCGCGGTGATGCCACTGGCCGGACTGATCGGTTCGGGTCTGGGTATCTGCAATCCGTACAATCTGCAGATCATCCTCGAAGAAGCCAAAATCCCGGTGCTGGTGGATGCCGGCGTCGGTACCGCTTCCGACGCCACCATCGCCATGGAGCTGGGTTGTGATGCGGTGCTGATGAACTCGGCCATCGCCCACGCCCAGCAGCCGGTCATGATGGCTGAAGCCATGAAACATGCGATCGTCGCAGGCCGCCTGGCTTACCTCGCCGGCCGTATGCCGAAAAAACTCTATGCCAGCGCCTCTTCGCCGCTGGATGGTCTGATCAAGTAAGAGCCATTGATGACTGAATCGAACGACACGCCAATCCAGACGGAAGAAGGCGACGAGCGCCAACACCGCCGCATCAAGAGTTTCGTGATGCGCGCCGGGCGCATGACCGAAGGCCAGCAACGCGGCCTGGAGCAGGGCGCGCCGCTGTTCGTGCTGCCGCTGGCCGACGCGCCGGTGGACTTCGACCAGGTGTTCGGTCGCTCGGCACCGCGCTCGCTGGAAATCGGTTTCGGCATGGGCCATTCGCTGCTGGAAATGGCAGCGGCTGCACCGGACCAGGACTTCATCGGCGTCGAGGTTCACCGTCCGGGTGTCGGGGCGCTGCTCAATGGCGTGTTGACCCAGGGGCTGACCAACCTGCGGGTCTACGATTGCGATGCGATCGAAGTGCTCAACCGCTGCGTGGCCGATAACAGCCTTGATCGCCTGATGCTGTTTTTCCCGGATCCGTGGCACAAGAGCCGTCACCACAAGCGCCGTATCGTTCAGGCGTCCTTCGCCGAGCTGGTACGCAGCAAGTTGAAGGTCGGCGGCATTCTGCACATGGCCACCGACTGGGAACCGTACGCCGAATACATGCTGGAAGTGATGAATGTCGCCCCGGGTTATCGCAACCTGGCCGAAGACGGCAAGTGCGTACCGCGCCCGGCCGAGCGGCCGATCACCAAGTTCGAACGCCGCGGCGAACGTCTTGGGCATGGCGTGTGGGATTTGAAGTTCGAAAAGCAGTCCTAAGCATCACCCAATACAAACTGTGGGAGCGAGCCTGCTCGCGAAGAGGGAGTGTCAGTCGACAGAAGTGCTGTCGGACACACCGCTTTCGCGAGCAGGCTCGCTCCCACAGTTGTTTTAGGATGTGGCTGAGATCAGCGGCGGTCGGCTACTACGCCGATGAGTACCAACACCACCAACAACACCGGTGCCAGGCTGTAGTTGTTGAATTGGCTCAAGCCGCGTACGACCCACGGCGTGGCGTAGATCAGCGCTGCACCGCTGCCGATCATGCACAGCAGGGCCATCAGTGGCACGCGCAAGGCGCCGGCGATGCTGCCCAGGCGCTGCTCGACCCAGCCTTTGAAATCCGCACCAAACAGCACCAGCAGGCAGCCCACCAGGGCCAGGGCGATTTCCGAGAGATTGCTGCGGCTCCAGCGAGACACGGTGGCAAGCAGGTCGAGTACCAAATCCATTCGATTTCCTTATGTCAGAAATTTCTGCAGCAAGTCGTTGAGGAAGAGTTGTCCGCGCATCGTGGCTACCAGGCGTGACGGTTCGACCTGCAACAGGCCGCTTTGTTCGGCTTCTCGGCGGCCTTCAGCAAGGCTTTCCAGGGTCATGCCGGTACGTTCAGGGTACAGCCGCGATTCGACACCTTCAGTCAGGCGCAACGCGTTCATCAGGAATTCGAACGGCATTTCATCGTTGCCCAGCGCTTTCTCGCCGGCCCGGAAGCTTTTCGCCGGATTCAGGTAATCCTTCGGCAGGCGGGTTTTCCAGGTGCGGACAATGCGCCCGTCCGGGTGACTGAGCTTGCCGTGGGCACCGGCACCGATGCCGATGAAGTCGCCAAAACTCCAGTAGTTGAGGTTGTGTCGCGCCGGACGTCCGGGCAGGGCATAGGCCGAGACTTCGTACTGGGCGTAACCGTGTTCGGCCAGCAGCGCTTGCCCGGCTTCCTGAATGTCCCACAGCGTGTCGTCTTCCGGCAGCGTCGGCGGCTGGTTCCAGAACACCGTGTTCGGTTCCAGGGTCAGTTGATACCACGACAGGTGTGTCGGTTTCAGGGCGATGGCTGTGCGCAGGTCGGCCAAGGCATCGTCCAGGGACTGATTCGGCAAGCCATGCATCAAGTCCAGGTTGAAGTTATCGAAACCGGCCTGCCGCGCCATGCCGGCGGCGCGTACGGCTTCGTCGCCGTTGTGAATCCGGCCCAAAGCCTGGAGTTTTTCCTGCTGGAAACTCTGGATGCCGATCGACAGGCGGTTGATCCCCAGTTTCCGGTACGCCACGAACTTGTCTTGCTCGAACGTACCCGGATTGGCTTCCAGCGTGATTTCGATGTCGCTGGCAAAGGGGATGCGCTGCTCGACGCCTTTGAGCAAGCGACCCAGGGAATCGGCACTGAACAGGCTCGGCGTGCCGCCACCAAAGAAGATCGAGCTCAATTCACGGCCATAGACGGCGTGCAGGTCCTGGTCGAGATCGGCCAGCAACGCGTCGACATACTCTTCTTCCGGCAGCACAGGGCTGGCGGTGTGGGAGTTGAAGTCGCAATAAGGGCATTTGCGCACACACCACGGGATGTGGATGTACAGCGCCAGGGGCGGCAGCACAGGCAGTGCCGCCCGGGGCGATGAAGCATCGCCGCCGAAGATCAGCGGCGATGCGGATGATTCACGGGTCATTTCAAGCCCAGACGCTGGCGCAGCAGATCCATTGCACGGGCGCGGTGGCTGATCTGGTTCTTGTCGGCCGGGCTCAACTCGGCGCTGGAGCAATCGCGCTCCGGCACCCAGAACAGCGGGTCGTAGCCAAAACCGTGTTCGCCGCTGGCCTGGGTCAGGATTCGCCCGTGCCACAAACCTTCGCAGAGGATCGGCAGCGGATCGTCGGCGTGACGTACCAGTGCCAGCACGCAGACGAACTGCGCACCACGCTCGGCTTCAGGCACGTCTTTCAACACGTCGAGGAGCTTGGCGTTGTTCGCCGCATCGCCCTTGCCGTCGGCATAACGCGCCGAGTAGATACCCGGCGCACCGCCGAGGAAATCCACCGCCAGCCCGGAATCGTCGGCCAGCGCCGGCAAACCGGAAATGCGTGCGGCATTACGGGCCTTGAGGATGGCGTTCTCGACGAACGACAGACCGGTTTCTTCAGGCTCGACGCTGCTGAACTCGCCGATCGAGCGCAGGTGCACCGACTCGCCGAGCATGGCCTGGAGTTCTTTGAGTTTGCCGGCGTTATGGCTGGCCAATACGAGTTGCGTGAAGTTGATCATTGGCCAGGGAAGAGCTCTTGGTTGAAATTGATGGTGTTGATTTTATCGCCGGTCTGCACCTTGATGTCGAAGGTGCGGACTTCCTGTTGATCCACCGGATATTGCGCAATGTAGTAGATCGCGCCTTGTTCGGTGATCTGTTTGAACTGCAGTGGCACCGTCTGGCTGGTCAGGTCTTTGACCGAACCGCTCACCTGGGCCATCAGTGGCTTGCCTTCCTTGAGCACCGAGATATTGATCACGCCCTGGTTCTTGCTGCGGATCAGTTCGGCGGACTTGGCAATGTCCGGGGTCAGGTAGGTGGAGTTGAACGTGTTGTAGTGCACCGTCACGTCGCCGAAGGTTTCCTGGCGCTCGCCCTTGATGGCTTCGGCGCCCATGGCGGTGACGCTCAGGCAGGCAGTGAGTAGAAACAAAGCAAGACGACCCATGATCGTTCTCCTTGAAATAGGGTGGATCAGACCGCGACCTTGTGGTCGGAAAGTCCCGGACTGCTGACGCGGTAGATTCCGATCTCACCTAACAGATTAGGCCATAGCTTACTGGCCCACCCGTGCCGATGCTGTTGATCCACGGCAAGCCGATCAATGACCTTCGCTTCACGTTCGCGACACAAGGCTTCAAAGTCCGCGAAGGTGCAGAAGTGGATGTTCGGCGTGTTGTACCAGGTGTACGGCAGGAACTCGGAAACCGGCATCCGGCCTTTGCTCGCCAGGTACCAGCGGCAGCGCCAGTGACCGAAATTGGGGAAGGTGATGATGCACTGACGGCCCACGCGCAGCATTTCTTCGAGGATCTTGTCCGGGTAGTGCACTGCTTGCAGCGCCTGGGTCATGACCACGATGTCGAAACTGTTGCTGGCAAAGTTGCCCAGGCCCTTGTCCAGGTCCTGTTCGATGACGTTGATGCCCTTGGCCACGCACTCGGCGATGTTGTCGGCGTCGTTTTCCAGGCCATAACCGGTGACTTGTTTGTTATCGCGCAGCCAGGTCAGCAGTTCGCCATCGCCGCACCCGAGGTCGAGCACGCGGCTGCCGGCGGGGATCCATTCCTGGATGATTTCCAGATCAGCTCTCATGGCTTTCTCACAACGTAATGCGGTTCATGTAATTGCCGAATGCCTGCAGGTAGCGCGGGATCGGAATCAGGAAGGCGTCGTGGCCTTGCGGTGCGTCGATCTCGAGGTAGCAGACGTCCTTGCGCGCGGCCATCAGCGCGTCCACCAGCTCGCGCGAGCGGGCAGGGGAGAAGCGCCAGTCGGTGGTGAACGACATCACACAGAACTTGGCTTTGGCGCCTTCGAAGGTTTTCGCCAGGTTATCGTCGAAGTTCGCCGCCGGATCGAAGTAATCGAGCGCTTTGGTCATCAACAGATACGTGTTGGCATCAAAGCGCCCGGAGAACTCTTCGCCCTGATAGCGCAGGTAGCTTTCAACCTGGAACTCGACGCTGTGGAAGTCGTAGTTGAGTTTCTCGCTCTTCAGCCCGCGGCCGAATTTTTCGCCCATGGAGTCGTCGGAGAGGTAGGTGATGTGCCCGACCATCCGCGCCAGCATCAGGCCGCGCTTGGGGATCACGCCCTGTTCCTGGAACGAACCGCCGTGGAATTCAGGGTCGGTGAGGATCGCCTGACGCGCCACTTCGTTGAACGCGATGTTCTGTGCCGACAGCTTGGGGGCCGAGGCGATGGCCAGGCAGTGACGGATGCGGTCGGGGTAGGTGATGCTCCATTGCATCGCTTGCATGCCGCCAAGGCTGCCGCCGATCACGGCCGCGAACTGAGCGATGCCGAGGCGATCGGCCAGACGCGCCTGACTGTGCACCCAATCTTCGACGGTCAATACCGGGAAATCGGCGCCGAACGGCTTGCCGGTGTCCGGGTTGATGCTGCTCGGGCCGGTGGAGCCGTTGCAGCCGCCGAGGTTGTTCAGGCTGACCACGAAGAACTTGTTGGTGTCGATCGGCTTGCCGGGGCCGATGCAGCTGTCCCACCAACCGGGTTTACGGTCGTCGGGGCTGTGATAGCCGGCAGCGTGGTGGTGCCCGGACAAGGCGTGGCAGATCAGCACGGCATTGCTCGCCGTGGAGTTGAGCGTGCCGTAGGTTTCGTAGATCAGGTCATAGGCCGGGAGCGAACGACCACAGGCCAAAGCCAGCGGCTCGCTGAAGTGCGCCACTTGCGGCGTCACCAGACCAACAGAATCGGGGGGAAAGGCAGCTGGCATCGACCCTGCTCTCATTGAAATGAGGCGTAAGTCTAAAGACCGCTGGGGTTAGCGGCAAGCAAAGGTCCGAGCTGATTTTTTCATGTAAGACCGAGGTGTGCCATTCGCGAGCAGGCTCGCTCCCACAGGATTGATGCAGTCCATGTGGGAGCGAGCCTGCTCGCGATGAACGATGACGCGGTCAGCCTGCCGGGCGCACCAGATCAGGCAGGGCCGGCAACTTCTTCGGCGAGCAAATTCGCACCCGTTTCTGCCGGTTCAACTCGCCACTGATCAAGCTGACCTGGCTCTTGGACACGCCAAAGGCCTTGGCCAGAAACGCCATCAGATACGCGTTGGCCTTGCCCTCGACTGGCGGTGCGGTCAGGCGGATCTTCAGGCGATCACCGTGCAGCCCGGCGAAATCATCGCTACGGGCTGCCGGTTGCAGGTGACACTCCAGAATCAGGTCGTCACCGTCCCAGCGAAACCAGCTCACCGGGTCAGATCAACACGCGGAGGATTTCCGGCATCATGGTCAAGGCGGCGAGGTTGTTGATCACCAGCATGTCGATCAGTTTGATCGCCAGGAACGCAAAGATCGGCGACAGATCAAGCCCGCCCAGGTTCGGCAGGAACTTGCGGAACGGCGCCAGGGCCGGCTCGCAGACGTCGTTCACCAGTTCGGCGCCCGGGTTATGGCTGCCCGGTGCGACCCAGGACAGGATCACACTGATGATCAGGGCAAAGAAGAAGATGTTCAGGAATAGCGCGGTCACACCGATGATCGACCAGATCAGCAGTTGCAGCGGATTGCCGGTGGTGCCGTAGGTCAGCAACAGGGTCAGGGCCATCAGTGCCAGTTGCACCAGGATCGCCAGCACCAGCGAGGACATGTCCAGGCCGAACACGCTCGGGATGATCCGGCGCAGCGGCTTGAGCAGTGGCTGGGTGGCCTTGACGATGAACTGGCAGATCGGGTTGTAGAAGTTCGCCCGCACCAGTTGCAGCACGAAGCGCATCAGCACGATCAGCAGGTACAGGCTGCCGAGGGTTTGCAGCACGTAGACCGCTGCGGTGTTCAATCCAATCATGAAAAGCTCCTTATTGACCCAGTTGTTCGGCCATCTCGGCCGAGCGATGCGCGGCAGCGCGGAGTGCTTTTTCGACCAGGGCTTCAAAACCATTGGCCTGGAACGACTTGATTGCAGCTTCAGTGGTGCCCGCAGGGGAGGTGACACGGCGGCGCAGCTCGGCCGCGTCGACGTCGCTGGAGACCGCCATGTGCGCGGCGCCCAGTGCGGTTTGCAGGGTCAGTTGCGCGGCGATGTCCGCCGGCAGGCCAAGTTTCACGCCGGCGGCGGTCATGGCCTCGATCAGCAGGAAGAAGTACGCCGGGCCCGAGCCGGAAACGGCGGTGACGGCATCCAGTTGCTGCTCTTCATTGAGCCATAAGGCGATGCCGACCGCAGACAGCAGCTCCTGGGCTTGCTGACGCTGTTCGGCGCTCACTTGGGCTGTTGCGAACAAGCCGCTCACGCCCTGACGCAGTAGCGCCGGGGTGTTGGGCATGCAGCGCACGATCGGCTGGGCGCCAAGCCAGTTGTTCATGCTGGCGCAGGTGATGCCTGCGGCGATCGACACCACCAGTTGATGGGGCTTGAGGCTTGGGCGAATCGCTTCGCACACGGCTTTCATCGCCTGCGGCTTGACCGCAAGGACGACGACGTCGGCGCCGTCGATGGCCTGGGCGTTGTCGGCGAAGGTTTCGATGCCGTGTTCAGCGCTCACGCGGGCGCGGGTTTCTTCGCCCGGATCGCTGGCGCGGATCTGCGCGGCTTCCAGACCCTTGGCCCGCAGGCCGCCGATCAGGCTGGCGGCCATGTTGCCGGCACCGATAAAGGCAATACGCGTCTTGCTCATGTCAGGTCCTTATAAAGAAGAGAGTCGGTCATGGGTTATGGCCGATCGTAATCACGGGCGCCAAACAGGGCCGTACCGATACGGACCCAGGTGGCGCCCTGGGCAATGGCTGACTCAAGGTCGTGGCTCATGCCCATGGAAAGTGTGTCGAGTGGCAGATTCAGGCTGGCTTGCAGGCTTTGCACGGCCGCAAACGCGGCGTCCTGGGCGGCGCGATCTTCGGTCGGCTCAGGGATGGCCATCAGCCCGCGCAACGTCAGGCGCGGCAGGGCGCTGATGGCACTGGCCAGGGCCGGCAGATCAGCCGGGGTGCAGCCGGATTTGCTGACTTCACCGCTGACGTTGACCTGAATGCAGATATTCAGGGGCGGCAAATCGGCAGGACGTTGTTCGGACAGGCGTTGTGCGATTTTCAGACGATCCACGGAGTGCACCCAGTCGAAGTGCTCGGCGATAGCACGAGTCTTGTTCGATTGAATGGGGCCGATGAAGTGCCAGATCAAGGGCAGGTCGGCCAGTTCAAGCTGTTTGCCCAGCGCTTCCTGCAGGTAGTTCTCGCCAAAGTCGCGCAGGCCGGCGGCGTAGGCTTCACGCAGGTCCTGTGCAGGTTTGGTCTTGCTCACGGCCAGCAGATGGACGCTGTTTTCGGCGCGATTGGCGGCAAGTGTTGCGGCATGGATGCGCGAACTAACTTCGAGAATGTTGTCTGCTATGGTGGACATCAAGAGGCGCCAGCGGTCTGAAGGTTCGCGGCATTCTACTGGAATTGAGAGGCGCTATGGATATCACTGAACTGCTGGCGTTCAGCGCCAAACAGGGGGCATCGGACCTGCATTTGTCTGCTGGCCTGCCACCGATGATCAGGGTGGACGGCGATGTGCGGCGCATCAACCTGCCGGCCCTGGACCACCAACAGGTGCAGGCGCTGATCGATGCCATCATGAACGACACCCAGCGGGCGGACTTTGAGAAGCATCTGGAAATCGACTTTTCCTTTGAAGTGCCCGGTGTGGCGCGTTTTCGGGCCAATGCGTTCAATCAGAGCCGTGGCGCGGGTGCGGTGTTTCGCACCATACCGGCGAAAGTGCAGAGCATGGACGAACTGGGCATGGGAGAGGTGTTTCGCAAAATGACCGACGCTCCCCGTGGCCTGGTGCTGGTGACCGGCCCGACCGGCTCCGGAAAGTCCACCACGCTGGCGGCGATGATCGATTACCTCAATAACCATCGCCATCACCACATCCTCACCATTGAAGACCCTATCGAGTTTGTCCACGAGCCGCGCAAGTGCCTGATCAACCAGCGTGAGGTCCACCGCGATACCCGCAGCTTCGCCACGGCCCTGCGCTCGGCGTTGCGGGAGGACCCGGACGTGATTCTGGTGGGGGAGATGCGCGATCTGGAAACCATACGCCTGGCGTTGACCGCCGCTGAAACCGGCCATCTGGTGTTCGGCACGCTGCACACCACGTCGGCGGCGAAGACCATTGACCGGGTGGTGGACGTGTTTCCGGGGGACGAGAAGTCAATGGTGCGCTCGATGCTCTCCGAGTCACTGCTGGCGGTGGTGTCCCAGACGCTGGTGAAGAAGGTCGGCGGCGGACGCATCGCGGCCCACGAGATCATGCTGGGGACGTCGGCGATCCGCAACCTGATCCGCGAGGACAAGGTGGCGCAGATGTACTCGGCGATTCAGTCGGGAGGGGCGTTGGGCATGCAGACGCTGGATATGTGCTTGAAGGACTTGGTGACCAGGGGGTTGATCAGTAGTGATCATGCGCGGGAGAAGGCGCGGTCGCCGGAGGGGTTTTGATAGCCCTGAAAAGCAAAAGATCGCAGCCTTCGGCAGCTCCTACACAGCTGCCGAAGGCTGCGATCCTTTGACCTTGTTTCAATCAGCGCTGAACCACACGCATCTGATTCGGTTCTTTCGGCAGAACCCGCTTGGCAACCACGTAGTGGTTTTCCCAGTACGGTTTCTTCAAGGTGTCGATGCTCACCGACTTGCCGCGACGTGGCGCGTGGATGAAACGGTCGTTGCCCAGGTAAATGGCGACGTGATTCACCCGACGGCTCTTGATGTTGAAGAAAATCAGGTCGCCCGGCTTCAGGTCGTTGCGATCGACTTTCTCCCCATGACCGCTGGCCATGGCATTGGAGGTGCGTGGCAGGTCGAACGTGGCGTCGTTGAACGCGTATTTCACCAGGCCGCTGCAATCGAAGCCTTTGCTTGGGCTGCTGCCGCCCCAACGATAAGGAGTGCCAAGGACGTTCACGGCGCGGCTCAGCACGTCGCTGCTTTCCTTGGTGCCCATCGGTGGAACCAGGCCGCTTTTGCTGTTGGCCAGGCTTGGAGCGTATTTAGCGGATTTTTTGTCTTTGCTCGAAGGAGCAGAGACATGGGATTTTGGGGTGTAACCATTAACGTTAGGAAGACGTTGCTCACGATTGGTGGCGTGGGCGGCCAGTGGCATCAAAAGGCAAATGGTTAGCCATGTCTTGAAAAATGAACGCATTAGGCAAGGCTCTTAATAAGTTAGCGCGCAACTTTATAACAGCTTTTTTGCCGCTTCCGAGGCCGTTGGTCGATTCAACCTGGGGGACAATGGTGGCAAAAAAGCGGCAGAATGGCGCAATTGTCGGACAGAAGTCCGGTGTTACAAGGCTTTGACGGGAGTGAAGGTAGCATTTGCCATACGTCGGGTGCCTGTAAAAAAGTCACAAAGAATTGAAGAATATTTATCTATCGTGTGAATCGAGGTCATTCATGAACCCCTATCAACAGACTTATCCGCAGCAAGACACCCACAGCAAAGTGATCGGTTATTTGCTGTGGATTTTCGGATTTACCGGCGCTCACCGCTTCTATTACGGCAAGCCGGTGACCGGGACGATCTGGTTCTTCACCTTTGGTTTGCTGGGCATCGGCTGGCTGATCGACCTGTTCCTGATCCCGGCGATGGATCGCGAGGCTGACCTGCGGTTTACCGCGGGACCTATCGAATACAACGTGGCGTGGATTCTGCTGACGTTTCTCGGGGTGTTCGGTGTGCACCGGATGTATCAGGGGAAATGGATCAGCGGGCTGCTGTACCTGCTCACCGGCGGGTTGTTCTTTCTCGGGGTGCTGTATGACTTCTGGACGTTGAATGACCAGGTTTCCGTGCGTAACGCGCAGAGACGATAAGCGAAGCGCAAAAGATCGCAGCCTGCGGCAGCGCCTACACAGGAGTATGCATTTCCCTGTAGGAGCTGCCGCAGGCTGCGATCTTTTGTTTCTAAGCCTGGTGGCTAATGCGCCCGTCCACCAGGGTGTAACGCACCACGCCCGGCAGGCTGTGACCAATGAACGGGCAGTTCTCGCCCTTCGACAACCAGGTTTCGCCCGCGACGGTCGAGGACGCCGGGTCGAACAGCACGATGTCCGCCGCGCCACCCACCGCCAGTTTGCCTGCCGGCAGGCGCAAGGCCTCGGCAGGGCCGGCGCTCAGGCGTTTCAGCAACGTCGGCAGGTCCAGCAAGCCGTCTTCGACCAGGGTCATCGCCAGTGGCAACAGCAGTTCAACGCTGCTGATGCCTGGCTCGGTGGCGCCGAACGGTGCCAGCTTGGCGTCACGCTCATGGGGTTGGTGATGGCTGGAGATGGCCGAGATCACGCCGGATTTCACCGCTGCGCGCAGGCCATCGCGATCGGCGCGGGTGCGTAGCGGCGGCTGGACGTGATACAGGCTGCTGAAGTCGATCAGGGCTTCGTCGGTCAGGATCAACTGGTACAGGGCGACATCCGCGGTCACCTTCAGGCCTCGGGCCTGGGCCTGGGCGATCAGTTCCACGCCGCGGGCGCTGGTGAGTTGGCTGAAGTGTGCGCGCACGCCGGTCTGTTCAACCAGCAGCAGGTCCCGGGCCAGGGCGACGGTTTCGGCGCTTTCCGGGATGCCCGGCAAGCCAAGGAAACTGGCGGTCGGGCCTTCGTGAGCCAGGCCGCCTTCGGCCAGGTCGTGATCCTGGGAGTTGAAAATCACCGTCAGGTCGAACGTTGCCGCGTAGTCCAGCGCCCGGCACAGGGTGCGGGTGTTGCGGAAACTCTTCAGACCGTTGCCGAAGGCCACGCAACCGGCGTCGCGCAAGGCAACCAGCTCGGCCAGCTGTTCACCGTCCAGGCCTTTGCTCAGGGCGCCAATCGGGAAGACTTTGGTATTGCCGGCCTCACGAGCGCGGTCGAGGATCAGTTCGGCCACCGCCGAGGTGTCCAGCACCGGTTTGGTCTTCGGCGGGCAGCACAGGCTGGTCACGCCGCCAGCCGCCGCCGCACGGGTTTCGCTGACAATCGAGCCCTTGCGGCTGTAGCCCGGCTCGCGCAGGGCAACGTTGAGGTCGACCAGGCCGGGAGCGGCCACCAGGCCTTTGGCGTTGATCGTTTCGACGGCGACAAAACCGGCGGGCGCCGCGCCAAGGGCGACGACTTTGCAGGCTTCAATGTGGATATCGGTCACTTGATCCAGGCCGCTGGCCGGATCGATCACGCGGGCGCCGAGAATGCTGAGCTTCACTGTGCGCTCTCCTGTTCGAATTGGCCCTGCTCGAATTGACGCTGCGCAGTCTGCCCGCTCATGGCCATGGACAGCACGGCCATACGAATGGCGATCCCGTAGGTCACCTGGTTGAGGATCACCGAGTGCGGGCCGTCGGCCACTGCCGACTCGATTTCCACGCCGCGGTTGATCGGCCCCGGGTGCATCACGATGGCATCGGGTTTGGCGCCGGCCAGGCGCGCGGTGGTCAGGCCGAACAAGCGGTAGAACTCGCCCTCGCTCGGCAGCAGGCCGCCGGTCATGCGTTCACGCTGCAGACGCAACATGATCACCACGTCGACGTCCTTCAGGCCTTCGGTCATGTCGGTGTAGACCTTCACGCCGTATTGCTCGATGCCAATCGGCAGCAGGGTCTTCGGTGCGATCACGCGAATGTCCGGGCAGCCGAGGGTTTTCAGGGCCAGCATGTTCGAGCGAGCGACCCGCGAGTGCAGGATGTCGCCGACGATGGCCACCGAAAGGTTTTCGAAACCGCCCTTGTGCCGGCGGATGGTGAGCATGTCGAGCATGCCCTGGGTCGGGTGCGCGTGCCGGCCGTCACCACCGTTGATGATCGCTACTTGCGGGCAGACATGCTCGGCGATGAAGTGTGCGGCGCCGGAATCGCCGTGGCGCACGACGAACATGTCGGCGGCCATGGCTTCCAGGTTGCGCAGGGTGTCGAGCAGGGTTTCGCCCTTGCTCGCCGACGACGTGGACACGTTGAGGGTGATCACGTCCGCCGAGAGCCGCTGGGCCGCCAGTTCGAAGGTGGTGCGGGTACGGGTCGAGTTCTCGAAGAACACATTGCACACGGTCTTGCCGCGCAGCAACGGGACTTTCTTCACGGCCCGGGCGCCGACTTCGAGGAAGGAGTCGGCAGTGTCGAGGATTTCCGTCAACAGCTCACGGCGCAAACCATCGAGCGAGAGGAAATGGCGCAGCTGGCCCTGATCATTGAGCTGCAGCGGGCGCTTGGTGTCTAGAGGCGTCATCGCAAGGGGGACTCTCAATAGGGCGAATTAAAGGGCGAGGTCTTGCAGTTCGAGCGCGAGCTCCGGACCGGACAGCTTCACCCGTTCGTGTGCGGCCAGCGACAGGGTCGCGCCAACCACGTTCGGGCGGATCGGCAGTTCGCCGGCGTCCAGGTCCAGCATGCACACCAGCGTCACACTGGCCGGGCGGCCGTAGTCGAACAGTTCGTTCATGGCGGCGCGGATGGTCCGGCCGCTCATCAGCACGTCGTCGATCAGCACCAGGTGCTGGCCTTCGATTTCGAACGGCAGCGCCGAAGGGCGAACCTGCGGGTGCAGGCCGTTCTGGCTGAAATCGTCGCGGTAAAAGGACACGTCGAGGGTGCCGAGGGGCTCATTGCTGCCCAATTCCTTGAGCAGGGCCTGGGCCACCCAGACGCCGCCGGTACGAATGCCGATGAAACGCGGGTCGCTGATGCCACGGTGTTCCAGGTGGGCCTTCAGGCGCGTGGCCATCTGGCTGATCAGTTCGGCGGGATTGGGCAGGCTCATGGTTGCTCCTTCTTGGGCCCGAGCCGGGTTTCACGCAAGGTGGCTCGGGTTGTAGCTAAGAGAGACGCATCGCGGCTCTTCAGGATTCGAACAGTGCGCCATTTTCGTCGAGCCAGCCTTGCAGCAGCAGGGCGGCGGCGATGGCGTCGACCGGGTTGTCGCGGTAACTGCCTTTCTGACCGCCACGAGCCAGGCGTTCGCCCTTGGCCTCGAAGGTGGTCAGGCGTTCATCGTGGGTATAGAAGGGCAGGTTGAAGCGGCCGTTCAGGCGCCGGGCGAACTTTTCCGCGCGGGCGCACATGTCGCTGGGCGTGCCGTCCATGTTCAGCGGCAGGCCGACCACCACGGCATCGGGTTTCCACTCTTTGATGAGGGCTTCGACCTGGTTCCAGTCAGGAATGCCGTTCTGCGCTTTCAGGGTGCACAGCTCACGGGCCTGACCGGTAATCACCTGGCCGACCGCAACGCCGATCTGTTTGGTGCCGTAGTCAAAACCCAGAATCAGCTTCAGGGCCATCAGGCGTGCCCCGCCTGGCTGGTCAGCAGGCTGAGGTTGACGCCCAGGTGTCTGGCGGCCGCTTCGAGGCGAAGTTCGCTGCTGGTGTTGAACAGGATGTCGGCGTCAAACGGGCAGTTCAGCCAGGCGTTCTGCGCCAGCTCAGCCTCCAGTTGCCCGGCTTCCCAGCCGGCATAACCGAGGGCGATCAGGCTTTTTGTCGGGCCGACGCCGTCAGCGATGGCGAACAGGACGTCCTGGGAAGTCGACAGGGACAGCTCATCTTCCAGATCAACGGTCGCCTGGAAACTCTGCCCCTTGGGGTGAAGGACGAAGCCGCGATCGGTTTGCACCGGGCCGCCGATGAAGATCGGCACATGCTGGCACAGCGCTGGTGGTTCGATTTCCGGGCGTAATTGCTCAAGGATATCGGCCAGACTCAGCTCTTGCGGACGGTTGACCACCAGCCCCATGGCACCATTGGCCGTGTGCTCGACGATGTAGGTCAAGGTGTGCGCAAAGTTCGGGTCGGCCATGTGCGGCATGGCGATCAGGAATTGATGCTTGAGGTAGCTGGGGCTGACGTTTTTCATGTGCGCTAGTGTGGCGTTCGAGGGGCGAACTGACAAGCTTGAGAGCGCCAAAAGATCGCAGCCTTCGGCAGCTCCTACAGGGGGAATGTGTACATCTGTAGGAGCTGCCGAAGGCTGCGATCTTTTAATTACTGGAAAGGCGATCGCCGCGGGCAAACTTCCAGGTCCGGATGATCTCCAGCCGGTCAACATCCGACAGATCCCCGGTAAAGGGTGCGAACGGCGCCGCCAGCCGGACGATCCGTTGCGCCGCCTGGTCCAGCAGCGGCTGGCCTGAAGATTCCAGCACCAGCACCTCATACAGCGAGCCGTCACGGTTGATCGACACCATCAGGCGCAAATTGCCGTAGATCTGTTTGCGCCGTGCTTCGTCGGGGTAATTGAGGTTGCCGATGCGCTCGACTTTCTTGCGCCATTCGTCCTTGTACCAGGCGCCCTTGTCGCGCATGGTCGAGGCGGCGCTCAAGCGGTGGATGCGCGGGCGCTTGGCGTACAGTTGTTGTTCGGCGGCCAGTTCCGCTTCGAGGCTGGCGATGTCGCTGGACAGTTGCTCGCTGTCGAACGTCGGCGCCTGGACCTGGGGTTTGACCTCGGTCTTGGGCTCCTCGGTCTTGGCGGGGGCTTTTTTCGGCTTCGGCGCCACGGTGGTCACGGCAGCCTTCGGCGGGGCTACCTGCACTTCAGGCTTGGCGGCCGGCGGTGGCGTGACTTTCTGTACCTTGTTGTCCTGGAAGGGCGCGACCTCGGTGGTCTTGGGAATTGCCTTTTTATCCAGGGTGCCGCTGCCTTGCTGGTTCTCTTGCGCCAGGAAATCGGCCTTTTCAGGCTTCTTTTCGCTTTTGAAGGTGGCGAGGGTGATTTCCAGGGTTTTGCTGATCTGCTTGGGCTCGACCACGGCAAACCCGACACCCAGCAGCAAGGCCAGGTGGATCAGCGCCGCCAGGAACAGGGTAAAACCGAGGCGATCGGCCGGGCGCACGCCACGGTGGGCGAGTTCGACAGGCAGATCGGACGGGAGGGTCATGGCAAAAAAACCAACATCGCGTTTTTACGGGCCCGGCATGATAACGCAATGTTGGTTTTTAGCTTCAAGCTTCAAGCTGCAAGCGACAAGCTGCAAGAGGATCAGCTTCAAGCTTCAAGCTTCAAGCTTCAAGCGAAAAGCAAGTGCGCGTGCTTCAAGCTTGCCGCTTGAGGCTTGCAGCTTGTAGCTGCTTTTCTATGGCCTCCATCAGCAGGCCGCCGATATCGGTGCCAAAGGCATTGTCGATTTCGCGGATGCAGGTCGGGCTGGTGACGTTGATCTCGGTCAGGTGCTCGCCGATCACGTCCAGGCCAACGAACAACAGGCCTTTTTCACGCAGGGTCGGGCCGACTTGTGCGGCGATCCAGCGATCCTTTTCGGTCAGGGGACGGGCTTCGCCACGGCCGCCGGCGGCGAGGTTGCCACGGGTTTCGCCCTGGGCCGGAATCCGTGCCAGGCAATAATCCACAGGCTCGCCGTCGATCATCAGGATGCGCTTGTCGCCGTCCTTGATGGCCGGCAGGTAGGCCTGGCCCATGATCTGTTGGGCGCCGAGGGCCGTGAGGGTTTCGAGGATCACCGACAGGTTCGGGTCGCCCGCGCGGTGACGGAAGATCGACGTGCCGCCCATGCCGTCCAGCGGCTTGAGGATCACATCGCCGTGTTTGGCGGCGAACTCACGCAACACGTCGGCGCGGCGGCTGACCACGGTCGGCGGCGTGCACTGCGGGAACAGCGTGGCGAACAGCTTTTCGTTGCAGTCGCGCAGGCTCTGCGGCTTGTTGACCACCAGCACGCCAGCGCGCTCGGCCTGTTCCAGCAAATAGGTGGAGTAGACGAACTCCATGTCGAACGGCGGATCCTTGCGCATCAGGATCACGTCCAGATCGCTCAGCAGCGCGTCGCTTTCGGCGCCCAGTTCGAACCATTTTTCCGGGTTGGCGAACACCTGCAGCGGACGCATCCGCGCCCGGGCCTCACCTTCGCCCTGATACAGGTCGCGCTGTTCCATATAGAACAGCTCCCAGCCACGCTTCTGCGCGGCCAGCAGCATGGCCAGCGAGCTATCCTTTTTATAGGAAATGCTGGCGATAGGGTCCATGACAATCCCGACGCGAACGCTCATTGGGTTTTCCTCGAAATTTGGGGGCCGGACGTTGATCTTCTGTGGGAGCGAGCCTGCTCGCGATGGCGTGTCAGTCGACATCGATGCAGCTGATACACCATCGCGAGCAGGCTCGCTCCCACAAAAAGCGATCAGGTCAAAGGGCCGTATAAAAGTGGCGTCAGAGTGGCGCTGAGTGTGTTTGCGGTCAAGGAAAAACCATCGCCCCGGTCGGCCGATAGATTGGTTCTGGAGACTGTGCTAAAAAGGCTGCCATGCCGTGCTGGCCCTTGAGTATCAAGGGTTTCGAGCCGCCAATTACCCGCAAACGGACAATTTGATTCGTAAAGGCGACGCAGAGCATCTTATGGAACAGCACCCCAGCGCCTTGAAGGTCATGGTGATCGACGATTCGAAGACGATCCGTCGCACCGCCGAAACGCTGCTCAAGAATGTGGGTTGTGAGGTCATCACGGCCATCGACGGCTTCGATGCCCTGGCCAAGATTGCCGACAACCACCCCGGCATCATCTTTGTCGACATCATGATGCCGCGCCTGGATGGCTATCAGACCTGCGCCCTGATCAAGAACAACAGTGCGTTCAAGTCCATCCCGGTGATTATGCTGTCATCCAAGGATGGCCTGTTCGACAAGGCCAAGGGGCGCATCGTCGGCTCCGACCAGTTTTTGACCAAGCCTTTCAGCAAGGAAGAGTTGCTCGATGCGATCCAGGCCCATGTACCTGGCTTCGCCGCCGTTTTGCCGCAGTAGGACACGCACAGTGACGCTCGGCCATCGGGCCCTGCGTCGACAAGAATGGGGAAGACCATGGCACGTATTCTGATCGTCGATGATTCGCCGACCGAAATGTACAAACTGACCGGCATGCTGGAAAAGCACGGTCATGAAGTGTTGAAAGCCGAAAACGGCGCCGACGGCGTGGCCCTGGCCCGCCAGGAAAAGCCCGACGCCGTCCTGATGGACATCGTCATGCCCGGTCTCAATGGCTTCCAGGCAACACGCCAGTTGACCAAGGACCCGGAAACCGGGCACATCCCGGTGATCATCATCACCACCAAGGACCAGGACACCGACAAGGTCTGGGGCACGCGCCAGGGCGCCAAGGACTACCTGACCAAACCGGTCGATGAGGAGACCCTGATCAAAACCCTGAACAACGTGCTGGCCGGTTGATCGTCAGGCCATGAACGAGTCGCTGACGGCTTTCGAACTGCTGCTGCAAATCGACCAGCGTTGTCGTTTGCTGGCGGCGGACTTGCCGTCCCAGCCGACCCGCCGGGACAGCTGGAGCGGCATCGGTTTTCGCCTGGGCGAGCACTGGTACGTCGCGCCCATGAGTGAAGTCAGCGAAGTCTTGCATGAGCCGCGACTCACTCAGCTACCGGGGGTCAAACCCTGGGTCAAGGGTGTCGCCAACCTGCGCGGGCGATTGCTGCCGGTCATGGACCTGAGCGGTTTTTTCGGGCACGAACTTTCGGCGGTGCGCCGGCAGCGCCGAGTGTTGGTGGTGGACCACGATGAGGTGTTTGCCGGGTTGCTGGTCGATGAAGTCTTCGGCCTCCAGCACTTTGCCCGGGACAGCCTGGAGCCGGTGCCGGCAGACGCGTTGAAGGGGTCGGTGGCGGCATTCGTCAAAGGTCGGTTTCAGCGCGGGCAGTGCTGGCAGGTGTTCAGCCCGTTTGCGTTGACGCGGTCTCAAGGGTTCATGAACGTCGCGATTTAACCGGAACACCAGGGAATCTTGTGGGAGCGAGCTTGCTCGCGATGACGGACTTGCAGCCAACATTGATGTCGACTGACACAACGCAATCGCGAGCAAGCTCGCTCCCACAGGTTTCCTGGCAAGCGCAAAAGTGGGTTAACAGGCGAGGACCGATGACAAAAACAAAAGCAGGCAAGCCAATGGAAGGGTCGCGCAGCCGGTCGCAGATCATCGTGCTGTTTATCGCGCTGATCGTCTTCATCATGCTGCTGTTCGCCAACTTCGCGTACCTCAACACCCAGGCTACCTACGACAAGCAGTACATCGGCCACGCCGGCGAACTGCGCGTGTTGTCCCAGCGCATCGCCAAGAACGCCACAGAGGCTGCCGCCGGCAAGGCTGCTGCGTTCAAGTTGCTCAGTGATGCGCGCAATGATTTTGCCCGACGCTGGGGCTATCTGAAGAAGGGCGACCCGGCCACCAGCCTGCCACCGGCTCCCGCCACCGTGCGTCCAGAGATGCGCGCGGTACAACAGGACTGGGAACGCCTGCTGAAAAACACCGACGCGATTCTCTCCAGCGAACAAACCGTACTGTCCCTGCATCAGGTCGCGGCGACGCTGGCCGAAACCGTGCCGCAGTTGCAGGTCGAGTACGAAAAGGTCGTCGAGATCCTTCTGCAACGGGGCGCCCCGGCGGCCCAGGTGGCCATGGCCCAGCGCCAGTCGCTGCTGGCCGAGCGGATCCTCGGTGCGGTCAATACGGTGTTGGCCGGCGACGAAAACTCACAGCAGGCCGCCGATGCGTTCGGGCGTGACGCGACGCAGTTCGGCAAGGTGCTCAACGGCATGCTCCAGGGCGACCCGGCGCTCAAGGTCAGCCAGGTCGAAGACCACGACGCCCGTGCGCGACTGGCGGAAATCGCCGAGCTGTTCGAGTTCGTCTCGGGCTCGGTGGACGAGATCCTCGAAACCTCGCCCGAGCTGTTCAAGGTCCGTGAATCGGCCTCGAACATTTTCAGTCTGTCGCAAACCCTGCTCGACGAAGCCTCACACCTGGCTAGCGGTTTTGAAAACATGGTCGGCGGGCGCACCACCGACACCATAGGCGGTTATGTGCTGGGCTTGCTGGCGCTGACTTCGATCATTCTGATCGGCCTGGTGATGGTGCGTGAAACCAATCGCCAGCTGCGCGAAACCGCCGAGAAAAACGAGCGTAACCAGAACGCGATCATGCGTTTGCTAGACGAGATCGAAGACCTGGCTGACGGCGACCTCACGGTGACGGCCTCGGTGACGGAAGACTTCACCGGCACCATCGCCGACTCGATCAATTACTCCGTCGACCAGTTGCGCGATCTGGTCGCGACCATCAACCTCACCGCCGGCCAGGTCGCCGCCGCCGTGCAGGAAACCCAGGCCACCGCCATGCACCTGGCCCAGGCTTCGGAGCATCAGGCCCAGCAGATTTCCGAGGCTTCGATGGCGATCAACGACATGGCCGAGTCCATCGACCAGGTGTCGGCCAATGCCGCTGAATCTTCGGCGGTTGCCGAGCGCTCGGTGGAAATCGCCAACAAGGGCAACGAGGTGGTGCACAACACCATCCATGGCATGGACAACATTCGCGAGCAGATTCAGGACACCGCCAAGCGCATCAAGCGCCTTGGTGAGTCGTCCCAGGAAATCGGCGACATTGTCAGCCTGATCGATGACATTGCCGACCAGACCAACATCCTCGCCCTCAACGCGGCCATCCAGGCGTCCATGGCCGGCGACGCCGGTCGCGGTTTCGCCGTGGTGGCCGATGAAGTGCAGCGGCTGGCCGAGCGCTCGTCCGCGGCCACCCGGCAGATCGAGACCCTGGTGCGGGCGATCCAGACCGACACCAACGAGGCGGTCATCTCCATGGAGCAGACGACGACCGAAGTGGTGCGCGGCGCCCGTCTGGCGCAGGATGCCGGTGTGGCCCTGGAAGAAATCGAGGGTGTGTCGAAGACGCTCGCGGCACTGATCCAGAGTATCTCCAATGCCGCGCAACAGCAGACGTCGTCGGCCGGCCAGATTTCCCTGACGATGAACGTGATCCAGCAGATCACCTCGCAGACGTCGTCGGGTTCCACCGCCACGGCCGACAGCATCGGCAACCTGGCTAAAATGGCCAGTCAGTTACGTCGTTCGGTGTCCGGTTTCACCTTGCCGGATGCCAAGGCGCAGGTTGTGGACAAAGCTTGAACCGCCCATGGGTATCTGAATTGTGATTGGAGTGGTTATGGGTGATCGGCACGACTATGTGGCCCTCGAGTGGGTCAAGGGCGAGATTGCCGAAACGCTGAAACAGGCTCATCACGCGATTGAAAACCTGCTCGATGACCCGCAGGCGACGCACGCGCTGGATGAATGCCTTGCGTGCATCCATCAGGTCCACGGCAGTTTGCAGATGGTCGAATTCTACGGTGCGGCGTTGCTCGCCGAGGAAATGGAACAGCTGGCCATGGCCTTGCAGGGCAACCGTGTCAGTCATCGCGACGAGGCGTTGCACCTGTTGATGCAGGCCCTCGGGCAGTTGCCGATCTACCTGGACCGGGTGCAAGGTGCGCGCCGCGACTTGCCACTGGTGGTGTTGCCACTGATCAACGACCTGCGCAGCGCCCGTGGCGAAAGCCTGCTGTCGGAAACCAGCCTGTTCAGCCCGCAATTGCCCGAGTTGCCAGTGCTGGACGCAGAAACGCTGGCGCAGCTTGAGCCGGCGGAATTGCCCAATGTGCTGCGCAAGCTGCGGCAGATGCTGCAAATGGCGTTGGTCGGGTTCCTGCGTGAGCAGGACAACGAAACCAACCTCGATTACCTGGCCAAGGTCTTCGCCCGCCTCGAAGCACTGTGCGCCAATGCACCCCTGAGCCCGCTATGGCAGGTGGCCTCGGCGCTGGTCGAAGGCATGCAGGGCGGTGCGATTGCCAACAGCCCGGCCTTGCGCAGCCTGTTCAAGGATGCCGACAAGGAGCTCAAGCGCCTGCTCGAAGAAGGCATACGCGGCATCAACCAACCGGCGCCACCGGAGCTGCTCAAGAGTTTGCTGTTCTACATTGCCAAAGCCGAACATCCCACCGGGCAGATGCTGACCATGAAAGAACGCTACTCACTGGACGACGCGCTGCCCGACAGCGCGATGGTCGATGAAGAACGCGCGCGGCTGGCCGGTCCCGACCGTGACGCCATGCGCTCGGTGCTGGCAGCGCTCTGCGAAGAGCTGGTGCGGGTCAAGGAACGCCTGGATCTGTTCGTGCGCAGTGACCGCCAGCACACCGCTGACCTCGACAGCCTGCTGGCACCACTGCGGCAAATCGCCGACACCCTGGCGGTCCTGGGCTTCGGCCAGCCGCGCAAGGTGATCATCGATCAATTGGCGGTGGTGCTCAGTCTCGCCCAGGGCCAGCGCGAACCCAACGATGCGATCCTCATGGACGTTGCCGGGGCCTTGCTGTACGTCGAAGCGACGCTGGCCGGCATGGTCGGAACCGTGGAGCCGGAGAGCCAGGATGACAATCGCCTGCCGACCACCGACCTGACGCAGATCCATCAGATCGTGATCAAGGAGGCCCGCATCTGTTTGCAGCAGGCCAAGGACATGATCGTCGACTACATCGACGCCGATTGGGACCGCCAGCATTTGCAGGCGCTGCCGGCCTTGCTGACCCAGGTACGCGGCGCGCTGGCGATGATTCCGTTGAGCCGCGCGGCGAGCCTGGTCGACACCTGCAATCACTTCATTCGCGAGCACCTGTTGCTCGAGCCGGGTCAGCCGGGCTGGCAGGAACTGGACAGTCTGGCCGACGTGATCACCAGCATCGAGTACTACCTCGAGCGACTCGGCGATGACCCGCAGGCGCAGGGTGAAAACCTGCTCGATGTCGCGGAAAAAAGCCTGGCGAGCCTCGGGTTTTTCCCCAGTGAGCAGCATGTGCCCGTGCTGGATGATGTGCTCAACCCGAGCGAAGCGCAGGTCATGCAGATGATGCAGGAGCTGGATGACCCGCAGATCGTCCAGACCCTGGCCGATGTGCTCGCCAGCCCGGTTTCGAGCCTGAACCCGCCCGCCCTGGACACCCCGGGCAGCCTGCTGCCGCCACCCCCGGGCGAAGAGCCGGTGGACGAGGAACTGCGCGAGGTGTTCCTTGAAGAGACCGACGAAGTCCTGGAAATCCTGCGCGAGTATTTGCCGCGCTGGTCGGTCAACCCTGACAACCGCTCGGCCCTGAGCGAACTGCGCCGCGCCTTTCATACCCTCAAGGGCAGTGGCCGCATGGTGCGTGCCCTGGTGCTGGGCGAGCTGGCCTGGGCCGTGGAAAACCTGCTCAACCGCGTACTGGAAAACAGCGTGGAACCGGGTGCTACGGTGCAGCAACTGATCGGCGACGTGCTGCAGCTGCTGCCGGAGCTGGTGGCTGAATACGCCGCCAATGCCCAGCGTCAGCGCAACGATGTCGACCAGTTGGCCGCCCGCGCCCATGCCCTGGCCAAGGGCGATGAACCGGTGTCCGATGAGGATACGCAGGATGTCGCGGCCCTCGACCCGCTGTTGCTGGAGATCTTCCGCAAAGAGGCGCAAACCCACTTGGGCAGCCTCAATCGCTTCCTTGATCAGGCCGCCGAGCACGTGCCGTTGCAGGCCAGCGACGAATTGCAGCGGGCCTTGCACACCCTCAAGGGCAGTGCTTCCATGGCCGGTGTCCTGCCGATTGCCGAGCTGGCCGCGCCGCTGGATCAACTGGCCCGGGAGTACAAGGCTCACCTGATCGCGCTGGACCTGGACGAAGTGGAATTGCTGCTGGAAGCAGAAGGGCTGTTCCGCCTCGGTCTGCGTCAGCTCAAGACCGATCCGCTGGCGGAAATTCCCGGCGCCCGGGATTTGACCGAGCGAGCCAAAGCGCTGCTGGCCGAGCGCCTGGAAAACCTCCTGAACACTCCGAACACCGGGCTACGGATCAAGCGCGACCCGCAACTGATCAACAACTTCCTCGCCCAGGGCATGGACATCCTGCTGGACGCCGAGAGCCTGCTGCAACGTTGGCAGCAACACCCCGGCGAACGCCAGGAACTCAGCGCGCTGCTGGATGAATTGACCACCCTCGGCGAAGGCGCCCACCTGGCCGACCTGCACCCGGTGGATGAGCTGTGCGAGGCGTTGCTCGATCTCTACGGTGCCGTGGAAGAAAGCAGCCTGGCGGTCAGCGAGCGGTTTTTCCATGAGGCTCAGGGTGCCCACGAAGCGCTGATCAACATGCTCGACGAACTGGCCGCCGGTCAGGAAGTCAGCCCGCAGCCGCAACGAATCAGGGCCTTGCGCGAGCTGCTCGACGAGAGCCTCGACCCGTCGGCCATGGGCCTGATCCGCAGTGATGGCAGCCGCACCCTGAGCATCCGCGAATTGGGCGCAGCCACCGCCGATCTAGAGCACGCGCTACCCCCTGTAGGAGCGAGCCCGCTCGCGATGGACGTTAACGATGACGCGTTATCATTGGATAAACGCGGCGCCGGTGAGACCATCGCGAGCGAGCTCGCTCCTACAGGAGAGGGGCGCGAACTGGATGATGAAATCGTCGCGATCTTCCTTGAAGAAGCGGTGGATATCCTCGAAAGCGCCGGTCAGGCCTTGCAGCGCTGGTTGCGCGACTCGGACAACGCCGCGCCGCTGTCGTCCCTGCAACGGGATTTGCACACCCTCAAAGGCGGCGCGCGCATGGCCGAGGTCGGGCCGGTCGGTGATCTGGCCCATGAACTGGAAAGCCTTTACGAAGGCCTGGTGGATCGTCGCTACGCCTACAGCGACTCATTGGCAGTGCTGTTGCAGCAGAGCCATGACCGCTTGGCGCAGTACCTTGACCAGTTACGGCACAACCAGCCCCTGGGCGATTGCGCTGAGCTGATCGAGGCCATTCGCGCCTACCGGCAGGGCCACTCGGGCACCGCCGAGGTCAGCGAACTGGCGGCCACTAATGACTCGGTCGCCCATGATCCGGAGTTGCTGGAGATCTTCCTCGAGGAAGGTTTCGACATCATCGAAAGCTCCGGTGCGGCGCTGGAGCGCTGGCAGGCCCAGCCTTCAAGTCGCCAGGAAGTGGAAACCCTGCTGCGCGACCTGCACACCCTCAAGGGCGGCGCGCGCATGGTGGAAATCGCCGCGATTGGCGACCTGGCCCATGAACTGGAATTCCTCTACGAAGGTCTGTCCACCGGCGTGCTGCAACCGACGGCGCCGTTGTTCGCGCTGTTGCAACGCAGCCATGACCGCCTGGCGCAGATGCTCGACGCGGCCCGCGCCGGTGAGCCGATGCCGCCCGCCGACCGCTTGATCGACGCGATCAAGAACTTCAGCCACCCGGCCGTGCCCGAAGCGCCCGCGCCGGTTGCGTCGCCGGCCACGCCCAAGGCCGAGCCACTGGCGCCGCCGTCCGATGCCGGCGCCGACATGGTCAAGGTCTCGGCGGAGCTGCTCGACGATCTGGTCAACCTGGCCGGTGAAACATCGATCTTCCGTGGCCGGATCGAACAGCAGGTCAACGATGCGCACATCGCCCTGAGCGAGATGGAGACCACCATCGAGCGCATGCGCGACCAGTTGCGCCGCCTCGATACCGAAACCCAGGGGCGGATCCTCAGCCGCCAGCAAGTCGATGCCGAACGCCTGGGCTATGAAGAGTTCGACCCGCTGGAAATGGACCGCCACTCGCAGTTGCAGCAACTGTCCCGCGCGCTGTTCGAATCGGCCTCTGACTTGCTCGACCTCAAGGAAACCCTCGAGCGACGCAATCAGGACACGGAAAACCTGCTGCAACAGCAGGGCCGCATCAACACCGAGTTGCAGGAAGGCCTTATGCGCACGCGCATGGTGCCGTTCGAACGCATGCTCCCGCGGTTACAGCGCATCGTCCGCCAGGTGTCCAGCGAGTTGGGCAAGGACGTGGATTTCATCGTCGATAACGCCGAAGGCGAGATGGATCGCAACGTGCTTGAACGCATGGCCGCGCCGCTGGAACACATGCTGCGCAACGCCGTCGACCACGGCCTGGAATCCGTCGAAGCGCGGCTGGCGGCGGGGAAGCCAGCCAAGGGCAAGATCACCCTCGATCTGCTGCGCGAAGGCGGCGACATCATTTTCGACATCCGCGACGACGGCGCCGGTGTGCCGCTGGATGCGGTGCGGCGCAAGGCGATCAAGCGCGGCTTGCTCGCCCCGGACAGCGTCATCAGTGATCACGACGTGTTGCAGTTCATCCTGCAACCGGGGTTTTCCACGGCCGAGAAAATCACCCAGATCTCCGGTCGCGGCGTCGGCATGGACGTGGTGCACGAAGAGGTGCGGCAACTGGGCGGCACCATGAGCATCGACTCGGTGCCCGGGCAGGGTGTGCATTTCCGCATTCGCCTGCCGTTTACCGTATCGGTCAACCGGGCACTGATGGTGCAGTGCGGTGAGGACCAATACGCGATCCCGCTCAATACCATCGACGGCATCGTGCGCGTCCTGCCCAATGAGCTTGAAGGCTATTTCCGTTTCGATTCGCCAACCTACGAATACGCCGGGCAACGTTACGAACTGTGCTATCTGGGTGAGCTGCTGAAAACCTTCCCGCGCCCGAAACTGTTGGGTCAGAGCCTGCCATTGCCGGTGTTGCTGGTGCAGTGCAACGAACGGCACATCGCGGTGCTGGTGGACGCCATGGCCGGCACTCGCGAGATCGTGGTCAAGAGCCTGGGGCCGCAGTTCGCGGCGGTGCAAGGGGTGTCCGGGGCGACGATTCTCGGCGATGGCCGGGTGGTGCTGATTCTGGATCTGCTGGCGCCGATCCGCGCCATGCAGGCCCGCGTACCCCATCATCCCGCGGGACAGGAGATCGAGGTCGAACCGCATCGGCCGTTGCTGGTGATGGTGGTCGACGACTCGGTCACCGTGCGCAAGGTCACCAGCCGCTTGCTCGAACGCCACGGCATGAACGTACTGACCGCCAAGGACGGGGTCGATGCCATGCTGCTGCTGGAAGAGCACATGCCCGACCTGATGTTGCTGGATATCGAGATGCCGCGCATGGACGGCTTCGAGGTCGCGACCCAGGTGCGCAACGACGAACGCCTGCAGCACCTGCCGATCATCATGATCACCTCCCGCACCGGGCAGAAACACCGCGACCGTGCCATGGCCATCGGCGTCAACGACTACCTGGGCAAGCCGTACCAGGAATCGGTGCTGCTCGAAAGCATCGCCTTTTGGAGCAAGACCCATGCTTGAACACCGCACCAGCAACCTCACCGGCCTGCTGCTGCCGTTGGCCGACCGCAACCTGATCCTGCCCAACGTCGCCGTGGCCGAGCTGATCGATTACCAGCAACCGGGGACTTTCGATCTCGACACTCCGCCGTGGTACCTGGGCCTGGTGACATGGCGCGAACGGCAGATACCGCTGCTGAGTTTCGAGTCGGCCTGCGGGCAGAAAATCGTCATCGGTGAACGCGCGCGGATCGTCATTCTCAACGCCCTGGGCGGGCGACCCGAGCTGAAGTTCATCGCGCTGCTGGTGCAGGGGATTCCGCGCTCGTGCAAGCTCGACAGCCAGTTGAGTTACGTGGATGTGCCGTTGTGTGCGCTGGAGCAGGCGGCGGTGCAGGTGGCGGAGCAGGTGGCGAAGGTGCCGGATTTGTTGGCGCTGGAGGCGTTGCTGGTGGATGCCGGGTTGGTCACCTGATCGCGGCCTTGCGTTGACTGCACCGGCTTCTTCGCGAGCAGGCTCGCTCCCACAGGGTTCTTGGGTGCGACACAGGCCCATTGTGGGAGCGAGCCTGCACGCGAAGGCGTCAGTCCAGACAACCATTACTCCAAGCGTAACGATCCGCCACTCTGCTTGATTGATGCTCCCCACCCAACACTCCTAATGTGACCCCCACGACAGCGAACCCGTGGAGTGGTCATGACAACAACAATATCCCCCGACTCGCGATGGACGCGGCGGCGCAGCGAAAAGCAGCGGCGTCTCGAGCTGGTGCGAGGTCTTGCCGACGGTGTGGTGTTGCCCACCGATAACATCGTCGCGGCGCTGGAGGCGTTGATCCTGCCGGGCGACCGCGTGGTGCTCGAAGGCAACAACCAGAAGCAGGCGGATTTCCTTTCACGTTCCCTGGCCAAGGCCGACCCCGCGAAGCTGCATGACCTGCACATGATCATGCCCAGCGTCGGGCGCTCCGAGCACCTGGACCTGTTCGAACGCGGCATTGCGCGCAAGCTCGACTTCTCTTTCGCCGGCACCCAAAGCCTGCGCATCAGCCAGTTGCTCGAAGACGGCCTGCTGGAAATCGGTGCGATCCACACCTACATCGAACTCTACGCACGGCTGGTGGTGGATTTGATTCCCAACGTCGTGCTCTCGGCCGGCTTCATGGCCGACCGCGCCGGCAACATCTACACCGGGCCGAGCACCGAAGACACCCCGGCACTGATCGAACCGGCGGCCTTCAGCGACGGCATCGTCATCGTCCAGGTCAACCAGTTGGTGGACGACGTCAGCGATCTGCCGCGCGTCGACATTCCCGCCTCCTGGGTCGACTTCGTGGTGGTGGCCGACAAGCCGTTCTACATCGAACCGCTGTTCACCCGCGACCCACGGCACATCAAGCCGGTGCACGTGCTGATGGCGATGATGGCGATCCGCGGCATCTACGAAAAACACAACGTGCAGTCGCTCAACCACGGCATCGGTTTCAACACCGCGGCCATCGAGCTGATCCTGCCGACCTACGGCGAATCCCTCGGCCTCAAAGGCAAGATCTGCCGCAACTGGACGCTCAATCCACACCCGACCCTGATTCCGGCGATTGAAAGTGGCTGGGTCGAAAGCGTGCATTGCTTCGGCACCGAACTGGGGATGGAGAACTACATTGCGGCGCGGCCGGATGTGTTCTTTACCGGGCGTGACGGCTCCCTGCGTTCCAACCGGATGTTCAGCCAACTGGCCGGGCAATACGCCGTGGACCTGTTCATCGGCGCGACCTTGCAGGTCGATGGCGACGGCCATTCTTCCACCGTGACCCGTGGGCGCCTGGCCGGTTTCGGCGGGGCACCGAACATGGGCCACGACCCGCGCGGTCGTCGCCACGGCACGCCCGCCTGGCTCGATATGCGCAACACCGACGTGGCCGAGCCAATGCTCGAGCGCGGCAAGAAACTCGTGGTGCAGATGGTCGAGACCTTCCAGGAGGGCGGCAAACCGACCTTCGTCGAAACCCTTGATGCCGTTGAGGTAGCGAAGAAAAGCGGCATGCCGCTGGCGCCGATCATGGTCTACGGCGACGACGTCACCCATTTGTTGACCGAAGAAGGCATCGCCTACCTGTACAAGGCGCGCTCGCTGGAAGAACGCCAGGCGATGATCGCTGCCGTCGCCGGGGTGACCGCCATCGGTTTGCGCCACAACCCCAAAGACACCGCGCGCATGCGCCGCGAAGGCCTGATCGCCTTGCCCGAAGACCTCGGCATCCGTCGCACCGACGCCACTCGCGAACTGCTCGCGGCGAAAAGCGTGGCCGATCTGGTGGAGTGGTCCGGTGGCCTCTACAACCCGCCCGCCAAGTTCAGGAGCTGGTAATGCACGCATTCAACCTGCAACCCAAACCCCTGAGCCTGCCCGAGCGGCTGTCGGACCTGGCGGTGGACGCGCTGATCGACGAGGCTGATCTGTCGCCGAAACCGGCACTGGTCGACCGTCGCGGCAATGGCGCCCACACCGATTTGCACCTGGGGCTGATGCACGCGTCGGCGCTGTCCCTGTGGCCGGCCTTCAAGGCGATGGCCGATGCTGCGATAGCGTTCGGAGAGATCGGCTTGCCCCTGCGCGAAGCCGTCGGTCGCATCGGTCGCGAAGGCGAGCAAGCGATGCTCGACACCACGGGCGGCGTGAACACTCATCGCGGGGCGATCTGGGCCTTGGGCCTGTTGGTCACTGCCGCTGCGCTGGACCCTGAATCCACGGCTGCAAGCAGCGTATCGATTCGTGCGGCGCGCCTGGCGCTGCTCGACGACCGTTACGCGCCGCGTCCACTCAGCCACGGTGCTCAAGTCGCTCAACGTTACGGCGCTCGCGGAGCCCGTGAGGAAGCGCAGCTGGGCTTCCCGGCGGTGTTGCAACGCGCGTTGCCGCAACTCAAATGCAGCCGCGCCGCCGGCCATGGCGAACAGAACGCCCGGCTCGATGCGCTGCTGGCGATCATGACGAATCT
Source organism: Pseudomonas sp. GW821-FHT07G06 (assembly GCF_058986625.1). Lineage (NCBI taxonomy): Bacteria > Pseudomonadati > Pseudomonadota > Gammaproteobacteria > Pseudomonadales > Pseudomonadaceae > Pseudomonas > Pseudomonas sp. GW821-FHT07G06. The sequence continues at coordinate 433,163 of NZ_JBYSVW010000003.1, forward strand.
GGCCGACACCTGCGTGCTGTACCGCGCTGGAGAACAAGGCCTGCACACCATGCAACTTGGTGCCCAGGCAGTGCTCGATGCCGGGGGGAGCGCCAGCCTCCCCGGACGTTGTCGCCTGCATGAGCTGGACCAACAACTCATCGCGTTGAATGCCTCGCCCGGTGGTGCTGCGGACCTGCTCGCAGCCTGCCTGTTCATCGACCGTATCGAGTCGGGCGACAGCCTCAAACAGGGAGCTTTCTGATGGAAACCTTATCTTTTGAATTCCCCGCCGGGCAGCCGCCACGCGGTCGTACCTTGGTGGGTTGCGTCGGCTCGGGCGATCTGGAAGTGCTGATCGAACCGGGTCAGGCCGGCAAGCTGACGATCAACGTGCAGACCTCGGTCAATGGCAGCGAACAACGCTGGCGGCATCTGTTCGCACGGATGTTCGACGGCCAGACGCCGCCGGCGATGGATATCGACATCCACGATTTCGGCGCGACCCCCGGCGTGGTGCGCCTGCGTCTGGAACAGGGTTTCGAGGAGATCGGCCATGACTGACAGCGCATCCCTGCTGAACAAGCACAGCTTCGTCGAACTCGGTGCGCGGCAACGGGCCAAGGCCCTGCTCGACGCCGGCACCTTCCGCGAACTGCTCGACCCCTTTCAACGGATCATGTCGCCGTGGCTGTCGCGCCAGGGCGTGGTGCCGCAAGCCGATGACGGCGTGGTGATCGCCAAGGGCAACCTCGATGGTTTGCCGGTGGTGATCGCCGCCATTGAAGGCGCGTTCCAGGGCGGCAGCCTCGGTGAAGTCGGCGGGGCAAAAATCGCCGGTGCGCTGGAACTGGCCGCCGAAGACAACCGCAACGGCATCCCGACTCGCGCCGTGCTGCTGCTGGAAACCGGTGGCGTGCGTTTGCAGGAAGCCAACCTCGGTCTGGCGGCGATTGCGGACATCCACGCGGCGATTGTCGATTTGCAGCAGTACCAACCCGTGGTCGGCGTCGTGGCGGGCAGCGTTGGTTGCTTTGGCGGCATGTCGATTGCTGCCGGGTTGTGCAGCTACCTGTTGGTGACCCAGGAAGCGCGACTCGGCCTGAACGGTCCACAGGTGATCGAGCAGGAAGCCGGACTCGAGGAATACGACTCCCGCGACCGGCCCTTCATCTGGAGCCTGACCGGAGGCGAGCAGCGCTTCGCCAGTGGTCTGGTGGATCGCTATGTGGCCGACGACGTGGCGCAGATTCGCCAGCAGGTGCTTGAGTTGCTCCAGCAAGGTTTGCCGGCGCAATCACGCAGTCGTCAGGCCGAACTGTTCCTGCAACGCCTGGCGCATCTGGACGCCGAACCGCAAATCGAGCCGTCCGTGGTTCGCGATCTGTACCAAGGAGAACGCCCATGAGCTCGTATTCCCTGCGTGGTTTGAACTGGTTCAACGCCTTGAGTGCCGGGGCGAAAGCGGTCGAGGGTTTGCCGGCTTCGCTGAAGGTCGCGGACGGTGCGCTGGGCGATCAGCCTGTGCGTTTCATCGCGGTGGTGGCCGACCCGGAAAACCGCTTCGTCCGTGCACGCAATGGCGAAGTGGGTTTGCTCGAAGGCTGGGGCCTGGCCAAGGCGGTGGATGAAGTCATCGCGGCCGATCAGAACAAGACGCAAAAACGCGCCCTGATCGCCGTCGTCGACGTGCCGAGCCAGGCCTACGGTCGCCGCGAAGAAGCCCTCGGCATTCATCAGGCGCTGGCCGCAGCGGCGGGCAGTTACGCCCGTGCCCGTCTGGCCGGCCATGCAGTGATCGGTTTGCTGGTGGGCAAGGCGATGTCCGGGGCGTTCCTCGCCCACGGCTATCAGGCCAATCGTTTGATCGCCCTGCGCGATCCGGGGGTGATGGTGCATGCCATGGGCAAGGCGTCGGCGGCGCGAGTGACCTTGCGCAGCGTCGAAGAGCTCGAAGCCCTGGCGGCCAGCGTGCCGCCGATGGCCTATGACATCGACAGTTATGCCAGCCTCGGGCTGCTGTGGGAAACCTTGTCGGTGGAGCAGATCGAGCAGCCGACTGCGGCGGATCTGGCGCGGGTGACCGAGTGCCTGGGTCAGGCGATGGGCGATATCGCCGATAAGGGTGCAGATCTCAGCGGTCGTCTCGGTGCGGCCAATCGTGCGGCGTCGAGCAAGGTTCGCCAATTGTTGAGAGCACAGTGGTGAAGGCGCTTCTGGCTCACGACCTGCTGTGGGGCATGACCCCGCGGCAGTTGCCTGCGGATGCCCCGACCTGGGTGATCGACTCGATCAGTGCCGGCCAGCCGGTGGTGGTCCGTCGCGCCTTGAGCGCGGCGGGGCAGGTGGCGGTGGGTGTGCGCGGGCCGTTGCGCGAGCAGCGGTTTGCGACGCAGATGGAAGTCGCCGCCATCACGCGGCGGGTGCGGCCGGAAGAACTCTGCCGTGTTCAAGGCCTGCGTGATTTCCCGGCGCTGCGTGCCTTGGCGCAACTGCGCTCGCACCTCGATGAGAGTGGCTGGGTCTGGGGTGTCAGTGGCAGTGCCGGGTTTGAGTTGGCCAGTGGGTTTGCCGCGTTGCACGAGGGCAGCGATCTCGATCTGATCCTGCGTACACCGCGTCCGTTGAGTCGTGCCGACGCGCAGGCGCTGGTGGCCATTCTCGACACGGTCGTGTGCCGCGTGGACCTGCAGTTGCAGACACCCTTGGGCGCCGTTGCCTTGCGCGAGTGGGCCGGCACTGCGTCGCGGGTCCTGCTGAAAAATGCCACTCAGGCACGTCTGGTCACTGACCCGTGGCATCCACAGGAGCAGGCAGCGTGAGCAGCTTGCTGGTGTTCCCCGGCCAGGGTGCGCAGCAACCCGGCATGCTGGCGCGCTTGCCTCGGGAAACGTTGAACGAGGCGAGCGATTGGCTCGGTGAAGACGTGACGCAGCTGGATTCTGCCGAAGCACTGCGGTCGACGAGGGCGGTTCAGCTTTGCCTGCTGATCGCTGGTGTCGCCGCTTCACGCCAGCTGGCCATGGCCCCGGACTACGTGGCCGGCTTGTCGATCGGCGCTTATCCGGCGGCAGTGGTGGCGGGTGCCTTGGGTTTCAGCGATGCACTGCATCTGGTCAGCCTGCGCGGTGAGCTGATGCAGCAGGCTTATCCACAGGGCTACGGCATGACCGCGATCATCGGTCTGGAGCTGGCCACGGTGGAAGGATTGCTGGCCCGGGTGCACAGCGCAGAAATGCCGGTTTATCTGGCCAATATCAACGCCGATAACCAGGTGGTGATTGCCGGCAGCGACGCGGCGATGAAAGCGGTGGCGGAGTTGGCGAAAGGTCGCGGAGCTGGCCTGGCCAAGCGTCTGGCAGTGAGCGTGCCGTCCCACTGCCCATTGCTTGAGGTGCCCGCGCAACGACTAGCCGAAGCCTTCGCCAGGGTACCGCTGCAAACCCCGAAGATGGGCTACCTGAGCGGCAGCCGTGCGCGTCCGCTGATCAAGCCTGAAGCCTTGCGTGACGACCTGGCCTTCAACATGTGCCGCATCGTCGACTGGCGCGGCACGGTACAAAGCGCCTACGAGCGCGGCGTACGTCTACAGATCGAACTGCCGCCCGGTGCGGTGCTGACCGGGCTGGCGCGCCGGGTATTCGAGCAGGGCACCGTGATTGCCTTCGACGGTGCGCGGCTCGATACCCTGCAGGCGCTGATGCGTGAGGAGGGAAGCCGCCACTCCTAAAACTCAGGCTTCGAACAACAAAAACAACATTCGAAATGCACTTTGAGGACTACGACAATGATTATTTACGGTGTGGCGCTGTTGGCGATCTGTACGCTGGCAGGGGTGATCATGGGTGACATGCTCGGCGTGTTGCTGGGCGTGAAATCAAACGTCGGCGGCGTCGGGATCGCGATGATCCTGCTGATTTGCGCACGGTTGTGGATGCACAGGCGTGGCGGCATGACCCGGGAGTGCGAGATGGGCGTCGGCTTCTGGGGCGCGATGTACATCCCGGTGGTGGTGGCGATGGCGGCGCAACAAAACGTGGTCACGGCGCTGCACGGTGGTCCGGTGGCGGTGCTGGCGGCGATCGGTTCGGTGGTGGTTTGCGGTTGCACCATTGCCCTGATCAGCCGGACCCACAAAGGCGAACCCTTGCCCGATGAACCGGCGGATATAACGCAGGTTGGCGCACCGGCAGGAGGTCGCTGATATGTGGGATCTGATCAAGAACGGTCTGGAACACAACGGTCTGGTCACCGCATTCGCCTTCGTCGGCGTGATCATGTGGGTGTCAGTGGTGATCTCCAAGCGCCTGACCTTCGGACGCATCCACGGCTCGGCGATTGCCATAGTCATCGGCCTGGTACTGGCCTGGGTTGGCGGAACGATGACCGGCGGGCAAAAGGGCCTGGCGGACTTGACGCTGTTTTCCGGCATCGGCCTGATGGGCGGTGCCATGCTGCGGGACTTCGCCATCGTCGCCACGGCATTCGAGGTGCAGGCCACGGAAGCGAAGAAGGCCGGTTTGATCGGCGTGATCGCGCTGTTGTTGGGCACTGTGCTGCCGTTTATCGTCGGCGCGTGCATGGCCTGGGTATTCGGTTACCGCGACGCGGTGAGCATGACCACCATTGGCGCCGGTGCGGTGACCTACATCGTCGGCCCAGTAACCGGGGCCGCGATTGGCGCCAGTTCCGATGTGGTGGCGCTGTCGATTGCCACTGGCCTGATCAAGGCGATCCTGGTGATGGTGGGTACACCGATGGCGGCGCGCTGGATGGGCCTGGACAACCCGCGTTCGGCGATGGTGTTCGGCGGGCTGGCCGGGACGGTCAGTGGCGTGACTGCGGGGCTGGCGGCGACGGATCGGCGTCTGGTGCCTTATGGCGCGTTGACCGCGACCTTCCATACCGGGCTTGGCTGCTTGCTCGGGCCTTCGTTGTTGTTCTTCATTGTTCGCGGGATTGTCGGGTAGTCCGCTACTTCATCATTGAATGTCCCGGCGCCATCGCGAGCAGGCTCGCTCCCACATTGGAATGCATCCTCCTGTGGGAGCGAGCCTGCTCGCGAAGGGTGCGACACGGTTTCAAGCCTGGCGATTGGCATACATCCGACACTCCGCCAGCAACGCCAGCAGGTTCGGATCACGCTCCTTGGCCTTCAGGAACACGACGCCAATGTGTTGCTGCAAACGGTACTTTTCCTGCAACGGGATCAGCTTCACCCGGTTCTCGTACACCGCCGCAATCCGCCCCGGCAGCAACGCATAACCCACGCCCGAACTGACCATGCTCAGCAGGGTGAAGATGTCGTTGACCTGCATCGCCACCTTCGGCTCGAACCCTGCCTGCTCGAATACCCGCTTGCCATCCTGATGGGTGGCGAAGCCCTGGGTCAGGGTGATGAAGGTTTCGTCGCGGACTTCGGCCAGGTCGACTTCAGTCCGTTGGGCAAACTTCGAGTCGGCAGGTGTGGCGAGGAAGATGTCGTCGGAAAACAGCGGGATCTGTTCGCAATCCGGGTCGTTGATGCTGTCGTCCAGCGACACCAGGATCGCATCGACTTCCATGTTCTTGAGCTTGTAGAGCAGGTCGATATTGGAGCCCAGAATCAGGTCGATGTTGAGTTCGCTGCGGCGGATTTTCAGGCCCATGATCAGTTGCGGTACGGTCTTCACCGTCAGCGAATACAGCGAGCCCAACTTGAAACGCTCGGCCGAGAACCCGGCGGCCTCGCGGGTAAGGCGCACGCTTTCGACGACATCCTGAATCAGCTTCTGCGCCCGCTCTTCCAGCACATAGGCGCTTTCCAGCGGCGTCAGGTTGCGGCCTTCGTGCTTGAACAACGGGCAGCGCAGGGCACTTTCCAGGGAATGGATCGCCCGATGCACGCTGACGTTGCTGGTCTGCAATTCGGCGGCGGCGCGTGCCAGGTTGCCGGTGCGCATGAAGGCCAGGAACACCTCGAGTTTTTTCAGGGTCAACTCTTCATCGATCAGCATGGGGCGGACTCTTTTTGGTATCGGTCAATTGTGCCCGTTAAACACGGAGCGTTGTAGGAGCTGCCGAAGGCTGCGATCTTTTGATCTTGATTTTCGCTGCCCTTGAAGCTGCTGAAGATCAAAAGATCGCAGCCTTCGGCAGCTCCTACACGGGATGGCGCTATACGGAAACATTGCGCTTTTAATCTTGAGGGCTGAGCCTTGCGCGTTGCGCTGATGAAATTCGAGGTGAGCACCACATGTATCACGGAGAAAGACTGAACGCCTGGACGCATCTGGCCGGGGCGGTGGCGGCGTTTATCGGCGGGGTGTGGCTGATTGTGCTGGCCAGTCTCGACGGCAGCCCGTGGAAGATTGTCAGCATGGCGATCTACGCCTTTACCTTGCTGGTGCTTTACAGCGCATCGACCGTGTACCACAGCGTGCGCGGACGCAAGAAAGCGATCATGCAGAAGGTCGATCACTTCTCGATCTACCTGTTGATCGCCGGCAGCTACACACCGTTTTGCCTGGTGACCCTGCGCGGGCCGTGGGGCTGGACCTTGTTCGGGATTGTCTGGGGGCTGGCGCTGATCGGCATCCTGCAAGAGATCAAGCCGCGTTCGGAGGCGCGGATTCTGTCGATCGTGATTTATGCGGTGATGGGCTGGATTGTGCTGGTGGCGGTCAAGCCGCTGCTCGCGGCACTGGGCGGCGCCGGATTTGCGTGGTTGGCCTCGGGCGGGGTGTTGTACACCGTGGGGATTATCTTTTTTGCCCTTGATCATCGCCTGCGCCATGCCCACGGGATCTGGCATCTGTTCGTGATCGCCGGGAGTTTGCTGCACTTTGTGGCGATTTTCTTTTATGTCCTTTAAGGCTGTACCGGGGCCAGCCGATCCAGCTGCTCCCGGGCTCGGCGGCTGAATACCTGCAACAGGTCGTTCAAGGTGTGGGGCGGCGGTTCGGCGGTGCGGGTCACTGCGTACAGGGTGATGGGTAGCGGCGGTGCCAGAGGGCGGATCATTGTGTTGGCGGGAGAGGCGCCAAGGGCGGTGAACGGATCGATCACCGCCAGGCCCGCGCCGGATTCCACCATCGCCCGTGCCAGTGAGTAGGTTTGCACGGCGATGCGTACCCGGGGCGGCGGTTCGACCGCTTCCAGGTAACTGTCGAGCCGCGCGGCCAGAGGATCGGCGCTGGACAAGCCGATCAGCGGCGCATCCGCCAGCGCCATCAGCGGCAAGGGTTTACCCACCTCTTCCTGAGGCCAGTAACCACTCGGCGCCAGCGCCACCAACACGCCAGACGCCAGCGCTTGGGCCTTGAGCCCCGGGTGATCCGGGCGTTGCAGGGTCAGGGCGACATCCACTTCGCGCATCAACAGGTTCTGCATCAGTTCGCGACTGTGGGCGCTGGAGAGTTCGCAAGCGATGTCCGGGTATCGCCCGGTCCATTCGTGAATGGCCGGCGGCAGCAATGACAGGGCCAGCGCCGGGGTGGCGCCGATGCGCAGGCTGTGGCCCGGTTCGCGGCGCAGGCTCTGCGCCAGGCGTCGCACGCCTTGCAGGCTTTCACTGACCTTGTCCACTTCACGCTCCAGCTCCAGCGCTTCCGGCGTCGCCTGCAACTTGCCGCGTACCCGCAGGAACAGCGGGAAACCCAATTGTTGCTCGGCGTGCTGCAACACCTTGCTCACCGCCGGCTGCGAGACGTGCAGCAATTGCGCGGCAGCGCTGATCGAACCGGTCTGGCGGATGGCCTGGAAAATCTCGATATGGCGAAGGCGCATGGCAAGTCCATAACCTTTGTTTATGGGGTTGCCATCTTTATGCATTGTTCAACGTCTGTCACCTGGCTCTAACCTTGGCCTCGTCTTCACAACGGTTTTAAGGGCGGACATGGCTCAGCGTGTGTGCATCATCGGTGGCGGTGTGATTGGCCTGGCAACGGCCTATGCGCTGGTGCGCGACGGCTTTGAAGTGACGGTGGTCGAGGCGCGGGACTCGCTGGGCAGCGAAACCAGCTTCGCCAACGGCGGCCAGTTGTCCTATCGCTATGTCGCGCCCCTGGCCGACGCCGGTGTGCCTTTGCAAGCCATTGGCTGGATGCTGCGCGGCGACTCACCGTTGAAGCTGCGCCCGCGCTTTGACCCGGCCCAGTGGCGCTGGATGGCATCGTTCCTCGGCGCCTGCCGCCGTTCGGTCAACCGCGAGAACGCCTCGCACCTGCTGCGCCTGGCGCTGTTCAGCCAGGACACATTGAAGTCCTGGCGCGAGGACGATGGGCTGACGGGATTCCAGTGGCGGCGCAATGGCAAACTGGTGACCTTCCGTCAGAACAGCAGCTTCGAGCATGCGCGCCAGAACCTGGCCGACCCGCAGCAACAGCAGGTGTTGTCGCCGGCCGAATGCGCGCAACTGGAACCGGCGCTGATCGATGCGCCCTTTGTCGGGGCGATCTACACCCCGGACGAAGAGGTGGGCGACTGCCACGGTTTTTGCCAGCAACTGGCCGCCCGGCTGCAAGCGTCCGGCCGTTGCGAGTTTCGTCTCGGGCAAGCGGTAACCGGCATCCGCCACAGCAACGGCAACGTCAACGCCATCGAACTGGGCGAACTAGTGCTGCCGGTCGATCAACTGGTGATCGCCGCCGGTCACCGCAGTCCGCTGTTGGCGCTTCCCGGGCTGCAACTGCCGCTTTATCCGCTCAAGGGCTACAGCCTGACCGTGCCGATCGGCGCCGGTCACCGGGCGCCGGACGTGAGCATCACCGACTACGACCGCAAGATCGTCTATGCCCGCATCGGCAAGCAATTGCGAGTGGCGGCAATGGTCGACATTGTCGGCTTCGACCCTGCTTTGGACCCCAAACGCCTGGCGCTGATCAAGCGCCAGGCCCATGACACCTTTCCAAATGCCGGCGCCTATGACGAGGCCGTCGAGTGGGCTGGCATGCGCCCGGCCACCCCTAGCGGCGTGCCGTTGCTGGGCGCGACGGCGTATCGCAACCTGTGGCTCAACCTCGGCCACGGCGCGTTGGGTTTCACCCTGGCATGCGGCAGCGGGCGCTTGATCAGCGAACTGATCGGCGAGCGCCAGCCGTCCATCGACCTTCAGGGTTTCAGCCACCGGGCCGCCTGAATACTGATTTCTGAAGAGGACACTGCAATGACCATTACCCGACTGCACAGCAACCCGCGCCTGTCCGGCGCCGTGACCTTTGGCGACCTGGTGTTTCTCTCCGGGCAGGTGCCGGGCGATGCCCGGGATGCCAGCGGCCAGACCCGCGAAGTGCTGGCGAAAATCGATACCTTGCTGGCCGAGGCGGGCAGCGACAAGGATCATCTGCTCAGTGCGACCATTTACCTGAAGAACATTACCGAGGATTTCGCCGCGATGAACGAGGCCTGGTCGGCCTGGCTATCGCCGGGGCAGGCACCGAGCCGCACCACCGTTCAGGCCGAACTGGCCCGCCCGCAGGTGCTGGTGGAAATCACCGTCATCGCTGCACGCGTCTGATAAACCAACACCCACAACGGAGAATAACAATGCAAAAAATCACGTTGCTCGCTTGTACACTTGGCCTGTTGCTCGGCAATCAGGTTCAGGCCAATGAAGCGCCGCTGACCGGCACCCTGAGCAAAATCGCCAGCGCCAACAGCATCACCCTGGGCTATCGCGATGCTTCGGTACCGTTCTCCTACGTGGGTGATCACAGCGGCAAGCCTATGGGTTACTCGGTGGATCTGGCGGGCAAGATCGTCGAGCGCATCCAGCAGCAACTGGCGCTGCCGGACTTGAAGGTGAAGTACAACCTGGTGACCTCGCAGACCCGTATTCCACTGGTGCAAAACGGTACCGTGGACCTGGAGTGCGGCTCCACCGGCGTGACCGCCGAACGACAGAAGCAGGTGGCGTTCTCTTATGGTTTCATCTACGTCAAAGGCCAGTTGCTGACCGCGAAGGACAGCGGGATCAAGGGCTTCGCTGACCTGCGCGGCAAGAACGTGGTGACCACCGCCGGCACTACCAATGAGCGCTTCCTGAAAAGCTACAACGTCGATCACAAGATCGACATGTTCGTGATCAGCGCCAAGGACCACGGTGAAGCCTTCCAGATGCTGCAGTCTGGCCGGGCGGCGGCGTTCTACATGGACGACGCGCTGCTCTATGGCGAGCGCGCAAAGGCCAACGACCCGCACAAATGGGTGGTGGTCGGGGAGGAGCAATCGCGGGAGATCTACAGCTGCATGGTGCGCAAGGACGATCCGCAGCTCCTGGCGCTGGTCAACGGCGCATTGGCGGATCTGTACAGCTCGGGCGAGATCAATGGCATCTACAAACGCTGGTTCGAGCAGCCGATCCCGCCGAAGGGTTTGAACCTTGAATTCCCGATGACCAGCGAACTCAAGGCGATCATTGCAAAACCGGTGAGCGATCCGGTGCAGTAAATGCAAAAGATCGCAGCCTGCGGCAGCTCCTGCAATTGGATGGCGTACATCCCTGTAGGAGCTGCCGCAGGCTGCGATCTTTTCAGAAATCCCCCCACAGTTGCTGGGCCACCGCCAGTGCAACAACCGGCGCGGTTTCGGTGCGCAGTACCCGTGGACCGAGGCGGGCGGCGTGGAAGCCGCCGGCCTTGGCCTGATCGACTTCGGCATCGGACAAACCACCCTCCGGACCGATCAGGAATGCCAGGCTTGAAGGTTTGGCATGGCTCACCAGCGGCTCGGCCACCGGATGCAGCACCAGCTTCAACTCGGCTTGCGTCTGCTTCAACCAGTCAGCCAGCAACAGCGGCGGATGAATCACCGGTACCCTTGAGCGGCCGCATTGCTCGCAAGCGCTGATCGCCACCTGGCGCCAGTGCAGCAGGCGTTTGTCGGCGCGCTCGTCCTTGAGCCGGACTTCGCAGCGTTCGGTGAAGATCGGGGTGATTTCGCTGACGCCCAGTTCCGTGGCTTTCTGAATCGCCCAGTCCATGCGCTCGCCCCGGGACAGGCCCTGGCCGAGATGGATTTGCAGCGGCGATTCGATTTGCCCGGCGAAGCTTTCATCGATCTGCACCACGACGCGCTTTTTGCCGACTTCGACCAGCCTGGCGCGAAACTCCTGGCCCGAGCCGTCGAACAATTGCAACGCATCGCCCTCGGCCATGCGCAGCACGCGGCTGATGTAATGGGCCTGGGCTTCGGGCAACTCGTGCTCGCCGGTGCTCAGGGGGGCGTCGATGAAGAAGCGGGACAGTCTCATGCGGGGTCTCTACTGAATCTAATGTTCGGCATCGTAAGTGTGTCGGAGTAGCTTTTTGTGGCGAGGGGGCTTGCCCCCGTTCGGCTGCGAAGCGGTCGCAAATCCTGCTGGTGCGATTTATCTGGGGAAACCAGGTTGCCGAATCTGGGGTCGCTATGCGACCCAACGGGGGCAAGCCCCCTCGCCACAGGGTAATCACCGACTGTCAACCCGGATCACGGAAGCCCGGATGGAAGTCCTTCGGCACCGCCACGCTGACGCTGTCACGGGTCGCTATGTCGATCCCCTCGCTCGCCACTTCGGCCAGGAAGTCGATCTGCTCCGGGGTGATCACGTACGGCGGCAGGAAATACACCACGCTACCCAATGGACGCAGTAAGGCACCGCGCTCCAGGGCGTGCTGGAACACCTTCAGGCCGCGACGTTCCTGCCACGGGTAAGCTTCCTTGGTGGCCTTGTCCTTGACCATCTCGATGGCCAGCACCATGCCGGTCTGGCGTACTTCGGACACGTTCGGGTGATCCACCAGATGCGCCGTCGACGAAGCCATGCGCTGCGCCAGGGCCTTGTTGTTCTCGATGACGTTGTCTTCTTCGAAGATGTCCAGGGTCGCCAGGGCCGCCGCGCACGCCAGCGGGTTGCCGGTGTAGCTGTGGGAGTGCAGGAAGGCGCGCAGGGTCGGGTAGTCGTCGTAGAAGGCGCTGTAGACTTCGTCGGTGGTCATGCACGCCGCCAGCGGCAGATAGCCGCCGGTCAGGGCCTTGGACAGGCACAGGAAGTCCGGGCGGATACCGGCCTGGTCACAGGCGAACATTGTCCCGGTGCGGCCGAAACCGACGGCGATTTCGTCGTGGATCAGGTGCACGCCGTAGCGGTCGCAGGCTTCGCGCAACAGCTTGAGGTACACCGGGTGGTACATGCGCATGCCGCCGGCACCCTGGATCAGCGGCTCGACAATTACGGCTGCGACGCTGTCATGGTTCTCGGCCAGGGTTTGTTCCATCGCGGCGAACATATTGCGCGAATGCTCTTCCCAGCTCATGCCCGCGGGACGCTGGTAGCAGTCCGGGCTCGGCACTTTGATGGTGTCCATCAACAGCGCCTTGTAGGTCTCGGTGAACAGCGGCACGTCGCCCACCGACATCGCCGCCATGGTTTCGCCGTGGTAGCTGTTGGTCAGGGTAACGAAGCGCTTCTTGTTCGGCTGACCGCAATTGAGCCAGTAGTGAAAGCTCATTTTCAACGCGACTTCGATGCAGGACGAGCCGTTATCGGCGTAGAAGCACCGGGTCAGGCCTTCCGGCGTCATCTTCACCAGGCGCTCGGACAACTCGATCACCGGTTGATGACTGAAGCCGGCAAGGATCACATGTTCGAGCTGATCGACCTGATCCTTGATGCGCTGGTTGATCCGCGGGTTGGCGTGCCCGAACACATTGACCCACCAGGAGCTGACCGCATCGAGGTAGCGTTTGCCTTCGAAGTCTTCCAGCCACACGCCTTCCCCGCGTTTGATCGGGATCAGCGGCAGTTGTTCGTGATCTTTCATCTGGGTGCAGGGATGCCATAACACGGCGAGATCGCGTTGCATCCACTGATTATTCAGGCCCATTTTCACTCTCCTGGAGGCAGTCCGTGACCTGCGCGGACAAACAATCGGGCAAGCCTATGCAATGCGTGCCACGGGGACAACCCATTGTGTCGAATGAGCTACTTTGTTCAGGCCGATAGACGTTGCTGGCAGGTGCCTGATGGCTGACGTATCCTTCGCGGCTCTTGAGCCGTCTGGCTCGCAAAAACTGCTGTTTTCCTCGTGTATTTCCGGAGTTCGCTGAATGTCTGTCGGTTGGCTGCGCGCCTGTGCGCTGGTGATGTTGGGGCTGTTCAGCGTGTCTGCGCTGGCCAAGGATAAAACCGCGATCGTGATCGGCGGCGGCCTGTCGGGCCTGACTGCCGCGTACGAGCTGCAGAGCAAGGGCTGGCAGGTCACCCTGCTGGAAGCCAGGTCGAGCCTGGGCGGCCGTTCCGGCATGGCCACCAGCGAATGGATCGGCAACGACAAGACCCAGCCGGTGCTGAACAAGTACGTTTCGAACTTCAAGCTGAGCACCACGCCGGCCCCTGAGTTCGTGCGGACCCCAAGCTACCTGATCGATGGCGAGTATTTCTCTGCCGCCGATCTGGCGACCAAACAGCCGGCCACCGCCGAGGCGCTCAAGCGCTTCGACAAGACCGTGGACGATCTGGCGCGTTCGATCGACGACCCGCTGAACCCGGCCGCCAACAACACGCTGCACGCGCTGGATCAGATCAACGTGTCCAGCTGGCTCGACAAGCAGAACCTGCCGGCCACCGCCCGCCAGTTGATCAACCAGCAGATCCGTACCCGCTACGACGAACCTTCGCGCTTGTCGCTGCTGTACTTCGCGCAGCAGAGCCGCGTCTACCGTGGCGTCTCCGATCGTGACCTGCGCGCTGCGCGCCTGGTCGGTGGCAGCCCGGTGCTGGCCCAGGCCCTGGTCAAGCAGTTGAAAACCATCAAGACCAACTCCCCAGTCTCGGCGATCATTCAGGACAAGGATGGCGTGACTGTCAAAGTCGATGGCGTCGGCTATCGGGCTGACTACGTCGTGTTGGCGGTGCCACTGCGCGCCCTGAACAAGATCCAGATGACCCCGGCGCTGGACGCCCAGCACCTGGCGGCGATCAAGGGCACCAACTACGGCTGGCGCGACCAGATCATGCTGAAGTTCAAGACGCCGGTGTGGGAAAGCAAGGCGCGCATGTCCGGCGAGATCTACAGCAACACCGGCCTGGGCATGTTGTGGGTCGAGCCTGCCCTGAAGGGCGGCGCCAACGTGGTAATCAACCTGTCTGGCGACAATGCGCGAGTGATGCAGGCATTCGGCGACAAGCAGATGGTCGATCAGGTGTTGATCCGCCTGCACGCGTTCTATCCACAGGCCCGTGGTTCGTTCACCGGTTATGAAATCCGTCGCTACAGCACCGACCCGTCGACTGGCGGCGCCTACCTGGCCTTCGGCCCGGGCCAGATCAGCAAATTCTGGCGCCTGTGGGAACGCCCGGTTCAGCGCGTAACCTTCGCTGGCGAACACACCGACACCCTGTACCCGGGCACCTTGGAAGGCGCGCTGCGCACCGGTCAACGTGCAGCCAGCCAGGTTGAAGACCTGGCGGCGGGCAAGTCGTTCGAACCGGCGAAAGTGGTTCCGGCCGCCGCCGCCGCTGCGGCGGGCGCTGGTGCGGTGGCGGCGAAGAAAGGCAACTTCTTCAGCAACCTGTTCGGCGGCTCGGATGACGAGAAGAAGCCGGAACCGGTCAAGACGCCTGAGCCTGTAGCACCCCCAGCACCTGCTCCGGCCCCAGCCCCGACCGCCGCGCCGGCACCGGTGGAAGCACCGAAGCCTGCGGCACCGGTAAAAACCGAGCCAGCCAAGAAGGCTCCGGCCAAACCGGCCGCCAAGACCGAGGCGAAAAAAGCGCCGGCCAAGGCACCCGTCAAGAAAGCCGAGCCGGCCAAGAAGCCAGCGGCCAAACCGGCTGCGACTCCGGCAACGGAGGCCAAGGCGCAGTAACGTTCAGGCGTAAAAAAGCGCGGCTCTGGGGCCGCGCTTTTTTTGCTCGTCTAACAAGCGTGAAATATCCCGGTTTACCTGTGCTGTAATCAGGTATCGCATAATTCGTGATCTTGGTCTTACACGCCTCAGCGATATATCGGATACTTCCCACAAAGTTATCAGAATCAAATGATGGATAGTGCCTGGCTTTGAGTTCTATTCTTTTCAAAAAAACTGGAGGGTATATGAAGGCACTTGCAGTAATAATATTGATAGCACTTTCTGGTTGTAAGGGTGCAGAATTATTTCCTAAAGGATACGGTCAGCAGCTGGCCTATAAGTGCGATATAAATCCGTATGATCCTGATTGCTTGCAACCCCCTCCAGTTTTTACAGGTCCTTAGAAGTTGAAGTAGTTGGCCATGGTTAAAGAGGGTCTAATGAAAATTTCCATTCATAAATCTGTTTACCATCCGGAAGTACTCTGACAAACCTTTCCTTCGGCTTTGGAATGCGGCCAGGGACAAATCCGAAGCGAGCCCAGCACAGACTGCCCGTCCGTCCGTCGTAAATGACTAGATTTCCGTCATCCTGCATGACCATACAAGCGTTGTACCAAAGCGATTTATCAATGCTATGGGTGCTTTCTGCAATCCATAAACGCCTTCTGGACGGATCATAGAGAAAGCCACTATTGCTGATTACAAACATCAGAGGCTCTCGCATTCTTTTCGGGTAGGTAGTTCGGCTATAAGGCTGATTGCTATCTGCAACCCAGATTACAGCTTCACCATCCTTAATGATCAGATTGCCATCGGCTTGTAATATCAATCTAAAGCGTCCATTCGCGGACATAAGGTACTGCCCCGGCGACATCTTTTGATTGGGAGGTAGCAAAGGCGAGCCGCTTGCTTGAAATGGTGTGTAAGTAATAGCCATGTTTTTTCCTTAATTAATGAGTTGTTGAGCTCTCATTCCATTAGGTTAAAAATCAAAAGTGGCTATACATATTTATATTTTTTCTAAAAAACTACATTACAGGTTCGGGTAAAGCAGAAAGGCAGCGGCCGCCATCAAGGGCTCTGGATCAGGTTGCGCCGTCGCTCATTGTAGGAGTGAGCTTGCTCGCGATGGTCGTTAACGATTTTGCAGACCCACTGGGTACCCCGCGGTGTTCTTGAGCCCATCGCGCGCAGGTTCGCTCCCACAAAATCCTTAACCGATCAGCATTCGGCTCAAGGGCCGCGCTTTTTTTGCCCGGAGAAAAACCGGGAGCAGAATCGAATAAATCTTTTGATACAGGTGTTCTCTGGTTTGTATTCACTTTTCCTCACAATTTCGACTTTAATCTTTCCTTAACTCGCAGGCTTCAGACTGTTGATCGTATTTTTCGATATTTCAAAGCAAATTTTTCCGCTTTAATTCGATAGATAACTCGATACTCTTGAGCCGGCACTTACAGGGATCCAGGCAATGCAGCTACGTAACTCTACCTCCCGCTACGGCTGGGTCAGCATCTTCATGCACTGGGGCGTGGCACTGGCCGTATTCGGTTTGTTCGCGCTTGGGTTGTGGATGGTCGGGCTCGACTACTACAGCACTTGGCGCAAAGACGCGCCGGACCTGCACAAGAGCATCGGCCTGGTGGTGTTGGGTGTGATGCTGCTGCGGGTGCTGTGGCGCTTCATCAGCCCGCCGCCGCCAACCCTGGCCAGCTACAGCCGCATGACGCGCCTCGGCGCCAGGTTCGGTCATGGCTTCCTGTACCTCAGTCTGTTTGCCGTGTTGATTGCCGGTTACCTGATTTCCACCGCAGAAGGCGTCGGTATCCCGGTGTTTGGCTTGTTTGAAGTGCCTGCTCTGGTCTCCGGATTGCCGGACCAGGCAGATACCGCTGGCGTGATTCACCTCTATCTGGCGTGGGTGCTGGTAATTTTTTCCGGCCTCCATGCGTTGGCAGCATTGAAGCACCACTTTATCGACCGTGATGTGACCCTCAAGCGAATGTTGGGTCGCAAAGCCTGAAGTTCAACCTCGACTCCCAAGGAAAACAAAGCATGTTGAAAAAGACTCTGGCCGCTCTGGCAATCGGTTCGGCCCTGTTGTCCGCCGGTAACGTAATGGCCGCTGACTACGTGGTCGACAAAGAAGGCCAGCACGCCTTCGTTGACTTCAAGATCAGCCACCTGGGTTACAGCTTCATCACCGGTACTTTCAAGGACATCGACGGCAAGTTCAGCTTCGACGCTACCAAGCCTGAAGACAGCAAGATCGAGTTCAACGTAAACACCGCCAGCGTGTTCACCAACAACGCCGAGCGTGACAAGCACATCGCCAGCAAAGACTTCCTGAACGCCAGCAAAGCCACGTTTGTTTCCACCAGCGTCAAACCCACCGGCAAAAACGCCGCTGGCAAGGACACTGCTGACGTGGCTGGCGACCTGACGATCCTTGGTGTAACCAAGCCAATCGTGGTCAAGGCCACTTTCCTGGGCGAAGGCAAGGATCCATGGGGCGGCTACCGTGCAGGCTTTGAGGGTACTTTCAGCCTCAAGCGTTCCGATTTCGGCAAGCAGAAAGACCTGGGCCCATCGTCCGACGCGGTTGAGATGTACGTGACGTTCGAAGGTGTCAAAGCGAAGTAACTTTCGCCGCTGACAAAAAAACGCCCGCTGCTCCCCCGAGCGCGGGCGTTTTTTATTGCCGTAAACAATCCCCTGTAGGAGCTGCCGCAGGCTGCGATCTTTTGATTTTCAGGCGCAAAAGATCGCAGCCTGCGGC